>CAZLFP010000003.1:38982-124638 GCA_964558935.1 uncultured Gammaproteobacteria bacterium | reverse complement strand
TTGTCAACGGTATCAACCGTGGCAGTCAGACCATGCTGACTTTGACGATGGATCGCAACCACTACGTGGTGGCGTCCTTTGTCGATAACACCAATCCCACTACCTTCGAGTTGACCACCCAGGTCTTCCCGGCTGGTGCGGGTACGGTAGATCCGGCAGGTACGACCAGCCACCCGGCTGACAGCCTGGTCACGATCACGGCTAACGCCAATGCTGGGTTTGTGTTCTCCCACTGGGAGCAACTCGAACTCAACATTACGGATCAATCGACCCAGGTTCGTATGAACCAGGATCGAACCGTGGTTGCGGTTTTCAACGACATGAATGACCAGATCGTAACCCTGTCCGTTCTGATGGAAGGCGATCTGAATTGCCGAGTCTGGGCTGAACCGCCCGGTCCTAACCAGGACCTGAACAGCGATGTTCGGCTGCGGGCTCATCCGACAGAGGGTTGGAAATTGGTCGGCTGGTATGACCACGCCACCAACCAACTCGTGTCCAACGAGTATGACTGGTACATTCACATGGACCAATCATACTCGCTGGTTTGCCGGTTTGAACCCACGGATCCGGCGGATCCTCCCTTCCAGATTTTCCAGCCTAACAGCTACACCCTGGTGGCCGGCGATATTTTGCCTTCGCTCCAAGGTGTGTTGACTGGCGGTTTGCCGATGTCCTACCGATGGCAGCAGGACGATATCTTCCTGTCAGCCACCGGTCTGACCTATAACTTGAGCGGGCCGGTGACCTTGGATATGGACGGTACCTCCTTCCGTGTTCAAGCAACCAACCAATCCGGTTCTGTCTTCTCTGACCGGGCAACCATCTTTGTGTTGACCCAGGAAGAGGCGCAGCATTGGGCTGGAGCACGCCTGTTCTGGGAGGGTGACAATCTGGCAGTCTCGGTCTGGCCTGGTAATACGCCGGCTGAAAACCTGGCTCTGGGCTGGGACGGTTACCCTGTTTCCCACAATGAGGCTCAGTGGTTCATCGACAATGCTCGCTGGATCGCTTGGACCAATTTCCCGGAATACCTGGGTCAGTACATCCCGGCCGGAACAGGCAGTTGGGCACCAGCTGACTGGGTCCAGATCCCGAACGGGTTCAAGAACCAGGTCGACATCCTGCTGACCAAGTGGGTGTCGGATCCGGAACTTAATCCGAACCAAATCATTGACGGTGGGTTCGTGCTGGCCGACAGCCCGACCAACCCGACGTGGACGTCCTGGTTATATATGGACATGATGGTGCTGCGCAATACTGACGGCACTATCCTGCACCGGCGACCGGGTGGTGCCATTTCTGACATGCTTCCGTAGTAGGTAGCATTATTTTAGGGGCAGTTCTAGTAACGACTAGTTCTGCCCCTTTTTCAATTAAAAAATATCTTGACAAAAATATTATTCTATGTTAAGATGCACCATTAAATAATAGTTAAATTTGGACATTTATTTTTCTAATTTAAAGACAAAATTAGTTAAATAAGTGCCGAAATCCGGTACTTGTTATTTGACAACCTAGAGGATAAGCTGGGGCAGATGGTCTGTCTTAGCTTAAATACACGTGTGCGCAAGCACAAAGGAGGAAGCGAGATGAAAAAGATGTTGGTTTTGTTGAGTTTGGTAGTTTTTGTCGTTGGCTGTCCTAACAACAACCCTCTACAAAGGTCGTACACTGTTACCCTGGAGACCCAGGGCCAGGGCCGGGCTCAGATCGAGCCGAATGAGGAAAAGTATCCGGAAGGCTCTGCGGTCACCCTGACCGCGATGCCGTCTCAAGGCTGGCGTTTTGTGCGCTGGGAATCTGACGCGGATAATTTTCCGGCCAATCCCAACAGCAACAATACGACCGGCAATGTGCGTCAGGACACGATCCTGACTGCGATCTTCGAACCAATTCCGCCGCCCAAGTATACCCTGACCATTGCCAAGCAAGGACAGGGTACGTTGAGCCCGACGATCGGCTCTCATGAGTACAATGAGGGTACGACTGTCAGGATTACGGCTACCCCGGCTGAGGGCTGGGAGCTGGACCGTTGGGAAGGCAACGCCTCAGGCAATAGCCTGGAAGTTTCTGTTCGGATGGACAACAACCGGACAGTTATGGCCGTCTTCATCCAATCCCAGCCTGAGAAGTACCAGCTCAATATCCTGAAAAGGGGTGAAGGCGGTACTGTTCCCCAAAGCGGGGAATTTAATGAAGGTGAAAGAGTTCGCGTCACCGCCACCCCGGTCGAAGGCTGGGAATTCTCTCATTGGGAAGGCGATGTTACGGGGCAAGAAAATCCGGTGGAAATCGTGATGAATGGCAACAAAACCATCACGGCAGTTTTCGAGGAATTGCCTGCGCAATACACTCTTAACGTCATTGTCCAACCGACAACCGGCGGTTCGGTCTCGGTTGATCCCGAGCAGGACTCGTACGTTGAAGGAACAATGGTTGACTTGACTGCCCAGCCCAGCAACGGCTGGCGGTTCAAAGAATGGCAGAATGCCTGTTCGGGTGACCAGTCTACCACCGCAGTTGCCATGAATGGCAACAAGACGGTGGTAGCGGTGTTTGAAGAAATTCCCGAAGAGTACATTTTGAACGTCATTGTCCAACCGACAACCGGCGGTTCGGTCTCGGTTGATCCCGAGCAGGACTCGTACGTTGAAGGAACAATGGTTGACTTGACTGCCCAGCCCAGCAACGGCTGGCGGTTCAAAGAATGGCAGAATGCCTGTTCGGGTGACCAGTCTACCACCGCAGTTGCCATGAATGGCAACAAGACGGTGGTAGCGGTGTTTGAAGAAATTCCGCCACAAACCTACACTCTGCAGATCATCTCCAACACGCATGGCACAACCGAGCCTGGCTACGGTTCCCATGAGTACCAGGAAGATGAAGTCGTGACTGTTCGGGCTATCCCGGATGAAGGTTATGACTTTGATCGCTGGACCGGAGAGGTAGCGGATGATCAGTCCGTTGAAACGACTGTCACCATGAACAGTGACAAACAAATTCGGCCTCACTTCGTTGAAGAACCGCCTGTGTTCTTTTCTCTGGATCTGACCATTCAGCCGTCTAACGGCGGTCAGGTTATCCGGTCCATCACCATGGATCGTTATCCGGAGAACACGGAGGTGACACTCAATCCCATGCCATCTCAAGGCTATATGTTTAGCAGCTGGAGCGGACAACTGGAAGACTCTGCGGACGAAAGCCCGCTGACACTCGTGATGGACAGAAACATCACGGCTAGCGCTATCTTTGTGCCTCAACCCCCGGTTATTACCACCCACCCCATTTCCCAGGAACTGGAGCAGGGAGCAAGACTGGAACTAGTGGTTGAAGCCGTCTCGGTACTACCCCTGTCCTACCAATGGTACCGCGGCGGTAGCCTTGTCAGCGATGCTACTCTCCCGTCGCTCGTCATTGAGCAGGTAGTACCAGCGGACGCTGGTAGCTACGTCTGTCGGGTCACCGACAGTCGGGAAAACACGGTTGAATCCAATCCGGCCACTGTCTCGGTAAACGAGACTGTTTACTACACCCTGACCATCACTGAAACAACGGGTGGTCAGATCATTGGACAAATTCAAGCATCCCAGCAGTATGAAGCCGGGACTGTTGTAGAGCTGATCGCCTCGGCTAACCCCGAGTATGAATTCACTGGCTGGTTCGGAGGTGTCGAAAGTCCTGATACCGCTTCAACAACGGTGATCATGGACCAAGACAAGCAAGTGTCTGCCATTTTTGAGCAGATAACCTACCAGGTGTCTGCAGTGGCAACACCGTCTAACGGCGGTCAGGTATCGGTCATACCCGTGCGCACTGCCTATGTGTACGGAGAGACCATTACTCTCACAGCCACCCCTAATCCGGATTGGCAGTTCACGGGTTGGACCGGAGATCTGCAAGCTTCGGAGTCCAACGTACGGATTTCCGTCAACGGAGATCTTGCGGTGGTTGCCAATTTTGAACCGGTAGATCCGGAACTGTACATGCTTCAGACTTCTGTTTCTCCAGCCGGTGCCGGTACGATTCAAGTCGAACCGCTCGGACCGTATGAGGCAGGAGACAGCGTGACCATAAGTGCGACCCCGGCTCCCGGCTTCATGTTTGAAACTTTTGCCGGCGATTTGGTAACGTCCAACAATCCGGCTCATTTCACCATTCAGGAGGACATGGCAGTGGTGGCTCAATTCCTAGAGCTAGCCACCTACCAGCTCCAAATTAATACGGTTGGTAGCGGTACCTTCCAAGTGTCGTCTGAACCGCCGTATTACCAGGGAGAGACGGTAACGATCGTGGCAGTTCCGGACGATGGCCAGATCTTTGATGGCTGGTCCGGCGATGTCACAGACACGACCAATCCCCTGCAACTGACCATGGATCAGGATTACAGCCTGACTGCTTCTTTCTCACCCGAATCCGGTGAAGGTGAAGGTGAAGGTGAGGGTGAAGGTGAGGGTGAAGGCGAAACCTTTACCTTATCCATCTCGATTCAAGGTAGTGGCAGTACCACTCCCGGTGCTGGTATCCACAGCTACCAGTCTGGTCATGAAGTAACGATTACGGCGCAACCTGAAACCGGCGCTCAATTCATTCGCTGGATGGGCAGTCTGTCAGGCAGTGCCAACCCGGTCACTCTTGCCATGGACGGCAACAAAATGGTGACAGCGGTCTTCACTATGGCCAAGGCCACCGGTCGCTTTTACCAACCGGACGAATATGGTGACATCCAGTGTGATCTGGAGTTGCCCGAGGGTGTGACCTGGCAGGAAAACCTGGTCTATCCCCAGAGGATCAATTCGGACGAAGATATCTACGGTCTGGGCATGGCTGGTCCCAAAGGCTGGCCTAGCACGGAAGAAGATATCCAGACCATGGGTATCATTGTGACTCCCTATGCAGGTGACAATGCTGTAAGCATCTACACTTGCTGGGACACATGGAACACCGGTCACCTGGGTGGTGTACCGTTTGTTCTGACCAAGGACGGTCAGATCTTATACGTTAATTTGGGTCCCCCGGCCAACCCGAACTGGACGTTCTGGTACGGAGCCAATTCGGACCTGATCATTGACCATGGCGGCAATTCCATGATCGACTTCACGGAAGACGATTGGATTGACCCGGCCAAGATCGATGTCAGGAAACTACTGAGGGCCATCCTCAGATAACTTATTTAGGGTAGGATTAACACGCGTTAATCTTACCCTTTTATTTTTGTCTAAATTTAGATGAATATTTGGTATACAATTAGATCAACTAATATTGACAAAAATAATAATTTATGATATAATCTGGGCATAAAGTCCACTGAAGAAGTATGACTTCTGGTCTTTGACAATTGAGTTTCTAATCTCTGTCTGAAATGTGTTCTGACAGAGTTTAGGATAGATACTTGGGCTTAGTGGCATGGTGCTATTAAGTCCATTGTTCGGGCGTGTAACGCGCCAGGTTGATTGTGGCCAAAAAGGCCAAGGAGGATGAATGAAAAAGCTTTTGTTGGTATCGGCAGTTGTTCTCGCTGCAACAGCGGGAGCTGAAACAACAAGGTACGGTCTCTACTGCGGTGGGGGCGAGGTTCCGAACATAGTCGGTTTCAATCTCGAAATCGGCTATAATCCGGAATCCATGTTTCTGTATGAAAACGTTCGGTCCCATGTTGAGGGCTGGACAATAGTAGCATATTCGCCTCAACCAGGTGTGGGTTACATCGCTGGCATGTCCAGTGGTGATGTAACCCACGGCCTGCCCTACTTCAGCTTTGAGCTGGAGTTTGACGGTCAGGCAGATCCCTACATTACGATCGGGGAAGACTTTTCGGGAGGTCCTGTCCCGAGAATGTACAACGCCGATCTTGAACTTTTCCAATTCGGCTTGGTCATTGGTGACGTTATCACGAGAACCAAGCAAACCAACAACAAAATGGCCATGAGCTCTGCTCACCTGGCCATTAATCCGAGCAGGCCAACGGCCTTGCTTGAACACATTGCCGGGTATGTGTACGCCCGGCTAATTAAACCATCCACTACATCGTGGACTTCACTAATGAATAATCCTGTTCTGGTCGGACAGGATGAATACATCAGTGATTTCTGGTCGGCAACTGCTCAGCAGCAGCCGACCAGCCCGATTGACTGGTCTCTTTACACCCTATTCCGCTCGGAATACCAGGGTGGGAATGAGGCAATTGTTATCATCCAACCGGATGAAAACAATCCAAACCACTTTTCTCCGAATGTAGGTTTAACACTAACAGACGGAGTCACGATAGACTATCTCAATACCGGGGATGTTGACCAAGATCCCTGGTGGGATGTTTATTTGGGAAGTCATCCTGGGGTGCAATCTCCCGGTCCTGAAAAATGGTACTGGGAAATACATTCCGCAGGTGAAGGAGAAGGTGAAGGTGAAGGTGAAGGAGAAGGTGAAGGTGAAGGAGAAGGTGAAGGCGAAGGAGAAGGCGAAGGTGAAGGTGAAGGAGAAGGAGAAGGTGAAACCTTCACCCTGTCCATCTCGATTCAGGGACAGGGCACTATCGAGCCGAACATTGGCTCTCATCAATACGATGAGGGTTCAACTGTCACGATTACCGCTCTCCCGGCTGATGGTTGGGAGATATCATACTGGCTCGGATCGTTTGAAGCCGCTGATATATTAAGCGGTACTGCAATGGTAATTATGGACTCTGACCGGTCCATTGCGGTTGTGTTCCGAGAAAAGACCGAACCAGTTGAAGGCGAAGGTGAAGGCGAGGGTGAATTTCACCCGGCAGATACCAATTACAACTGGCAGATTGAGATGCCAGAAGCCATTGGATATTTAGCCGGATGGCAAAGAGGAGATAATGGAATGGGTATGGCCATCCGAGCCACTTATCTGTGGCAGAACGGTGGTCATTACACCTTCAATCCTGAGTTGCCGATCCCGGCCGCTTGGGTATTACGCGAACCGACTGGAGAGATTCAGGAAATGTCTCTCCAGTTTCACTACAACAGCGCAGACATCTGCGCCCTGAACTTCGAGATACATTTTAACCCGACTTTAACGTCGGTAGTTGACATTAACTACAACCCCGATGTCTGGGGAGTAGACTGGTTTGAGGTGGAACCGGGAGTGATCCTGGTTTCTGCCCACCGAAAGAATGAACAGATCAGTGACTTAAACTGGTCTGTTAGCGTGATTGGGGATTCCGAGCTGGAGTTCCCGCATGACAACCAGGAGTGCAACGGTTACGACTGCACCCATCCGGTTGTCCAGCCAGTGGATGACTTCTACGTCACACTGGCCAAATAGTCTTAAGGGTAAGACTGATACGTATCAGTCTTGCCCTTTTCTTTTTTGTCTAAATTTAGATAAATTTAGTTTTATACCTAAAAAAATCTTACTCTTGACAATTTAACATATCTATGCTAATATACTGCGATGCTTAATCTCATATTTTTAAGACAATATGGGGTTGGGTTGGGTCTTTGACAACCTGCAAATCCCCTATCTTTATTACCTAAAGATAGGGTTAGTCCATAAATGTGGGCTTGGCAGCATGGGGCTGTTAAGTCCAGTTGTGTGATACAGGTGCTAGCAAGCACCAAGGAGAAAGTAGAATGAAAAAAATGTGTTGTTTAGCGATCCTGATTGCCATACCGGCAATCGCCTCAGCTAACAGCCAACTCCAGGGCTGGTTCTCCCAACCCACGGGTGATGAGGGTGAGATGATTCTCACTCTGCAAACCCTTTCGGGCTGGGGCAGCCACTGGCTGACAACGGTCGAAAACGACCAAGTGATCGGTCTCGGTATTGCCGGACCGGATGGCTGGTCAACGGCGACCATCCCGATCACCTATCTTGAACCGGGACAGACAGTCGCCGATGTTACGACACACTGTCGTGAATACATCGGGGCTGAACCGGGGACATTTCGGGGAACGCTCGTTGGCCTGAAGGCCGACGGTTCTCTCCTGTGGAGCTATTTGATCCTAGGAGATCCCCAACCTTGGGAACCAGAGGTAAGCCTCTGGTTCGGAGGTAACTCCAACTTGATCGTTGACGATGGTAGTGGTAACGCTATCATCCAATTCTCAGAGAATGACTGGTCAAATCCCTTAGTTATTACTCAGCATCCTCAAGGCGCTGAGTTAAACCAAGGTCAGACTTTTACCACTGCTGTTGAAGCTGTGGGCGCATTGCCCATGACTCATCAATGGCAGAAAAATGCGGATGAAGTGGTGCTGATTACCGGTGCCACCGATCCGACGTTGACCCTGACAGCAGTGACAGATGAAGATGGAGGGGTGTACGTCTGCATAGTTACCAATCCTTATGGGAAGGTAACTTCAGATGGGGCTCTTCTAACTGTTCTGCCTGCTGAAGGTGAAGGTGAAGGCGAAGGTGAAGGCGAAGGTGAAGGTGAAATCGACCTTTTGGTCGATGAGTTGATGGTAATGGATCCGACTTTTAACGATCCGAATACATCGGACTTTTTCGCCCACATCGACACGATCGGTGGGGTTGTTACGAATTCTTTCCAGATTCAGTGGCTAATAGACGATGTCCCGTATCACACGGACACTGTCACAGCTACGAGTCAGGATTGGATGTATGGTCTGGATTGGCCGGAAGTCAACCCCGGCGATCATACCCTCCAATTGATTATCGACTCTCAGAATGAAATCAATGAGAGCGATGAAAACAACAATGATTATACTCTCAACTTCACTGTATCGTTTGGAGGTGAAGGCGAGGGTGAAGGCGAGGGTGACTTGCAGGGCTGGTTCTCCCAACCCACGGGTGATGAGGGTGAGATGATTCTCACTCTGCAAACCCTTTCGGGCTGGGGCAGCCACTGGCTGACAACGGTCGAAAACGACCAAGTGATCGGTCTCGGTATTGCCGGACCGGATGGCTGGTCAACGGCGACCATCCCGATCACTGACATCGAACCGGGTCAGACCGTGGTAGATATCCTGACTCACTGTCGTGAAAGTCTGGATTCGGAACCCGGTTTGTTCCGGGGAACGCTCGTCGGCCTGAAGGCTGACGGTTCTCTCCTGTGGGCTCACCTGATCCTGGGAGAACCCACAATCACGGATCCCAATGTTAGCCTCTGGTTCGGAGGTAACTCCAACTTGATCGTTGACGATGGTAGCGGTAACGCTATCATCCAATTCTCAGAGAGTGACTGGTCAGATCCCTTGGTCATCACTCAGCAGCCTCAAGGCGCTGAGATAGACCAAGGTCAGACTTTTACCACTGCTGTTGAAGCTGTGGGCGCATTGCCTATGACCTACCAATGGCAGTTGGACGCAGCTGTCATCTCAGGTGCGAATCAACCCGATCTGTCACTGGAAGCCGTAACCGAAGATGACGCGGGTGTCTACACTTGCGTTGTCTCAAACCACTATGTTCAGGTAACCACACAAGACGCTCCTCTGGTTGTCAATGCCGTGGAGTACTACTCGTTGGTTACTCTGTCCGATGGCGGTGGCGATGTCTTGGTCGACCAAGTCGGGCCCTATCCGGCTCAGACCCAAATTGGCCTTGAAGCCATCCCCAACGACGGTTGGTTTTTCAGTAACTGGTCGGATAACGTGGCTGAGCCGCTTAACC
Source organism: uncultured Gammaproteobacteria bacterium (assembly GCA_964558935.1). Taxonomy (GTDB): domain Bacteria; phylum Patescibacteriota; class Patescibacteriia; order 2-01-FULL-39-33; family 2-01-FULL-39-33; genus CAZLFP01. Next base: position 115,038 of record CAZLFP010000003.1, on the reverse strand, counting down.
CGATTACCAGTATTATCATTAATGGTGATGAAACCGTCACCGCTTACTTTTTGCCTGAAGAACCGACAATTGTAACCCAGCCTGTCTCCCAAGACTTGCTGGCAGGCGATCGTCTGGAGCTCTTCGTTCTAGCCGAAACCGCGACTGAACTCGAGCTCGGTTACCAGTGGTACTACCAGTCGCCGACCAAGGGCATGGGAGATACTCCTATTCCGGGCGCGACCTCCAATAACCTGGTTATCGAGTCGGTCACTCCGGGTGATGCCGGTGGCTACCGCTGTTCAGTCAGTGTTGGAGGCCGGCACGCGGTGCCTACGGACATTGCGTGGGTAACGGTGACATCGGTTTACACCTTGGACATTACAATTCAAGGCAACGGTGACGCCACACCGGATCCTCAGCTGGAAGTTTACCCGGCTGGAACGATCGTGACGCTGACTGCAGTGGCACAGATCGGCCACCGCTTTGTCGGTTGGCAAGGGGCGGTAGCTCAACCCCTTAATCCCGTGACCACAGTTACCATGAACGGTAACAAGACGGTCACCGCTATTTTCGAGCCAAGGCCTGTCTACACCTTGACCTTGGTGGTCGATGGTGATGGGCATATCGATCCCGATCCGCAAGGTCCTGACTATCCAGAAGGGACCGAGGTGTCGCTAACAGCAACACCCAACCCTGGTTGGGTATTCGACTACTGGCTCGGCTCCTTTGCCTCCGCTAATGGTAATGTGGCCACGGTGGTTATGGATACCAACAAATCCGTAACAGCTGTATTCCGCACCTCAGGTGAGGGTGAAGGCGAAGGCGAGGGTGAAGGTGAAGGTGAAGGCGAGGGTGAAGGTGAAGGTGAAGGCGAACCGCCCATTATCACTCAGCAACCTCAGGACTTGACTGTCTACGCAGGCGAACCCGCCGAACTGACAGTTCAAGCAACCGGGGATGAACCGCTTACCTACCAATGGTACAAAGTGTCGCCGGACGCTCTGAAATCAGGGGAAATCCTGATCCCGGGCGCCAATGGCACCACGTACCGAATTGAGGTAACGAGAATCCAGGACAGCGGCCACTACCGCTGCAAGGTATCGTCCCCTTTTGTAGTCTCTGGTCAGAAACAGTAGCCCTAGAGGTTATACCCGTCTTCAGTCAACCCCGGTTGGCTCTAGAGATGGATGAGGTTTCTGGCCAGTACAACAACTCAGTTGAAATCAGGCTCAGCTGGTATGAGTTGGTGCCTAATTTCTATGACTATCCGCCGGATCTAGTGGTGTTGGCCCTGGCTTACGATGTTCAGGCTCTACAGCTTGTCGAATACTCTCACGAGTTCGACGAGCAAGACTGGAATATTGTGGCCAATACGGTTGACAACCAGACTTACAACTGGCGATTTTCCGCTCTGGGTCCTGGTACGGGATTGGCTCAATTGCCTGACACACTGCTCAGACTGCGTTTCCGCATTTTGACAGATGTGCCCGGTGAGTATCCTGTTTACCTGGACCCGACACACACCCAAGTATCCGGTGTGAGAGTGCCAGATCTGCCGGTCGTAATTAGCAACGGCAGGGTGACTGTGCTCAGTTCAGATCCCGGTCAGCTGGAGCTAACCGGTACAATTGGTCTGCAAGGCAGCTACCCGGGCAGATGGGCAACCAACGTTCAGATTTCTCTCTATGATCCGCACACCGGAGAAGAGATTGAATCTGTAACAGTTACGACTGACCAGGAAGGTCGGTTCACTGCCCTGTTCCAAGCTGAACCGGGTCAATACCAGGTGATCTTCAAGGAGGAATACAGCCTGGCCATTTCCATGGATCTCACATTGCCAACCAGTGTTGACTGCGGTCAAGTCTTGGCTGGTGATGCCAATGGAGACAATTTTGTCACCCTGTTGGATTTTTCGGTGCTGGCATCGAGCTTCGGCTCCTCAGCTGGCGACGAAAACTACAACAGCCGAGCAGATTTCAACCGGGATGGATACGTTACTTTGTTAGACTTTTCTCTCTTGGCCAACAACTTTGGCGGCCAAGGTGATACCAAGAGCGATCTACTTTCAGATCTGCTCCTAACGCTGGCCAGGAAGGTCAGCTAAACCGCAATTACAGCGGGTTAACACGGATGTTAACCCGCTTTTCTTTTTGTCTGTTTTTAGCTAAAATAGGTATTAAATATCGATATCTATAGCTCTTGACAAAATATCTATATTTTGCTAAGGTTTAATATTCCTGAGACAATCTAGATCTTGAGGAAAAATAGCTAAATTTACTTATGAAAATTGCTTTCATTGGACAAAAAGGCATTCCATCTAATTCCGGTGGAATTGAAAAACACGTACAAGAGCTTAGCACTCAGTTGGCTAAAGCCGGTTTTGACGTGTCCGTTTATTCACGTCCTCATTACACTGGCAATCGTAAGCAAAGATACCAAGGTGTTAATGTTATTAATCTACCTTCATTTAACACTAAGCATTTTGATGCTATTACCCATACTTTCTTCTCAAGTCTCCATGCCATCTTTCAAAGTTACGATATTATCCATTACCATGGTGTTGGTCCTTCATTACTGTCTTTTATACCCAGGCTCTTTAATCCTAAAACAAAGGTTATTGTTACCTTTCACTGTATAGATCGTCAACACCAGAAATGGAATTGGCTGGCCAAACAGTTCTTAAGCTTGGGTGAATGGACCGCTTGCACTTTCCCTCATCAAACCATTACTGTTTCAGAAGTACTGTATAAATATTGCCAGTACCGTTTTGACAAAACAACCAACTACATTCCCAATGGTGTTAAGATTACCAGACATAAAGCAGATCTTCAGATTTTAAAGAAATTCAATTTAAAGAAACAAGGTTATTTCCTGAGTGTTTCCAGATTGGTTAAACACAAAGGTATCCATACCTTAATTCAGGCTTACCTACAGTTAAAGACAGATAAAAAATTGGTTATTGTCGGTGGCAGTGCCAGAACCAACGATTATGTGACGTACTTACACGAGTTGGCAGCCGGAAATCCGAATATTATCTTTACAGATGAACAAACCGGCAGACAATTAGAAACCATTTTTAAAAACGCCTATGCTTTTGTCCAACCATCCGAAACTGAAGGTTTATCCATTACTTTACTGGAAGCCATTGCTTACGGCTTACCAGTCATTACCAGTGATATTGAGGAAAACCAAGAAATTGCCAAAGGTTTAAGTCTGGAGTTCAAATCCAAGAACGTTAAAGATTTAACCAACAAATTACAGCAAGCTCTAAAAGATACTAAGGTTTTGAAGGCTAAAGCTAAATTTGCCAAGAAATTAATCACTAAGAAGTATAACTGGCTGAGCATCACCAAACAAACCATTGATGTTTACCAAAACCAACCTGACGCCAGTAACTATTTAAAATACAAAGCTAAGAGTTACCAATATTAATTAAGCAAGCTGCGCCCCGCTTAAACTAAAAACCGCTGTTTAAAAAAATGGCGGTTTTTGGTTTTTAACATTGAAATCTAATCTATTTTTGTGTTATAATATAGATAATTATCTACTTATTCCCATGCTTATATGATTAACCAAAAAGATCTCGAGTTAATTTTGCAGCAGAACGGCATTCTGACTGACAAACAAATTAAAGAATACAAGGAAAGAGCCAGAAAAAGAAAAGAAAGTTTGGAAGATTTGATTCTGGAGCAAAAATTAATCTCGGCTAATTTGTTGTACCAAGCCGCTGCCAAATACTATAACCTGCCTTTTGTAGATCTCAAGGGACAAACCATTCGTAAAGATATTTTAAACATTATCCCGGAAGTCACTGCCCGCACTCACCAAATCATTGCTTTTGAAGAAAGCAAAAGTACCTTAAAAGTAGCGACTCTGGATATTTCCAACTTGGAACTGTTCGATTTTTTAGCCAAAAAAAGTCAAAAAGACATTAAAGTCCACATCACCAATCCGGAAAACATTGCCGATGTTTTAAAACAGTACCACAAGGGATTGAGTGCTGAATTAAAAACCATTGAACAAGAAGGTGCGGAAACCAAGACTGGACAAACCGAGCTTAAAAATTTAGCTCAAGACCTACCGATTGTCAAAATCGTGGATACGATTTTAGAATATGCCATTTTAGAAAACGCTTCAGACATTCATCTTGAGCCGGCTGAAAGAGAAGTTAAAATTAGATACCGTATTGACGGCATTTTAAGACCGGTTATGACCTTACCCAAAGCCAGTCATGCTGGAGTGGTGGCCAGAATTAAGATCATGTCCAATTTAAAAATAGATGAACATCGTCTCCCTCAAGACGGACGTTTTAAAATTAAAACAGATGAATACAAAGTCGCCTTTCGAGTTTCGGTTATGCCGGCTTTTGACGGTGAGAAAATTGTTTTAAGGCTTTTGCCGGACCAAGCTCAACAACTGACTTTGGAACAATTGGGCTTTCAACCAGAAACATTGAACGTGGTAAAAAATAATGTTGCCAAGCCTCACGGTATGATCCTGGTGACCGGACCAACCGGTTCCGGCAAAACCACTACTCTCTATTCCATCTTAGGCGTCTTAAACAAGCCGGAAGTCAATATCTCCACCATTGAAGATCCCATTGAATACCGTCTGCCCAATGTTAACCAAAGCCAGATTCAACCTAAAATCGGTTTTACTTTTGCAGCCGGTTTAAGAGCCTTTCTGCGTCAAGATCCGGATATTATCATGGTGGGTGAAATTAGAGATAAAGAAACAGCTGAGATTGCCATCAACGCTGCCATGACAGGCCATTTGGTTTTATCCACCCTGCATACCAATGATGCCATTACAACCATACCGCGGTTAATAGATATGAAAATACCCACCTTTTTACTGGCTTCCACTTTAAATGTAATCATTGCCCAAAGATTGGTCAGACGAATCTGCAAAGATTGCATTGAAAGCTACAATCTGGACAAAGCAGCCATTGATGATCTGGCCAAACAGTTCAATTTAGATAAGATTGAAACGGATTTAATTGCCAAGGGACATCTGAAAAAAGGCCAATCTTTAAAGTCTGTTCTGTTCTACCGGGGCAAGGGCTGTCAAAAATGCAAGAATTCAGGCTACAAAGGTAGAATCGGCATCTACGAAGTCCTGGAAATCAATGAAAACATTTCCCAATTAATACTTAAAAAATCTCCCCGTCAAGCTTTAGAAAAAGCTGCATTGGAAGCCGGTATGATAACCATTGTCCAAGACGGCTTCATTAAAGCTAAAAACGGAGTAACCACTCTTGAAGAAGTCTTAAGAGTGACTCAAGAATAAACCATGCTTAAAAGATTTCTAGCCAGATTCAGCTATATCAACACGACTGCCAAAGTTTTTTTATTGCAAAACTTATGTGTCATGATTAAAGCGGGCGTGCCTTTGGCCAACGGCTTACAAACCCTGACCGAACAGACCCCTAACGTAAAATTGAAAGAAATATTGGTGGTGGTGACGAAAAAAGTCAAGCAAGGCCAAAGCTTTGCGACGAGTTTAAAACCTTACCGCAAACAGTTTGGTGAGATGTTCATTAATATGATTGAAGCGGGTGAAGCCGGTGGACAATTACAAGAAGTTTTAGAACAATTGCATGTTCAAACCAAAAAAGATCATCAGCTCAAAGCTAAAGTCAGAAATGCTTTGACCTATCCAGTCATTATTATTCTGGCCATGATTGCCATTGGTGCTTTTGTCCTTATCTTTGTCCTGCCAAGCATCACTGATCTTTTCCGAGATCTGGACATTGAATTACCTCTGGCAACCAAAATGTTAATTGCCATAAATGATTTCATTCAGAGCAACGGTTTACTGGTGGCTGGCATTTTTTTGGCAACACTTATCATCTTAATTCAATTTTTAAGATCAAAAATTGGACATGTTTTTTTAAGCCGAGCTTTTTTAAAACTGCCGGTCTTTTCCCCGATCGTTAAGAAAGTTAATCTGGCTCGTATTGCTCGCAGTTTAAGTTCACTGATTAAAACAGATATTGCCATCATCCAGTCTCTGCAAATTACTTCCAAAGTCATCGGCAACACCGTTTACAAACAAGTCTTGTTGGAAGTGGCTGAACAGGTCAGACGAGGAGGACAGATTGCAACCAGTCTTAAAAAATATCCGCAAATTTTCCCGGCCTCGGTTACTCAAATCATTTCAGTGGGTGAAGACACCGGTTCTTTAGATGAAATTATGGATAATCTGGCCGGCTTTTACGAAGAAGAAGTGACTGAAACCATGAATTCCCTACCCTCTATCATTGAACCGATACTCATGATCCTAATTGGTCTTGGAGTGGCCGGCATTGCTTTAGCCATTCTAACACCCATCTATTCCTTAACTCAGAATTTCTAATATGCGAGCCAATCTAGGTTTCAGTCTATTTGAAGTCGTTACCATTTTAGCCGTCATCGCCATTTTGGGTATCATGGCATATCCGGCTTATTTGCAAATCGGTCCCAGTATTCATCTGAATTCCAGCATAAAACAATTAGCCGGCGATTTGAGACAGGCTCAACAATTGGCAGTTGAACAACAGATTAATCATTCTGCGGTTTTTAACTTGGAAGCCAACAGTTACACGATTAACAACGACGATTCCGGACAGGTTATTATCAGTCGTGTGTTAACCAATTTAACCATTCAAGAAATAACCGGCCTTACGAACAATACCCTGACATTTACCGTGACCGGTGGTGTATTGGAAAGCGGCAGTTTGACTTTGGAAAATGTTAAAGGCCAAGTCAAAATTTTAGAGATTAAACCATCTGGTTATGTTAAAATCTAAAGCCGGTTTAACTTTAGTCGAAGTTTTACTGGCAATCAGTGTTATTCTAATTGGCATTGTAGCTGTCACCAAGCTTTTTCCCTTCTCTTTGCAAGTCAACAAAACAGCGGAACAAGCCACGGTCGCTACTCATTTGGCTCAAGCTAAAATTGAGGAGCTTTTTTATTTAGACTTCGACGATATGGGAATTGGCCAAGTTGAATCCAAGACTAGGTTGGCGGATGATCCAGCCAGTCCTTTTTACAATTATTTCAGACAAGTAGACATTGAGTATGTAGATCACGATTTAGCCAGTTCAGTCTCAGCAACCGGTTTAAAATTAGCCACGGTCACAGTATTTTGGACAAATGCCAATACCAGGGCTGAAAGCCAGGTCCAACTTAAAATCTTAATATGCCAAAAATAGATGTAAGTCAAAACAAGCTGGGTTTTACTCTAATTGAAATTAATCTAGCCATTATTTCAGCTGTGATTTTAATTTTAATTATCAGTTCCGTGTTTGTGATTAGTCAAAATGCCTACAACCGCTCAGATAGTTTAAGTGAAATCTCACAAAACGGCCGAGTCATTTTAGATCGCCTGAGCCGTGAATTAAGACAGACCAATGATATTGTCACCACCTTGCCGGAAACCACAGCAGATCCAGACAGTTTACCGGCTGAAATCATGTTTCAAGATGGTCATGATACGGATATCATAACCTATATTCGCTATTACCAAATCAATTCGGATCTCTACCGACAAACACTGGCCTATTATTTTGATGAAGATCCGAATAATTACGTTTACCATAATGCAGTTGGACCCTTGGGGGAAGCTCCAAATCTACTGATTCTAGAAGATCGACTTATTGGTGAATATGTCTATGATGTGGAATTCTGGGGCAATTCTCTGGTTCAGATTAATCTGTACCTCTTGAAAAACGATTACGTACTAACTCTTAATACCGCCATCTATGGCCGCAATCTGTAACAAATCCGGTTTTGTGTTAATTGCCAGTCTGGTTATCATGGCCTTGCTTTTGCTGTTGTCCGTTTATTTGATTAATTTTACGCTAGCTGAGTATAAAATTGCCAATAGCCAGGTTAAAGCCACTCAAACTTACTATTTGGCTGAAAGTGGCATAGCTGAAGCGATATATAAATTAAAAAATGATCCAACCTGGCAGACGAATTTTGAAACCAATCCCAACTGGAGTACAACATACACTCGAAATCCAGCTATTTATCCCAATGGATACTACCAGATTGACATTACCAATACCGGTTTGGCCAGTGCTGAAATCAACGTCACTGCCTGGCTGGAGACTAACGGCAATACTACCAAAAGACAGGTTAAGGCTTACGTGTACAAATCATTAGGAGCTAACCCGGTTGGAGACAATGCTGAATTTTCCGATGGTGATATAGATATCTCAGGCAGTGTCTACAATGTCTATGGTGGCAGCGTTTTTTCCATTGGAGATGTGATTGTTGATTTTTTCAGTACTCTAAATGTAGACAATGCCGTGAGAGCTACGGGTGAAGTAGATGAGCACTGGACTTCCACGATTAACGCCGCAACCATCGAGGAAGGTGTTGAACCGATTAGTATGCCAGCTGTCTCTTTTGACAATCTGGATGATCCTGAATCGTATATAAACCGAGCCGACCAAATCTATACGGAAAGTCAATTTGAAGACTTACTCTGGGATAATCGGGATGGTCTAACCCTCAACGGCATCACTTATGTCACTGGAGACATAGACATTAAAGGACCGATCGATTTAACCGTCAATGGAGTCTTAGTGGCAGAAGATGATATTGAAGTCGGTAAGAATACATTTTTTTGCTGTTGGGGTATTCGCTGTGGCCAATCTGATATCATCATTAACTCACAATCCAGCACCACTCCATCCGGCTTGTTGGCCAAAGGTAAAATTGATTTTGAACTCTGTCTGGATGATTTTGAAGTTGAAGGACTGGTGTATGCAGCTGACCAAATCAATGTCTTGAGTTTGCCAGGTACTTTTGAAGTTTTGGGTGGTATTATCTCTCGTCAGCTCAACATAATTAGCATCTGGCAAGGACTGAATCTGATATTTGACAGTAATCTGGTCGCTCAGACCTTGGGTAATCCCACTTATTCCCCCATCGTAATCGTGGATCACTGGGAAGAAGAATACTAAAAAAACTTCTCAAATACGTTGTTTTAGCATATAATTAGACTATGTCATTACCTTCTTACAATGAAAAAGCTTTTGGTTTGGACATTTCAGACAGAAGCCTGAGATTGATTCAACTCAAAGGTACATACCATCATCCCAAAGTTCAATTATACAACGAAGTCAAACTGCCGATTGGTTGTTTAGAAAACGGTGAAGTAAAAAAATCCGATGAGTTTTTAGCTTTACTCACCAAACTTATTAAAACCAGGCAAGGTCATGGTCGTTTAGAAAATGAGGTTATTGCAGTTTTGCCGGAAGCCAGAAGTTATTTAAAATTGATCCATTTAGAAGATATGGATCCTCAAACCAAAAAGGAAGAGATCACTGAGAAGCTTGTGAATGAATTGCCACAACACATTCCTTTAGACTTAAAGGATTTATTCTTCGACTGGCAGATTGTCAACAGCAATGAACATAGTCTCGATCTGCTGGTGGGAGCGGCTCCTAAAACCATTGTTGACTCCTATGTAAATCTCCTGACTCAAGCTGGCCTCATCCCCACGGTTTTGGAAATTGAAGCGGCAGCCATTGCTCGCATGCTGGATAAAAGCCAAGCAACCAACAATGCCCAGATAGTCATAGATATTGGGGCCAACCGCACCGGTTTGTTTATGTTTGACCAAACCACCATCATTTTTACTGTCAGCCTGCCCATATCCGGCAACAAAATTACCAGTTTAATAACTCAAGCAGTGGATTTAGACTGGCAACAAGCCGAGCAAGCGAAAATTGTTTGTGGCTTGGATGAAAAAAAATGCCAAGGAGCTGTTTTGGAAATCTTCCAGGAAACCATTGATGAACTGGACTACCAGATCCACCAAGCGGTCGCTTACTACCAAAACAATTTCAACCAAGTCAAACCGATAGAAAGAATAATTCTAACGGGCGGAGGAGCTAATTTTATTAACATCGACAAAGTCCTGGAAGAAAAACTGAAAATTAAAACGGTCATCAGCCAACCTTGGCAGAAATTAACCAATCCAAATCACACATTCTTTACGCCGTCCAGATCTCAATCCTTTACCACCGCCTTGGGCTTGGGTCTGAGAGGATTAAAACCGGCCACTTTCCTATGATTACCCTCAACTTAATGTCTCCTGACCACAAACAGGAGTTAAAAGTTAAACGAATCTATATCATGATCAAAGAGATTGTGATGCTGTTTTTGCTGTTTACCATAATTATTGCCATTCTTTTGTTAACTTCCAAATACGTCTTGGAATCTGAACTGACCAGATTGATCAAGAGAAATGCCACCACCATCGCCCACAACCAAGAACTAAATCAAGAAATCTTAAAACTCAATACTGTTATTGACCGAGTCAACCAAATTCAAAGTAACTACCATCCTTTATCCGGCCTGTTGTCCGAGTTAGCAGACTTAACTCCTACCGATGTCAAATATGATTTTATCAAAATACACCGAACTGAAGCCAGTCTTGAATTGCAAGGCACAGCTCAAACCAGACAAGCTTTAATCACTTTGGAAGAATCGCTTCAAGCCTCAGATCTATTGACTGCCGTTAGCTTACCTTTAGACAATAAATTGGCCAAAGAAAATAATGAATTCAGAATTCGAGCAGAAATAAATTTAAGTCAACTCAAATGACCTACCAACGTAAAATTACGCTGAGTTTAATTGTGGTTGCCGCCTTATTTGCGACTCTGCTTGGTTTAGTTGTTTATCCCACCGTTATGCAAATTGACAGTATTAGCCGGCAGATTGAACAAGAAAGACTGAAATTGGACGCCAAGTTGTCTCAAGGTGCCAATCTGGGACAAACCAGAGAAGACTTGGAGTTTGTTCAAGCGGAAATAGTTAAGTTGCAACCCATATTTATTCCGGCCGGACAAGAGCTGGACTTGGTTTCTGACTTAGAACAACTGGCTGAAGAGTACCAGGTTGACTTAAAAATTGACGCCGACCTGGACAGTCAGATGGGAGCAGAAAAAAAGGACATTGAATTAAACCTTGCTTTGACCGGAGGCTATCTGCCGATAATGTCTTTTCTGCGATCACTGGAACAAAAACCTTTCTACTATAATCCTAATTTTTTAATCATCTCCGACCAAGACAAAGCTGACCATGTCAAAGCCCAAATAGCCGGTCAGATCTATCTAACTGACTAATATGTCAAAACTAAACCTAAAATTTAAACTGGATATTATAAAAATTATCAACATCTCAAGACCTCTGAGTTTGGTTTTAATTGTCGCTGTGCTTAGCTACTGTCTGTATTTTTTGCATCAGAATGTCTACCTAACAATTGCCCAAGCTGAGATCTTAACTGAATTAAAAAAAGAAGTCCCGGATGAGGACTTGCAAATCAAAACATTTCAAGAGGAACTGATTCAATTAGAGCGTAAAATACAGGCAACCAGCTCTGAACTGACCACCAGAAATCCTTTTCTCTACGAACAACCAATTAATCCTGACCAGACTTAATCGGCTAAAGGCGACATGCTTCTCAATTTAGCTACCAAGGGGGGCAAGACTCGAACTAATTGTCTAGCCTGGCTTAACCGGTTAAATCTGCCCAAACTCATACGCAGGCTACCATGAGCGACTTCCGGCTTCAAACCCAAAGCCGTTAAAACATGGGAGGGTTTTAAAGAACCGGCCGAACAAGCAGATCCTGTCGAGACTGCTATTTTTTGTTTTGACAGCATAAGCAACAAACTCTCTCCTTCCACGCCAAGAAAACTTAAGTTTAAAATATGAGGTATGGATTTAGTAACATCACCATTGAGTCTAACCTGAGGAATTTTAGCTTGCAACTGGTCTATTAAGTATCTTTTAATTGTCTGAATCTTATCTATTTCCGCTTGGTGCTGAGGTTGTTGTAGTATTTTAATCGCTTCAGCCAAGCCAACAATACCTGGCACGTTGTAAGTACCCGGCCGGACATTATGTTGCTGATGTCCGCCATAGAACAAAGGAATCAAGGGTGTACCCTTTTTCAAATACAGAACACCAATTCCTTTGGGACCATATATCTTATGCCCGGAAAATGACATTAAATCCACCTTTAAATCAGTCAACCGACAAGAACAGGCATTTAACGCTTGGGTGGCATCCGTATGTAAGTAGATTTGGTTTTTTCTCTCGGCATTCAATTGACTAACCAAACGTCCAATGTGTGCAATCGGCTGAATGGTGCCGATTTCATTGTTGACGTACATGATTGAAATCAAGCGAGTCTGTGGTCGAATAGCTTTTTTAATAGCTTCCAGACTGACTACACCTCGACTATTAACAGGCAAATAGGTCACCGCTATGCCCTGTTTTTCTAAAGCCTGGCACGGTTCCAAAACAGCGTCATGCTCAATGGCAGAGGTAATAATATGGATCTGGCTGTGTTTGGTTTGCAAGGCTTTAACCACTCCCCAAAGCGCCAAATTATTACTCTCAGTCGCACCAGAAGTAAAAAACACTTCATCCTTATTTACACCCAGGTAAGCGGCAATGAGTGCCTGAGATCGATCTACTGCCACCCGGTTGTTTAAACCGGCAGAATGCAAAGAAGAAGCATTGCCATACTCGGTTGTTAAATACGGCAGCATTGCTGACATGACGCGGTCATCCATTTGAGTGGTGGCTGCATTGTCTAAGTATATCAGGTCTGTATCAGGCATATTTAAGTGACAGCTATGACTTGTTTAATCTCAGGCATGTCTTGTTTTAAAACTTTGCCAATGCCTTCCTGCAAGGTAATCTGAGACATGGGACAGCCTTGACAAGCGCCTTGCAATTTTAATTTTAAAATACCTTGCTCTTGATCAAAAGATACAAAGTCTACATCTCCCCCGTCCATTTGCAAATGAGGCCTTAGTTGATCTAAAGCTGCTTTAATCTTATCTTCCATAGAATTTATTTATGATTGGTTGTGGTTTTGGCCTGGTACACACTGCGATCATGAAATTCAGCCTGTTTACCGGCATTCCAGCTCTGGGTTGGCCGTAAATAGCCGACAACTCGTGAATAAATTTCGCACTCTTGCCTGTGTACTGTTGTTTGTTTAGGCATATTTATAATTATTTTTTGACTGGTAATCCAAAATGGCTTCACGCAGGGCATCGTGAGCCAGTACCGAGCAATGCAACTTGGCTGGCGGTAACCCACCCAACTCTTGAGCAATTTGTGTTTTACTGATCTTCAGAGCCTGCTGAATGGTTTGTCCTTTGACCATCTCTGTGAGCATGGAGGACGTGGCAATGGCTGCTCCACAACCCAAAGTTTCAAATTTAATGTCCTGAATAACCGGCTCTGGCTGGTCTTTTACCTTAATATATATTTTCATCACATCACCGCACACCGGATTGCCTACCTGACCAATGCCATCTGCTGCTTGAATGCGACCCTGGTTCCTGGGATGGTGAAAATGATCTAAAACCTTGTCTGTATACATAGTTTAATTAACTAAATCTTTTAATGTAAACTGACGCAAGGTGTGAATAATCTGCTTTTGCAATTCATGCCAAACTTGCTTGGTCAAACAATTTTTAGCGGAACAAGCCAGTTTATTCTCATCTTCAGAAATACAGGAAAAAACCATCAGTGGACCGTCCAAAGCCTCAATGATTTCAAAGATATTAATCTGTTTGGGAGGACGAGCCAAATAATATCCACCACCCGAACCTTTAGTGCTCATAATCAAGCCATCCGCTTTCAATTTGGCAAATAATCTTTCCAAGTAGGCTTGAGACAAATGTTGGTCACGAGCAATTTGCGAAACAGGCAAGGGTTGATCTTGACTGGCTTTTTTAGCCAATTCCACCATAGCCCGCATACCATATTCAGTTTTTGTCGTAAATAACATATAATTCCTACTATTTTAGTTGGTATTATTACTGTAACAATAAAAAAACAGGCTGTCAAGCCTGTCTGTGGACAAGTTAACTGCTACTTCGCTACAATGACTAAAACCTTAGGCGTAGTCTTAATCTCTTCAGCACTCATCTCATCCTTAGCTAAATCATGATCCCAATCATGGACAGCATCGATTAAATCATCATAGCTGTAGCGAAAGCTTTCCCCCTTTCCTATCCCGACATCATTGACGATAAAATCTTGGTCATCATAACCCTTAACCACAAACATATGGTAAATGGGTCCCGGTTGCCTGAAAAACTTATTCTCCAACTCTCGACCAGCTGTGGGTGGAATTACTAAGTGACCGAGCGAGAGCTCATATTTAATTCTATCGGCTGTGACCTCATCTTCCAGCCAGGCTTTGAGATTAAAATAGTCTCGTAAAACCTCGACTGTTTGCGCTGCCGTTAAATCTATCTGGTACCCGTGCTTGGCTTCCCATTCAACCAATGCCAATATCTCTTCATTCATCAGATCCTTGGTCAATTCTTTGTTCGAAAAATAATAATAAGCCATAATCATGGCGGCTTCTTCGCACGCTTCGTCATATGGCGGTGACCAGTCAGAAAAAGGAGCCTGCATGGCAAAATCTACATCCAACAGAACCTTGCCGGGTATGGTCAGCTCAGTTGGAATTTGGCCGCTAACTTCTTGACTGAATCCTGTTTTAATATCTTCTATCAAACTCTCGGAAGTGGTACTTAATTGCTCCAGCTCTTGACGATCCAAATTAACCTTAACTAAAGTCGGTTGCTGTCCACAACCGGCCAATATCAGAATTAAAGAGAAAAGTATAAACAACCTCATCATTTAACACGGATTATTCTTGGTTTCTTGCTGCAAAATGTTATCTGTAATATTTTGTCCAATGATGGATATTTCACCCTGGTAAGCAGTCAACGTGCAGCACTGGCCATCTGTAAAATTAAAAGAATACTTACCACCGGCGATTTCATCCAACCGTATGCCGTTTAGTTGCTTGATTTTAGTGTAAACATCCAGGTCTGTCGGCAGATCGTAATTGGTTCTGAGGTACAGAGTCAATCCGGGATCATGACTTAAGACACTGTCAATGGATTGCTGGGGTACGGGGCCCGGCATGCCATAGCAGATTCCCGGATCATATTTGTCTGCCAAATAGAGTTTGGCCGCCAATTCATTGGTTAAAGTAAATTGGCGCTCAGCTTGTTCCTCTGACCCAGATGATTTCGTTTGAGTCGAGGTTTGCTTGGGATAATACTTTTTAATGACCGGTTCATCGGTAGGCGCAGGTTCAGTTGGCTGGTTGGCTGACATTTCATCCTGATTTAACTCAACAGAAGAGTCATTCCCTGATTCCAGAGCCTGATCTTCAGTTCCTGACTGACCGGTACTGGTTGGTGACTCAGTCTTAAGAGGTTCTTCCCGGGACTGAAAACAACCAACCAGCAAGCAGCTGGTAATGATTAATAAAGTTATGAGTTTCATTCTATCCATATTATGGATATTATACCATTGGAATTTCACCTTGACAAATTAACTAATATTGGCTACAATAATGGTTGACAAGCTATTATTAATAAATATGACATATGGCACATAAGAAAGCTGGTGGTAGTACCAGGTTAGGCCGCGATTCCAATGCTCAAAGACTGGGTGTCAAGCTGTATGGCGGTCAAAAAGCCAAAAAAGGCGCAATTATTGTTCGACAAAGAGGTACCAAGTACCGACCAGGAGACAATGTCAGAAAAGGCAAAGATGACACTTTATTTTCAACAGCCGATGGAGTTGTAAAATATACCAAGAAAAGAGTAAAAAAATTTAATGGCAAATTGGAATATGTTCAAATTGTGAGTGTTGAATAATCTTTATTCAAACAACCCCCTGTTAATAGGGGGTTGTTTTTTATTTCCCAATCCCGGCTCTAATCAGTCCCATAAACAAAGGGTGCGGTCTAAGAGGCCTGGATTGAAGTTCCGGATGAAATTGAACCGCAACAAAAAATGGATGAATCGCCTTAGGCAACTCTATCATCTCAACCAATTTTTTGTCCGGTGAAGTGCCTGAAATGACTAAACCATGTTTTTCCACAAGGGGCCGGTACTTGTTGTTAAACTCATATCTATGCCTGTGTCTTTCACTGATCCTGGTCACTCCATAGAGTTCCATGGCAAAGGAATCTTTGGCTAAAACACACGGATACGCACCCAGACGCATGGTATTGCCATATTGTTTTTTAGCCAGCTTCTCGGCCTGTTCCGGCATGATGTGAATGACCGGATCTTTGGTTTTAGGATCTATTTCTTCAGTGTGGGCCTGTGTTTTACCGCACACATGGCGAATAAATTCAATGGAGGCCAATTGCATACCATAACATAAACCCAGGAAAGGAATCTTCTTTTCTCTAGCATATTGAATGGCTGCAATTTTGCCATCGATACCTCGACTGCCAAAACCGCCCGGTACAATTAAACAGTCATATTTCTTTAATTCTGCTAACTTATTCTTATCCTTTTCATACACATCGGAATTGATCCAATCGATCTTTGGTTGGCAATCATTATGCCAAGCCGCATGCTTAATGCTTTCAATGACAGATATATATGCGTCCGGCAGTATAAAATCTCCACTGGCAAAGTATTTGCCAATTATGCCAACCTTAACCTGTTTATGATCATTCTTAGCTTTTTTGACAAAAGCTTTCCACTCTACCAAATCTTTTTTCTTGGGTTTTAAGTTAAAGCCCTTTAAAATCTTCTCAGACAGCTTGTCCTTTTCAAAATTAAGCGGTATCTCGTAGATATTATCCACATCCGGAGCTGAGATAATGGCCTCTTTGGTGACATTGCAGAATAAGGCAATTTTTTCTTTCCTGGGAGCGTCTACCGACTGTTCCGCCCGACAGAGTACAAAATCCGGTTGAATGCCAAATGAATTAAGGGTTTTAGCCGCGTTCTGAGTCGGCTTGGTCTTCATTTCACCAATCTTGGATGGAATGGGCAAATACGACACCAATACGAATTGAACATCATTTGGCTTTTCCAAATGCATCATACGGGCCGCTTCAAAAAACAGTATATTCTGGTATTCCCCAACCGTTCCGCCAATTTCCACAATGGTAATCTCTGCTTTGGCTTTGCTGGCCGCTCGTCTGATTCTACGTATAATCTCGTAAGGTATATGCGGTACTGCTTCCACACATTTACCGCCATACTCCAAATTTCTTTCCTTTTCCAAGACTGTCCAATACACACGCCCGCTGGTCATGTAATTATCCCGCAGAATATCTTGGTCTAAAAAGCGTTCATAATTACCAATGTCTTGGTCGGTTTCATCACCGTCTTTGGTGACAAAAACTTCACCGTGTTCGACTGGATTCATAGTGCCGGCATCCACATTTAGATATGGATCGATCTTAATGGCTGTGACGGCATACCCTTTGCTTTGCAGGATTTTACCGATGGAAGCGCTGGCAATCCCCTTACCAACACCGGACATCACTCCTCCAATTACAAAGATAAATTTATTTTTGTTCATAGCACCTTCCCGTTAATTATTATTTAAAATATTTACAACCTGTTTAATCTTGTCAGCCAAACTCAATTGAGATGGAATATAAGAGTAATTCGTATGCTGAGACCAAACCTGCTTTAAAATTGCATCTGCCTGTTTAGCCCCCGCCACATCATAAAATCTGGCTAGATTGTTGATTTGGCCGTATTTATCCGGCTGGCTGACCGCCAAACTTTCCAAGTGGATAATGGCGGTGTAATTGTTTAATTCATCTCTTGGATCCAGTTGAACGTGCTGACAAAACTCTTCGAAAGTACCCGGGAAATAGGCAGCACCGGTTAAACTTCCACTGTCACACAGAATTAAATCACAACCTTTGGCATGAGCCCAATCCAAATAAAAGTCTTCCAACTGTTTTTGCAAAGCAACAACGGCTTTTTGGAACTTAATCTGCCAATTATCTCGTAAAACAGCTTCAAAACCCAATTGAGGAGAAAAACCGCCAGACAAGATAATGGTAGCTGCTTCAGGTACACTCAACAGTTGGTCCGGCATCTGCTGAGCTAAAGCTTGAGTAATACTGGTTTTGCCGGCGCATGGTCCGCCGGTGATAACTATTTTTTGCATAAATAAAAAAAGGGGGCAAACTCCCCTTGGTCTGTCTAAACTGAAACGTAAATCTGGTTAATCATGTACGTTTAAAGTTATTTCAGCTTCTAAGCCATGATCTAAGCTAATGGTAACTGGCACTTCTCCCAACTCCTTAATGGGTGCCGGCAACACAATTTGTGTCTTGTGTATGTTAAAACCCTGGTTCTTCAAAATTTTTACAATGGCAGCCGGCGATACGGCAGCATACAACTTGCCGTCTTCATTGGCTTTTGCAGATATTTCAATCAACCGGCCATTTAATTTGTCAGCCAACTGTTCTGTGGCGACCAAATCTTTAACAGCTCGCTTGGCTTGCTGCTGATTGGTTTTGGCTAATGCAGCCACTCTGGCTTCAGTCACCACCTCAGCCCAACCCTGTGGTATTAAATAATTGCGCGCATAACCAGGGGTGACGTCTTTAATATCACCTCGGTTGCCTAAACTGGGAATATTTTTGAGTAAAATTACCTGCATAACCGATTAATTCCCTCCCATTATTTAATTTATGTATCATTTTAAAAGATTATTTTAAAATCTGCAAGTTTTTTGTCAAGAGTCATTTGGGTAACAGCTACTTGCTCCACCCGTATTCGGCCAAATCCTGCTCGGCAGACAGCAATTAATTCTTGAACAGCTTGGTCTGGACCCTGAATCCACGCACTCACACTACCATCCGGTTCATTTTTTACCCAACCCACCAGTTTGAGAGTTTGAGCTAGCCTTTGAAAGGCATAGCGACAACCAACTCCTTGAACGGCTCCGGTAATCTTTAACCTTACAGCTGTCATTGGCTCAGTAATTCCAAAGCTTTTACCATTTGCGGATCCTGGAATTGGTTGTAATCCTCTTCTGACATTTCTATTACAAAATCCGGTTGAATGCCATTGCCCTCAATACTGCGACCGTTGGGTGTAAACCATTTGGCCACTGTCAGCTTAACAGAAGCATCATTGTCCAGATAAATCAACTCTTGAACTGAACCTTTGCCATATGAAGTTTCTCCTACAACTTGGCACTGTCCGTAATCCTGCAAAGCACCGGCTAAAATCTCTGAACCAGAGGCACTGCCGGCGTTGATTAAAACAATGGTTGGATAGTTATCTAATCTGGCTGGACGATTCGAGCGATGTTTTAATTCATTACCGACACGATCTTTCTCTACCACAACGGTTTGACCATCTATCCATTCCCCGGCCACTTCAATGGCCGCTTGCAGATAACCACCGGGATTGTTCCTTAAATCCACAATTAAACCTTTAACGTCTGAACGACTGGTAACATCCAAGATGGCATCATTTAAAAGCGGTACGGTGTCTCCATTGAATTGCCTGATTTTAATCACTCCAACCTTATCTTGGTATTCCAAGGTTAAGCTTTTAACATTAATCTCCTGCCTGGTAATGGCATAATCTTGAGGCTGAGTTAAACCTTGGCGATAAATGGTTAAAACTACCTCAGTTCCTTTGGGCCCTCTAATTTTTGAAACAGCCTCGTGCAGAGACATTCCCTGAGTGTCTTCACCGTCTATTTGCAAAATTAAATCTTTGGCTCTTAAACCGGCTTTAATGGCCGGATGATCCGGCAGGGGTGAAATAACACTCAACTGCTCATTTCTAATCCCAATTTCAGCTCCAATGCCTTCAAAATGGCCCTGTAACTCCTCTTCAAAACTATCTGAATCCTGAGCGGTCATAAAAACGGTGTGGGGATCACCCAAGGAATTGACCAAACCAGCCAAAGCTCCGTAAAACAACTGGGTCTGAGGCACATTTTTGTCATAATACTTGGAATTAATTAAATCCCAAACATCCCAAAAAAGATTAAAATCTACGTCTTGGGTTAAATACTCTGGAATCGCTTCGTCTTCGTTGACTACGTTGCCATATTCCGCAGCTTGTTCCGGACTGGCTCCTTTAATGGTGTAATTGGGCTTGGGCGTGTATATATAGCCCAGATAACCACCTATACCAAAGACGATCACCAATGACAGCAGATAGACTTTAAGATTGACAGTCCTCTGGGTTGGCTGGTGATGAGAGGTGGGTACGGGTATCTTCTCTTGATCTGGCATTTAAACTTTAGTTAACAACTTAAGGGTAAAATGATGCTATTATTTTAGCATAATATTGAATTCAAAGGAAATTAATTTGAGTATATTATTAGTATTATGTCAACTATTAAAATCTCGTAATCTGTGTCATAATAGCTCATATATATGGCTAAATACGTAATACAAGGTGGTTTTCCCTTAGCCGGAGAAATTGCTGTCGCCGGAGCCAAAAATGCTGCTTTAAAAATCTTAGCGGCAGCTTTGTTGTCTCAAGAAGATTGTCAGATCCAGAATGTTCCTCAGATTGAGGATATTAAAAGACTGGTGGAAATCTTAGAAAAAATGGGAGTTGAAGTAAGCTGGCAAGAATCCAGCTTGACTGTTAAGAGTCAAAACCTTAAGAAGGCTAATCCGGATCCGGATTTGGTCAAAAAACTCAGATCTTCCATTATGCTGGTTGGTCCCCTGTTAGCCAGATTTGGAGAAGTTACCATGTCTCATCCTGGAGGCTGTGTCATTGGCCAAAGACCCATCGATTTGTTTTTGGACAATTTCAAACAGATGGGAGCTGAGGTGTACGACCATGATGATTTTTTCACTTTAAAATGTAAAAAATTGCGAGGTATTAAAATTGTTTTACCGTGGATTTCTGTAACAGCCACTGAAGCTCTGATGATGACAGCCTGCTTGGCAGAAGGGACTACCACACTTGTGAATGCAGCCATGGAACCGGAAATACCGTCTTTAGCCGATTATCTCAACAACTGTGGAGCAAAAATAACCGGAGCCGGCAGTCCAACCATTCGCATCCAAGGTGTTAACCGGTTAACAGGCGGTACATACAATTTAATACCGGACAGAATTGAAGCTGGTTCACTGGTGATGGCCGGTTTAATTACTGGCAGTCAGATCAAAGTGAGTCAGTGTCAGCCTCAACATTTGGAAACCGTACTGCATACTTTGCAAAGAGCCGGAGCCAATTTGGAAATCGGTCCGGATTATATTCTGACCAAAAAAAGCCGATTCAGAGCAACCGAACTGCGAACTCATGAATATCCCGGCTTCCCAACTGATTTACAAGCCCCCTATACCGTTCTAATGACTCAAGCTCACGGACAAACCCTGATCCATGAAATGATTTATGAGGGCAGATTATTCTACACAGACAAGTTGGTCGCCATGGGTGCCAAGATAATTATGTGTGATCCTCACAGAGTGATTGTGAGCGGTCCAACACCTTTGATTGGTCGTAAATTGGAAAGTCCGGACTTAAGAGCTGGTATGGCTTTGGTTTTAGCCGGCTTAGTGGCTGAAGGTACGACAGAAATTGAAAATATTTACCAAATTGAACGAGGTTACCAGAATATTGTAGAGAGATTGCAAAGCATTGGAGCTAAAATTCAGAAACAAGACTAATATGCCCAAATATGATATCTACTGCCAAGAAATCTTAAACGGTCACTTGCCGGTTGATATCTTGTATGAATCAGATCGGGTTCTGGCTTTCTACCACACAAAACCGAAGTATGCTACTCATATTGTCATTCTCCCCAAACAACATATCGATGATTTTGCAGCCTTTGAAGATCAGGATCTGAGTCTGATGCAAGAAATTCTGGTTGTAGCCAGAAACCTATCTAGGAAGCTGGGCAAAACACAGGGCATCCGTCTGGTCACCAATCTGGGTAAATTCCAAGACTCGCCTCATCTCCATTTTCATTTAATTAGCGGTCAGCCAATATGAAATTAATCTACAGACGCTTAGTTTATCTCTTTTTCCTAATAATCTTCCTGGTGACAGCACCTAGTGTCATTCTCTACACCCAAGGCTACAGGCTGAACATTAAAAGAGGTACTATCCAAAAAACAGGTATTCTAATTGTCAGCTCCCTGCCCAAAAGGGCTGACGTCTATTTAAACAATCAATTAGTCGCCGGTGATCCTACCCCGACTAGAATTGAACAGCTGCTACCGGCAGATTACGAAATTAAGGTTACCAAAGAAGGTTACCATTCATGGCAAAAAAAATTGCGGGTTTACGAGAATACGACCACCTTTGCGGAAGACATCATACTGTGGAAGCAAACCGGACCCATTACTTTAACTCAACATGTCAGTCAAGACTGGCTGGCGGCTCCAGACCAGCAAAAAATTGTGACCATAGACCAGAATAACCAGGTCATTATGGTCGAGTTTAATTTCAACCAACTCTCCAATCTGGCAGATTTGAGCCGCTACTTGGAAGTTAAAATTTTAGGCTGGTCCAACACCAGTAAAAAAATCTTATTAGCCGCTCAGGATGAAACGGTTACTAATTATTATGTTATCAATATTGAACAACAACCTCGTCCCAAACTAATGAAAATTCCGGATAATAAATACACCAAGGTTAAATGGGACACCAGCAATGACAGTCTTGTGTATGCTCTAAACCAACAAGGGTTGTGGCAGATAGATTTATTTCAAGATACCACCAGTTTAATTGGACCGTTAATTGAGCATAATTTCTTAATCAAACAAAACAAACTCTACACCTGCCAAGAACAAACTTTGGTTGAAAGTAGTCTGTCCAACTTAAACGAAACACGCACTATCTATGATTCGAATTGCCAACGCTATTCGTTTATCAACAAAGATCTGGACAAACTCATACTGCATGATCCAAAGAGTCAAGATTTGCTGGTCATTGATCCGGACAATACGGTTAAGCCAGTACAAGCCAAGGCCAAGGCTCTGGACTGGCTGGATAACAATACCTTGTTATATTATACAGATTGGGAATTGTGGATCTTCGATCTCAATAAAAATGAGCCGGAATTAATTACCAGACTCGGCAGTCAAATCCAGCAAGCAATCTGGCATCCTGAAGGCAGACATATTATCTTCGCCTGCGACAACACGCTGAAAGTGATTGAATTGGATAATCGTGAGCTGAGAAATATGGTTGAATTGGTACATTTTAACCAGTTAGATAAACTGGAAATTAACCACAAGGGTACTGATCTTTATCTGCAGGCGGAAATAACCAACCAGCCAGAAATTATTCAATTAAACATCAGATAAGTTCTGCTTAATCTGCTCTAAAACTCGCTCTGCTTCCCCTTGTGCGTAAGTTTGGCCTTTGAAAAGCTGATGTCCATCTTGGGGAAATCTGGGTGTGATATGGAAATGGACATGCTCTATGACCTGTCCGGCAACCTGACCGTTGTTTAAACCAAGATTGAAAGCAGAAGCTCCCACGCCGTTTAAAATAGCCGGCGTTATTTTTTTTATTACTGCCATCAGTTGGCATATAACGTCTACCGGTGTATCCGCAAAATTGGCAAAATGCGTTTTGGGAATAACCAGGGTGTGTCCGGGATTGACAGGATTGATATCTAAAAAAGCCAGTACCTGCTCATCCTCGTACACCTTATACGCCGGTATGTCACCGGCGATAATTCGACAAAAAAGACAGTCCATATCTAATAATTATTTTTTAAATTGGTATAAAGTTTCTGTCTGGTTAATCTGTTTGATCACATCCAGATACAGATCTGAATTAGCTGAGACATATTCCACGTCTTCAGGATTAATGCTGTAGAGATAAATGGAAACGTAATCAGATAACTGACTGATATTAGCCAAATACTCCAGTTGTCTCCAATAGACAATAACTTTACGTTTCGGAAAAAAAACTTTGTCGTTGTAACTGCTGACAATAACAGCATCATGCTCAGTCAACTGCCTAACCTGCTTGTTAATACCATGGTACTCACTGATCGTACCGGCGATGGCTGTTAAGCTTTCTTCACCTTGAAATAACACGCTGTTTACAGACAGATATACAACGCCGGCAATTAACATTATGCTGACAACATACTTGACTGTCTGAAACTTAAATTGTTTGACTGCAGAAATTAAAGCACTCACCATAAACGGTAGGGACAAAATATAGATGGGCAGAAAATATCTGACTTGTGAAGAGCCGATCAAGGCTTTAGCCATGAGATTATTGTAGAACCACCAGCTACCGTACGAGAGCAGAATTAGACTGCAGACGACCAGACTGAGAATGCAGTACGCCCGTTGTTTGGCAGGCAACTTGCCTCTGAACCACTTGACCAGTAAAATACAAGCTCCCATAATCGCCGGTATTAAGTACCACCAAAACATCTTCAGTCCATAATGATACACATTGAGACCAATATTTTTGAGATTTAAACCAAAAGGTAAAAACAGCTTTTGGGCCAGGGCTAGATAATAATTAAGGCTGTGTGCGGTTTGCTCCGCCAACTGCGGTGTATAGCCGGTGGTCAAAGGGTTCCCGTACAAATGTTGTTGGTAAGCCAAGACCGGCACAAAAGCTAAGGCTCCGAACAAAACCAAAGCAATGAATTGAGATGGTTTGAACTGATGGTAATTGAAAATTATAATTAAAAAAACCATAGCCACCACCCAGATCAAATCAGTGGTCCGAACAGTTAAGGCCAAACCCAGCAGAATAGCTGAGACAACCAATTTATAACTTTTACTGACCGTGTAATAGCTGATCAAATAATACAAGCCGATAATCAGCAGATCTATAAACATCAGATTGTTAAACAAAGAACGTGAAGAGTAATACCAAAAAGCCGGTAAGACATACAGACTGAGTGCG
The DNA here is from genome assembly GCA_964558935.1 of uncultured Gammaproteobacteria bacterium. Taxonomy (GTDB): domain Bacteria; phylum Patescibacteriota; class Patescibacteriia; order 2-01-FULL-39-33; family 2-01-FULL-39-33; genus CAZLFP01. Next base: position 90,355 of record CAZLFP010000003.1, on the reverse strand, counting down.
GAATAAAATGCAACCCGTTGAGTAAAAACCAATCTGATCAATTTGTAATAATAGATTACAGTTATGACAGATAAAATTGGAATAACCACCGGGACAACTCCCAATGAAAAAATGCGGGCAAATAATCTCATGATCAGTAAAAAACCCAATAAACTGCCGGGCATCAGATAATTATCCACCACTGTGGTACTTCTGGGATGAACCAAGTTTAAATCACCAGACAATTCATTCAATGGCTCGTACGCTTGAAACTGACTGGTTAAAGTGGCTTGCTGAATAAAGTAATAGTTGGCCGTTTCATCCGGTGTGTTAAAAATCCACATATCATTGTTAAACATGGCTGGTCTTAAACTAAGATACAGGGATGAATAGACCACCAGCATGACAACACCCACCAGACTTAAGATGATTAAGGGTGAATTAATTTTCCTCATATTAACTTAGATTAAATAATTCAATTGCATTGTCAGACGTCGCCTGGGCGACTTGTTCCACGCTTAAGCCTTTAAGCTGAGCTATTTTGCCAGCAATGTATTTAACGTATATCGGTTCATTTCTTTCTCCCCGATGCGGTTCCGGTGTCAGGTATGGACAGTCTGTTTCAATTAAAATCCTGTCCAGTGGCATATCTATGGCCACCCGTTGAAGTTCTTCAGCATTTTTTCTAAAAGTAACAATCCCGGTTAAGCCAATATAGTAACCTAAATCCACAAATTTCTGAGCCATGACAGCATCTGAACCAAAACAATGAACAACTCCGGTTAAGCTTCTGCGACGGATCAGCTCATACATATCTCGGTAACCCTCTTCGGTTCTACAGTGCAAGATAACCGGCAGTTTAAGAGATTGCGCCAGGTCTAAGTGTTGTACAAACCAGTCTCGTTGCAACTGCTGAGTTGCTTCCTTTTCTCCTTTCAATCTATAATAATCTAAACCGGTTTCACCGATAGCCACCACCTTGGCTTGCTTGGCCAATTGACTGATTTGTTCAAACATTTGCTCGGTGGTCAATTGTTCGATTTGCTCATGAGCCTGGCTCTCATGTGGATCATATTCGTATTGACCAACATGAATGGGGTGAATGCCAACCGCCGCGTACATATCCGGATATTGGCCGGCAATTTTAACCGCCATTTGGGAAGTCAGAGATTGTGAACCCACGTTTATAACTTTCATATCCTGCTTTAGACAACGGGCAATCACTTGCTGTCTGTCAGCTTCAAAAGCTTGAAAGTTCAAATGAGCATGAGAATCTACCAACATATTAAATTAAATTCGTTAAATAATGAATTAACCAGACTAAGCTATGAGCGACTTGAGACTGATTTAAAGATTCAATTAACCAACCGGCTTCATGGGAAAGGTTGACTACAACATAAATACTGATTCCACAAAATAAGATACCCTCAATAATCCCGAGTAAAAAACCGCCAATCCGGTTGATAGAACCCAAAAAAGGTATTAAGGCTAATAGTTTAAATATCTTATTAATCACCCAAAAGGCTAAGGCTATCAAACGACTGGTAATGAGGAATAAGGCAATGAAAGCCAAAATTTGAGCAGCCGTGGTATTGCCAATTAGCATCGGTTCCAACCAGCTAGCTACCGGTACGTAAAAAGCCAGAGCAGTCCAAATACCCACAGCCAAACCAATTAAAGCTCCAATAGCTTGAATTAAACCCAAAACCAACCCCAAAGTGGCAAAGAAGATAATAATACCAACTAAAACTAAGTCGGTGAGGGTAAACAACATGACTCACAAGTTAATTTCTATTTAGCCTGATTATCCAATCTGGGGAATAAAGACTCGCCTTTTTCAACTTTAACTCCCGACTCTAAACCACCCCACTTTTTCAATTCTGGGTAAGTCTTATCCTTCCAATTTGTTTGGTTCAAACTACCGGCAATCCTATCTGAAGTATCTGGCATGATGGGAAAAATCATAATGGATAACTGTCTGACAATTTCCAACAGATTATAGATAACTTTAGCCAACTGCTCTTGATTGGCTTCATCTTTGGCTAATTCCCACGGTTTTTGCCTTTCCACATAACCGTCTGCAAAGGCATTTAATTTCTTAATGGTTTCAATGGCTTTATCTACTTGAAAATTGTTTAAAGCCTCTTCATACTGTCCCCAAATACCAGCCACTTCATCTGCAAATTCATAATCTTTTTGCGGCACCAGGCCATTGAAATATTTGTCTGTCATGGCAATTACTCTGGAGACCAAATTACCCAAACCATTTGCCAAATCCGCATTGTATTGAATGGCAAAAGCACTGGCTTTAACATCACCATCCTGTCCAAAAGGAAACTGAGATAACAATAAATATCTGACCGCATCCGTACCTAAAGCATCGATTAAAGCGTCTGGATCTATGGTGTTGCCCAAAGATTTGCTCATCTTTTGTCCATCCACCGTAAAAAAGCCATGAGCATAAATGACTGACGGTAGTGGTAAATCCGCTGCCAACAACAGAGCCGGCCAATACAAAGCATGGAACTTAATGATATCTTTGGCCATGAGATGAATGTTAGCCGGCCAATACCTGATAAATTTGTCCTGATTCGAACCATAACCAATGGCGGTCAAATAGTTTTGTAATGCTTCCACCCAAACATAAGTGACTTGCCGTTCGTCAAAAGGCAGCTCAATGCCCCATTTCACACTTTCTCTGGAAATGGAAAAATCTTCCAAACCCTGTTTGATTAGACCCAAAACTTCATTCTTGCGGTGAGCAGGCAGAATTTTAATCTTGTCCTGGTCAATCAGTTCTTTCACTTGTTGAATATATTCATTCAAACTAAAGAAATAATTTTTTTCTTTCACCACCTCAGGTGCTGTCTGGTGATCTGGACACTTGCCGTCCACCAAATCTTTTTCCGTCATGAATTTTTCACAGCCCGTACAGTACAAGCCCTCATAATCGCCTTCATAGATGGCCCCCTTGTCCTTTAACTTAGTTAAAAATTGCTTCACCCCTTGCTTATGAAGATCTGACGTGGTTCGGATAAACTGGTCATTGGAAATATTCAACCGATCCCACAAGAGCTGAAACTTGGCAGAGTTTTCATTGCAAAACTCTTGAGGAGACTTACCCTGCTCTTCAGCTGTTTGAGCCACTTTGGCTCCGTGTTCATCCGTGCCGGTCAAAAAGTAGGTGTCCTCTCCTCTCAACCGATGATAGCGCGCTAAGACATCAGCCGCAATGGTTGTGTAAGCATGACCGATATGCGGCTTGTCATTCACGTAATAGATAGGTGTTGTGATATAGAATTTAGACATATTAATATTCATTATTTAGCACCGACAACCACCACGAATTCACCTTTAGTGGCGCCGACTTGTAATTGATCCATAACCTGATCCAAGGTCCCGCGATAAATGGTTTCAAATTTTTTAGTCAGTTCGCGAGTCACGACTATCTGTTTCTGAGCCCCAAGGGGCATCAGCTCTTTTAACATATTTAAGGTTTTCATAATCCGATGACATGACTCATAAAAAACAGCCGTGTACTGGCTATCGACTATTTGCCGTAACATAGTCTGTTTACCCTTCTTGTTTGGAATAAAACCGAAAAATGTGTATCTATCAGTTTTAAAACCTGATACGCTCAAAGCGGCAATCACAGCTGAAGGACCCGGGACCGGTATAATTTGACAGTCTGGCAACTCCTTTAGAATATCGGCGATTAATTTGTTACCAGGATCGGCAATGCCAGGTGTACCGGCATCAGTAATCAAGCCTATTTCCTTACCTTGCTTCAGCCAATCCATAATCTGTCTCACCCTACTGTCTGTGCTATGTTGATGATATGAAATCATTTGAGTTTTCAACTCATAATGATCCCATAATTTCTTGGATACTCTGGTATCTTCACAAGCCACTATCTCAACTTGCTGTAAAACTTCCAAAGCTCTCAAAGTCAGATCTTTGAGATTCCCAATTGGAGTGGCAATGATATAAAGTTTTCCTGTCATAATACTAAAATCTTACCAATTTTAAGGTTAAAAAGCAACCCCGCTAGCAGTTAACGGGGTTGGATATCTTTAAACTTTTAAAACCCTTTATTGTGTCAAACTGGCCTCATCAAATTCGACTATTTCACCGGTCTCCAAATCACGGTAAGTGCCTATCAAATCCAGAGCTGAAAAAACATAGGCCCCGTCAGCTGTTATCGTACCATACATCGGCCAAATCTGTTGTACAGACTGGTAAACATCAACATCTCCGGTTAAAATAATGGTTGGCACTTGGGTAATACCATACTGATCAACCAAAGCTTGTCCGGCTTCAGAATCAACATCAATTTCACTTTCCTGCCTCAAAGTTAAGCCCAAACCGGTTAAAGCGTCTCGATGGTCAAAAACATCATAGCACTCCTGACAGCTGTTGTCTGTTAAATAAGTGACTTCCACTCGACCTCTCAGGTTACCGGTGGCAGTTTCTATGTAAGGAGGGATAAGTTGTCTAAACACAAAAACATTATCTACCACTTCTCCGATAATCGGCCAAAAACTTTTCAATTCCTCGTTTTCATACAGCTCACCGGCAATCAACAAAGATGGGACTTTTTCAATCTGGTACTTATCTATCAGTTTCTGAGTAGCCTTATCTTCAATGTATAAAGTTTCTCTGCCTGTTTCATTAACATCAGCTTGGAAAATGGCGTCTAAAACCATGTTAATATCAAAACAATCTTGGCAATTCTTGGACGTAATAATGGTAATTCTCAAATCCGCTCCCGGAGTATCCGTGACTTGCTCCGGTTGTCTGTTAACGGCAAACATGATAGCCAGAATAACAACCAGTATAATTAATGAACCGCCTAGACCGTAGCTGAGGCCTTCAATGAAAGAACGTTCTTTTTTTTCTCGCTCTTGAGCCTTTTTAAAAGGATTAAACATATTTTTGTGTTACTTATCTGTATCTTAAATTTTATTACATTTAACCGATTATTGCAACTGGCCGGGTTTGAGAAACTGACTGGCCAAAAAAGTGGCTATGGGTACGGCTAAAACCAAGCCTAAACTGCCCACAATGGTTCTGACAATTTCAGTCATCATCACGGGATTGCTTAAAATTTGCTCCAGACTGACCCCGGTCGGATTGAGATTGATCAGGAGCAGTAAAGGCAGGGCAGCACCGGCATAGGCCAAAAACAAGGTATTAATAATCGCACCCAAGTGTGCCTTGCCGACCTGCATACCCAGGCTGAAAACTTTAATCCGGCTTAACTGTTGGTTAGCAATCTTAAGCTGCTTAACAGCTTCTATTTGACCAATCACCACATCGTCCAAGACACCTAAAGTGCCCAATATAATACCGACCAGCAACAGACCTTGAAAATTAAGGTTTAAACCGGGAATGGTAATGAGGTAGGCCACTTCATCTTGGGCCAAGCCATTTAATTGAGTTAGATTCGTAAACACTACAGCTAGGGCACTGGTGATAACCAAGCAGATTAAAATACTAAATATGGCTAAGTGGGACTTAAGATTAATACCTTCAGTGAGATAGATAATGCAGATGAGAATAAGCATGGCACCGCCAATGCCCACCGGTAGGACAGGGTAATTGCTCAAGATAGCCGGAATAATCAATCCACAGATAATGACCAGACTAACGAGTAAGCTCAACAGAGACCTCATGCCCTGCCAGCCTCCGATCAGAATCACTGCCAAACAAAATACCAAGATCAGCAGATACAGACTATTGGTTCTCACATGATCCAAAACATAAAAAACCACCTGGTTGTCTACGTCTGACTCAGCACTCACCCAAACCTTATCTCCTATTTGGTAAACCTGGCTGTCTACAAGTTGGTAATCATCTATACCCAAATAGTTAAATTCTTGTCCTTGGTAGTCTCCAGACAAACCCTTGAGTTTAAGATTTTGTTGACTCACAACTTGACCCTGATCTGTGGTCAGCTGTCTTGTCTCAAGAATCTGAATAACTCTGGCTTGGAAAGTTTGACCCTGGCTCGCCAAACTCATGACTGGCCAGCAGATGAAAAAACAACAGATTGTAACAAGTATTTTGTACATAAGTCGTTTTAGGCTAAGATTTCCGGACGAAAGATGATTAAAACGCCTAAAATCAATAAAATAATGCCACTTATTAGTTTAATAATCTTCAGATATCGGTCACTCAATTTTGTGACTCTTAAAGTAAATAAAGCTAAGACAAAAATTAAAAAATCATCCAGCATATAAAAGATCACATAGACTACCAAATAGCCATAGTACTGCCAAGTGGGCAATTGGTAATTGGTTAAAATCTTAGTGTATGCCAACGGAAAACCCAACGAACAAAACAGTTCCACTAAGTTTATACCGGCCGCCACCACCGCTACTCCCAGCAGTAACCAAATCAGTGGCATGTCTGTTTGAGCCAGCTGAGTCATTTTGGCAAACAATTTTCTTTGAAACTTAGTTAATACACCTTCATGTTCTTTAACTTGGCAAATCTGACACACAATACCCGAAAAATAATCTTTCAGCACAAACAGGCTGAAAGCAATGATAAACACGCCCACAATGATTGTAATGACCTTTAAATAACCTAGAAATAAAAATAAATTTAACCAAGCGGTGATGAACAGAAAATAAACCAATCCGGAAACAAAAATAAAAGTACCACCTATCCAAAAAACGCGTTGGCGTATACCGGTTGAAACTAGAATCATGAGTAAAAAACCCAAAGCCACCATGGCACAGGCATTAAAGCCGTCTAAGGCTCCCACAATCATACTTAAAGCCAAAGGCGACAAACCTGTTGGATTTATTTGGCCAATCCAGGGAAGGGTGAATTGGGTTGTGGAACTGATATCTGTTACCTGACCACCGTTGTGTAATCCGTTTTCCATTAGAGCCACCACATATTCTTCCAAGGCCTGACCTGCCACTTGGCTGTAACCCAACAGATATTTACCCAAGCTGTTCGGTTTTTGAATAAAAGTAACCGGTGTCCTACCTTTTTCTTCTGCCGGTACTTGGTAACGAGCGTAGAAATCCCCAATAATATCCACCGTGTCAGGTTCCACAATATTGTATCTGTAGATCTGCAAATCAGGATACTTGTTTTCCCACTCATCCAACAAGACTTTCTCATCAGCACAGTGTGGACAGGTGGGAGAATAGAAAAAATGCAACTCAACCGACTCGGCAGCTTGAGTGAGATTGCCTAGACTTAGGCCTAACAACACAATTATGCAATAAACTATTTTTTTTAACATATGCTTACTTGTCTCGGTTTTGCTGAATAAAATCAATAAGGTCTTTCTTTTCCACCAAACCCTCTTTGCGTGCGAATTCCTGACCATTTTTGTCTAAAAAAATAAAAACCGGCACCTTGTCTATCTGGTACTTTTGCTTAATAGCTGACTGTTGGTCCAAATCGACAAACTCCGTCTGGAGCCAAGTCAATTCTTGCTCAATTTCAGCCCACCGAGGCTTCATGATTAAACATTCCGGGCACCAATCGGCCCCAACTTTAATAACTCGCATATCAATGACTTAATATTTTAATGACGAGCATCATGACAGCTGCCAAAATAAAGACAAAAAACGAAATGACAGCTTTTACATTCTGCTCTTGCTTATGAATTTCCGGTATTAAATCTGAAGCTGCGATATAAATAAAACCACCGGCCGCTAAAGGCAATAAAAAGCAACTGCCGCACTGTGTCAGATTAAATACAAAAAAACCAATTAAAACACCGAAGACCGCAAACAGAGCTGAAATAAAATTATACATCAAAGCTCTGGCTTTAGAAAAACCGGCATAAATCAGTACTCCAAAATCTCCCAATTCCTGTGGTATTTCGTGAAAAATAATGGACACGGTGACAGGAATACCCAACTCAGGACCAACTGCAAAGGCAGCGTAAATCACCAACCCGTCAATCAGATTATGAATGCCGTCTCCCACCAAATTCATCCATCCCAGATGACGATGAGTTTGACAGTCGGGTTGGTGGCAATGGTGCCATCTTAATATTCTTTCCAAGATAAAAAACAAACTAAAACCTACCAACACATAAACAAACAATAAATCAGGATCTGAAATATCTTCCAATGATTCAGGAATTAAATGAAAAAAAGCGCCACCCAGCAAACCGCCGGCAGAAAAAGCCACTAAATAAATGATGACTTTCTTAAGCAACTTATCTGTTAAAGCCAAGCTTAAAGCTCCAATAAAAGCCGTTAAACTGACTAAGAAAACACTAATTAATGCATAAATCATGACTTTATCTTAGCAAAAAAATCGCCAGAAATCAAAAAACAGCTCTTATGAGCTGGTTTAACACTCATCAATTATCTGGATAACCAAAGCTCATCCCCGCCCTCAGATTCACAAGCACGAATAAAAATATTACCGGCTGCTGTCTTTTCAATTGTGTAACCGGTCATGTCTTCAGACCAAGTGGTCGTGCCGGTGGGACTGATCGGAATATCGCCCAAATAACCTTCCGTGACTAAAATATCCAAATCAGCACAGTAGTTATCTGCATACACCTCCGTATCGCAATCATTATAATCATCACAACCGCTGGTTTCATCTCCGTCGGTAATCATATACACTCTGTCAGCTGTCAAACCTTGAATTTCAGACGGCAAAATACCACCATTATCCACCTGGTACAAACCAATGGCATTAATGATATTCTCAATATCTTCAGCTCTAACCGCATCGCGAGAATCTTGGAATCTCTTAACCGGATTCAAAGCTAAAAAAATAATTGAAGCCAAAATGGCCAAAATGGCCACCACGATCAATAATTCAATTAAAGTTAAACCTTTTGTATTCATATTATCTTACTACCCAAATTTCATCTCCGCTTTCAGATTCACAGGCTCGAATGAAGATGTTGCCGTTGGATGATTTTTCAATCGTGTAACCGGTCATGTCTTCAGACCAAGTGGTCGTGCCGGTGGGACTGATCGGAATATCGCCCAAATAGCCATTATCCACCAATTCATCCAAATCAGCACAATAACTATCACCGTATACCTCGGTATCACAGCCATTGGTTCCGTAATCATCACAGCCGGTGGCTTGGGCTCCGTCGGTGATCATATACACTCGACCCGCAGTTAAACCCTGAATCTCGGTCGGATTAATACCTCCGCTGTTAACCTGGTACAAACCAATTGCCGTTAGAATCGTTTCCACATCCTGCCTTCTGACCACGTCTCTGGAGTCTTTAAACAATTTAACCGGATTTAAAGCCACAAAAATAGCAGCTGCTAGTATACCCAATATCGTTACAACGACTAGCAGCTCTATTAAAGTTAAACCTCTTTGATCCTTAAGCCTCCGCATTTAGATTATAAATTTCTTACCTTGTCAAACTGATTGTACCGGAATTCTCAGCTTCGCATGCCGTGATTGTAATCGAGCCATTCGTGTTCTTGGTCAAATAATAACCGGTTAAAGCGGAATCCCAGCTGCCGCTGCCGTTCGGACTAACTGGCATAGTGCCCAGATAACCCTCATCCACCAAGCCTTGCATGTTAATGCAAGCAGCTGTACTGGTTACGGCTGTATCACAAGCAGTGGCATTACAACCAGTGGTAGTGGTAGCATTGCTGATCATAACATTTGTCGCCGTTGTCGCATTTTGAATCGACCAGAGATAATTACCTCCATTGTCAACCTGATCAACCACAATCGCAGATAACATAGCCGTTACATCAGACCATCTGGCTGAATCTCTTGAGTCTCTAAAACGTGTTAGAGGATCCAAAGCCACAAAAGCCACAGCTGCGATAATTGCAATAATGGCAATCACAATTAATAATTCAATTAAGGTAAAACCAGTTTTTTTCATAGTAGCAAACTTATTTCTAATATTTATGTTAATTATATTATAACACAGTTTAAAATACAAGCAAATGTCCTAAATTATCCACTACTGTTCAATATTGTACTGAATCTCACGCTGCCGATCTTCCAAAAAAGTTTCCAGTTGCTGTTCATATTCCTGGGCTTTCTTTTTCTTCTGTTCATTCTGGTACCAAAAAGCCAAACTGATAGCGATCGCTCCAATGATAACAATAATTAAAAAAGTAATCTGTTGTCGGCGCAATTTTTTCGCTTCAAATTCAATTTCCTGATCCTCAAGAGTATAATACTCGCTAGACATCGACTCAACATCCCGAGTCTTTTTTCCCGCTTTTTTTCCGCTAGATTTAGACTTTTTTGACGGTTTTTTAACATCTTTTAATACAAAGACCGGGTCTTTTTTCAACCATTTTTCTTTTAATCCAATATTGGCCAAACCAATGGCTTCAATATAGCCCAAGTCCAGTTTATGGGTTTTAAACAATTTGGATGAACCCAATTGTACCTCATACTCTAAATTACTCTGAAAGTATTCCAATAAGCCTTTTAATCGGCTCGTACCCCCAATTAACACCGCTTTTTTTATTTGTTGACCTGACTTGTTCTGGTAGTAATCCACAGACACATCAATACCTCTTGTAATTTTCTCCAAAGTCTTTAAAATAACATTGAAAACCTGGCTGTCCGGATCTGTAAGACCCAGCTTAATCTTCATTTTTTCAGCTTGATCCTGACCTATATTAAGAGCTTTGGCAATTTCACTGTTCAATCTGTTGCCGGCTGTATTCACGGAATAAGTGAATTCCAAACCATGTTTGTCAAAGATAGAGATTAAAGTTGTATAAGCTCCCAAATCAATTATAGCCACCGGCTCTTTAACACCACCGACAAACAAACCTCTGAAGATAGCCAAAGCTTCAACCGCAAAATAATCAACTCGGATTTTAGCTTGTCGAAAGAATGCTCGCCATTCATTAATCACTTGGTAACTGCTGGCTGCCAACAAAACCGTGGCTCCTTGCTTGTTGTGAGTGAGTATGGTATAGGCATAAACCAAATCATTCTCAGGAATGGGAAAATTAGCCAGTGCTTCTTGTTTGATCAGATCCTCCCATTTCTTTTTGTTAGCTTCCTTAAGGATAAAATCATGCGTATAAACTTGGCTTTCCGGCAAAGAAAAAACAGCTCGTCGATAATTAATGGGTTTGGGTTTGGCTTGTTTGAAACAGGCATCCAATTCCTTGGTTAAAGCTTTGACATCTTTTATTCTACCCCTTTCCACCAAACCGGTTGGTAATTTTCTTTGACCCAAGCTCGTGATTTTTTTGCGAAAACCACTAAGAATTTCAGCCACCTCAATGGTTTGATCTGAAATATCGATACCTACAGATTGTTGGCCGTATTGTAACATGTCTGCTATTGATCGCTTTCTTCCCAACTGTCTAAACTTAAAACTACACCAGTTGTCGGACTGTCTGTAAAAGAAACTTGAGCTTCAATCTTTTTATAATATTCACCAACAGTACTGGTAGTATATATAGTACGATTACTGCCAGCTCCGGTTACACTAATTATACAGGAATTGGCTCCAAAACTCAAAGAACTGCCTGTGTAATCAGTGTCCAATCTCAATCTGCGCATGGCTTCTTCAATACAACCATCGGCAAGGGCAAAAGCCTGTCCGCCTTGTTGCGAGTCAAAACCCATTTCAATTTCACCCAAACCTAAGATAGCTGCTGAATATGCCATAATTAAAGCTACGGCCGAAATCATCACAATCACCAGAAAAGCCGCTATTCCCTTTTGATTGTTTAAAATATTCATATTATTTTCTAACTCTGACTGTGGTTTCAATGCTTTTGTCATAAGTATAGATGGGATCTCCATCTTCATGAGCATATTCAACCGTATACTCGATTTTTAAATTGGATCTTAAGCCGGGACTGGCATAATTGGTAAAAGCTAACTCAGTGACTTGAACCTCGTCACTGGTCACAGCGACGGGTGTACCGACTCCTTCTTGCACAGTTAAGATATCATCAATGACTTTAAAGGTTAAATTAGGACTGGCTCCCGGCATGTCTAACTCCAGAGTGGTAGAAGAATTACCGGCTGTTGGTGTAACTACGCTACTGGCAAACCTGGCTCTCTTAGTCATTAAGGTAAACGGATCCCTTAAATTGTGATGGACTTCTGACACGACATATGACTTTTCTCTTGAATCTGAGATGGCAATGCTAAAAGTAGCAAAAGACACCACCATGAGACCAATAATGGCAATGTAAATGATTAATTCAACTAAAGTAAAGCCTTTATTCATTATTTGTAATTAAGATTTATATCATATAACACAGGAGTTACCGTGCCATCTCCACTTAATTCGGCTCTGTACTGCAACCACTGGTTAGCATTAATGGTGGTTGGTATTAAGGTAGGACTGGTGGTTGTAAAAAAAGTACCAGATCCTGTTTCTCCAAACCAATCTGTCCAAGTACCGGGACTGCCACCACTGTCCGGTGCAGTTCTAACTTGTAGCTTGATTTCAGTATCAGCCGGTCTGTCTTCGCTCCATTCAATGACTTGCACCGGAGATGCGTCTCCCATGTCCAAGGCTGAAGACACCAAAAAACCACTGGTCTCATAACCGACTGAACCTCCACCTCCGGCATCTTCACCCCAAAAGATTCTAACATTATCTAAAGCCACTTGTTGAGAACCATTACCACTCAAGAAAGCTTTGAATAGGAATTGAGTGGTTGAAGTGGGAAAACTTCCAATATTAGTATTGACCACACTGGCTGTATTATAGTCTGAAGCCCCAGCTGTGGTCCAATTTGATCCTCCCCAGTATAACCAGGTGGCTCCGTTATTATTGGATAACTGATAATATATCTCTCCCCCATCTTTATTGGCTGTTTCCTCAAAAGCAGTTAACTCACTTACACCTCCTAGATTATAGAAAGCACTGGGTTGGATGGTCGGATCATCCGAGGGATAGGTAATTGGCTTATTAATACCGGAGAAATCAATACTCTGGGTCCAGGCCACAAAAGCTTGATTCCAACGATTTCTGAGTAGTTGAATATTGGTATTTGAAGTATATCTGGCTGAAAAAATGGGACGAGGATAAGCATCACCAGTACCATTACAGGTATTATACCCCAAAGCCATTCTAGCTGTAGAACTGGCAGCTGTATCAACAGTTTGATCATAAGTTAAATCTGCACCATTGCCATCTGCTTTAAACCGATAATCCACAGAAATATCATCATGGGTCAAAGCATAAACTTCAAATTCTCTGGTATCTGAATACTCCTGACCAACTGCAACACTGGTTTCATTGGTATTTTGATTAACTCCATCACCAAGAGTGATTAAGGTACCCTCGGACGCATCGCCAATACCCTGGTCATTAGTCCAACCAGTTCCCCATACCCAGGTATTATCTCTAGCTACAGAATTAATTGTAGCAGTATTGTACTCACCGGTGGCATTAGCACCAGCACCACCGGCACTGCCGGAAACTGTGACTCTTTGAACTGTCCAATTACTACCCCACTTTAAAGCCATAACAGTTGAATAGGCAGTTGTCATGCTGCTGACATCCGTATCGTTTCTCTGCCAATTAATAGTGTTAGTTCCTGACGGCCAAATGCGAGCATGACAGACCTTATGATCTGAATTATCTGTATCTGCGGTATTACAGCCTGCTCCATCATATCCGCCAAATAACATGACCTGGTCTATATCCGATCCCCAACCGCTAGTAAAAGTGTCTGTACCGGTTAAAGTTGTTCCACTGTGGGTCACCCTGGCCACATCTAACAGTTCAAAACCATCTGATGAACAATTATTTAAACACTCCACGACTGTAATCACACCGGTCCAGCCGTCTACATTACCTCCGCGAGTGAAGCCTAGTGTATTATTTTCTCCTGTGACAGCTAAATCTCCGGTGCCAAACGGATCTGAAGTTAAAGCAAAATAGTTTTCATCTGGACCCCTATTACCAGTATCAGTACCATCACCATCACTACCTTTAACCATAACAAAATAATTGGAGGATAAATCATTGGTCAGTGTAATTTCTCCTGTAACACCAGTATAGTCTGTTATTGCGTACTCAGTCGATCTAATAACATATCCTCCAGACTCAACCAATTGAGCTTGACCACCGGTTACCTCTATCTTCTGGTCATCATAGGTATAATCTCCCGGCGTAGAAAAAGGCCAATCATATAATTTGGAACAATAGATGGCAACCTGATCCAATTGAACTTGTTGTGTGCCATCGCTGTCTAAGAAAGCTTTAAATAAAATAGTTTCGGTTGAAGTGCTAAAAGTGCCAATATTGGAATTAATTACGCTAGCCGTGTTATAGTTCGAAGCTCCGGCACTGACCCATGAAGAACCACCCCAATAATACCAATTGGAACCATCGTCATCTGAAAGTTGGTAGTAGATTTCCCCTGTTCCTTTGGTGGCAGTTTCAGAGAAAGATGACCAGAAATTAACACCAGGACCCTCATACGATTCGGTTGGCTGTATCGTTGGTTCATCATCCGGATATGTAGTTAAAGTCCAGTTTAAATCCACATTGTCAAAACCAACCACAAAAGGACCACCTCCGCCACCGCCTGGAGTTTCAACCCAATAGGCAACTTTTAAATAGTATGTTCCTGCAGTTCCCAAGTCAGAAGAAATATCTATTTGAGAGGCACTTGTCCAGTTTCCAGCACTAGTCACATCTATTGAACTACCTACCTGATTAGTTGGTGCACCAGATGAAGTATCTACAAATATTCTAATTTGCGACACATTAGCCGTGGCATTAAAAGCAATCATCTTATAGTCAAAATCAACGGTACCGGAAGGATTATCTACCGTGGTGGTAAAAGCTTGTTCAAAATAGCCACCCAATTCATCATTTTGACCATTGGGAACGGTTATTTTGGCAAACGAACCCGGATTGCCTCCGCTGGCATCTATTGTTCCATCCGGATTAACTTCTCCACCACCGGCATCCCAGTCACTATATGTCCAAGGTGAGCCACCGGGAGTAAAGCCTAGGAAGACATTATCCAGTTCAACATTCTGAGTGCCTTCACTGTTTAGAAAGGCTTTAAATTTAATTTGTTCCGTACTGGTACTAAAGTCACTAATGTTAGCATCAACTGTAGCTTCTGTGCTTGAATTGGACGCTCCGGCTACATCCCAAGATGAGCCACCCCAATAGTACCAAGTAGTGCCATCATCATCTGATAACTGATAAGTGACATTAGCTAAACCTCCTCCGGTATAGTTAGTCGTAAAACTTCTGAGCTCTGGAGTTAAAGCAGTATCGTCCGTTTCCAAAGTCGCTCGGTATTGAAAGTATGGATTATCTGACACATTGGTTAAAGTTAGACTTGGCAACCCATTGGTAGTATTATCTGTTTCATCGTAATAATCACCGGTCGTACCATCAGGTCCAATAAAAGACTCTCCGACACAACCGCTATCATTACATGACTTTACCTGATACTTAATTCTCAAGGCTCCTCGTTTATATAATTCCATTACCATATCCTCATCAATCACAGTATCAAAGATGGCCAGTTCATCTAAAGTGCCTTGTAAATAGTAATGATTAGCTGGAAATCCGGTATCGGTTAAACGGCCAATCGTATAGAACGCATTGCCCTTGACTCCCAAATCTGAGATAGCCGTATCTTCTAAAACACCATCAACATATATTTTAACCTCTCCCGTGGTGGAGTTTCTGGTCATAACAACGTGATGCCAACTGCCGTCATTAATAGTCGTACTACTAACTGCACCGGCTGTATTACCTGCCTGAATAACAAACTTACCGGAAGCATTTAAAGAACCCCAAAAAACATCATCATCTCCACCCGACTCTTCAACACCGGTCACTGCCGGAGCATCAGCAACATTGTTATTACCGGTGTCTGTGGTATTAATCCAGAATGCAAGTGAGGCAGTACCACCCAAGGTACTATTCAAATTATACGTAAAAGTCACAATATCATCTGTACCGTCAAAGCCTAAAGCACCATTCAATTTTCCAGTCTGACCAGTTAAGGCTCCATTGTATGTTCCATTATAGCCATTGCCTGACCAATCAATAATAGAAGTGGAAGTGGCACTCAGATGCAAAAGGAGTACATTGTCTGACATATCAACGTTACCCATTAAATAGGCTGTTTCAGCCGAACCGCCATTGGGCAGTTCTTTACCAAAAGGCATGGTGGGAATCCAAGCGATACTATCCCATGATGCATTGGCTCCGACATTGCGGATGGGTGAAGTATAGGTACCGCTGCCGGCAGTTTGACCCGCAGATGTTAATTCCAACCAATAATTGGCAGAGTCATACTGAGTGTTGCTCTTGGCACCATTAAATTCTGAAGATTCATCATCCACAAATGGAGAACCGCTAACGGTGGTTGTTGCCGAAAAACTGTCCCAGCTAAAAACACCGGGGGCAGAATATGAGCTAGTTGGATATATGCTTGGAGAAG
This sequence comes from uncultured Gammaproteobacteria bacterium, assembly GCA_964558935.1. GTDB lineage: Bacteria > Patescibacteriota > Patescibacteriia > 2-01-FULL-39-33 > 2-01-FULL-39-33 > CAZLFP01. The sequence continues at coordinate 73,976 of CAZLFP010000003.1, read as the reverse complement.
TGGTCGCATACTCACCAGACCAAATACAGCCTTGCTGTCCGTTACAGTTGCCTTCAGTTGCGTACGTTGAACAAACACTTGAAGTACCAAAACAATTGGCCTCATCCCATGAACATCCGCAATCTGAGCACTGATCTTCTGTGCTATGCGTAGTACAAACACTTGGTGTTCCACTACATGATCCTGCATTCCAGGTACATGTCGCACATAAATTACAAGCTGTTTCATTACACCCGGAACAATTTAAGGTGCCACCACATGTTCCGCCGGCAATAACAACTGTAAAACCATATAACAAAACAATGGTAATTGTCGTGCCAATGGTAAATCCAATAACTAACCTTCTTCTATCATATCCAACGATAAATAGTATACCTGAAACCAGAATTAACAGTATTTCAAAATATATGACGTATGCAATGGGACTTAACTGAGCCTGAGCAGCCAATTCAGCAGTGGTATAGTTTTGATTACAATTATCTTTTTTATACAAACCTTTATCAACTGCGGTACGTATTAAGTATTTTTTTCCACCTGTAAATAAATCCATTAATTCAGACCAGGCAGAAATCGGATCTTTTTGACGACTAGAATCATAAAAATCTATATTATAATAACCACCAATACCAAAATAATAATCTTCATCAAGATTGCAATCATAAACCAATTCAACATATTCATTATATCCAATAGAAACCAAATAATCATCAGATAATTTTCCATTAACATATATTTCTTTAGGATTGACTGCTTTGATATCTAGTTCTTGATCAAGACTATCATCTAGAGCAATATAATCAATTCCGTAGGCACCAGACATAAAACGAATTCTAACCTTTAAATTGTTTGAATCATCTAACTTCTTTAAACTAACTAAGAAATCATCAGCTCCACTACCCGGCATATGAAAACCAGCAGATATTACTCCTTGTCTTTGCCAATTACTGCCATCCCAAACTTCAACCTGAACCTTAAGACTATTGGTCCACCAATTATTCGTCAACTGATAGAAACCCGGCCAAGCTGAAACCTCAGAAAAAAGATCTGCCTGCTTACGACCCAAAATATGAGCTATGTACTGATAATAAATAGCTATCAATTGCTGGTTTCTAGCTACCAAGTACAGCTTAGCTTCATCGTTTTTCACATCTCTAAATTCCATCTCAATCCATTCGTCTATTTTAGATTTATCTATTTCTGGTTCAAAAAATTCTTCATCATGATCCTTGATTATATTTAAACAATCTTGACCTGACTGACCCAAGGAGGTAATACAAAAATCTGGACTATTCCAATTATTCATAACCCTAGGTCTACCCTCAACATCAGGTTTAATATAACCACCTGTTTGTTTGGCAGCGAAGACTTGAAAATATTGTAAATATGTTATTTCTGGCAAACTCTCATAAATCCTAACCCTAGCGTGTCCATCAATACACGCTAAACTTGGTAGAGAATCATATGTTGTGTTAACAACAGATTTAAATACTGCATAAGGAAAAGCTTCATGTTCCTTAACCCATTTCTGTCCATCCCAAGCTTCCACATAAGGACAACTAGTGGCATCCCAACTGCAAGTGGCACAACTGCAATTAGTGCAAGCTCCTTCAGCGCCATTATCTCCACATGCACCATTGTTGCTACAATTACCAGGCACTAAAGAACAGCCACAGGCTGAACAATCCCCTTCCGGCAAACTGCCGCAGGCAGTTGGAGATCCGGAACAATCCGCCGGATCCCAAGAACAACCCCCCTGAGAAGTACAAGTACCCTGCACTCCAATGCCCGCACAAGGATCCGGTGTACCTTGGCATACTTCAGAAATTTCATACAACTGTGCCGCTCCACCGGTTACGGTTATTTTGTTTGAATCATAAGTATAATTGCCGGCAGTCGTAAAAGGCCAATTGTAATCAGTGTCTGAGGTATTATTAAAACCTGAATCCTGTATTGAACCACTCACAACGGTTCCAACCAATTGAGCATTGCCTCCGGTTACTTCAATGTCTTGACTATCGTACGTATAATTGCCGGCAGTCGTAAAAGGCCATACTTTTAAACCGCAGCCATCACCTAAAATAGCAGCCAAAGAAATTTGACCGGCAATTGTATCATCCACATTACTACCGGTGTCATACTGAGTGGTATCGCTCCAAATAGATTGTCCGTCTCCACCCACCCAATCGGTTTGAGTCCAGTCTGTAGAATCCCAATTGGTAAGATAGCCTTCTTGCCGCACAGTATTGATATTGCCTTGAAGAGTATCCCAAGTCACTTCCACAATCACTCTTTTGGTATGTTCATCCGTATAATTGCTGGGGCAGGTGTCAATATTATCTGAAGCGTCACGACAGACATCAGCGATGGTAATGGTTCGGGTAAACTGACCAATATTTTCAGTCGTACCTTCTCCCACAAACTCCCACTGGGAAGAAACATTGGAGACGGCACTGACTCCATACTCCATTTCATTCCAGGCTCTTTCTTGAATGGCCTTGACCGCCTCCAGTCCTTCTTGAGCCAAAGCTTCAGCTTCTGTTTGTTCTCCTCCTCTTTCCAATGCTTGAAATCCGCCGAGAGCCATGCTCATCATCGCAGCTGCAATAAAAGAAAAAATGGCCAAAGCCAAAATAACCTCCAACAAACCTTGTCCATTGTGGTTTTTAACTAACCTGTTAAAAACTGAAAATCTCATCCGCAGTTGTGAATTAAGAGTCAGGATTTAGAAACTAAATGGCTTAATTTCTAAACACCCAACTCCTATTCTTCTATCAGTCCCCATTCATTGATCGTAATCTGTTTAGTACCTTCTACATCATGCACTAGAGTTATGGTACCGGTATTGTCCGGCAAACCCGATCCTCTTCTAAAATTAACCTCATCCGAAGCCAGAGTAGTGGTCAGATTAAAAACATCATCCAAATCAAAAACTCTGTCATAATCCGTATCTCTACCGGCATAGGTTGCTCCTTGATACACGGTATAACTGTTGTTGAAAAACTTAACTCCGTGCCTAGAATTATTATATCTCACCCCAGCCAAACCCTTAGCGGTTCTAATATTCTGCACCATTTGGCTGGTGGTATTGTTTAATTGGGCCAACGCTTGAAAATTACCATACACCGGGATGGCAGCTAAAAAAATAATCAGTAGAATACCGATTACAATTAAGAGTTCGACCATGGAAAAGCCTTTAGCCATATCTTTAACGTTTAACACTGCCGGTGATTTGGTAAATAGGGGTAATAATAGACAAAGCTAAAAAACCAACGATTAAACCAATCACAATCAACAATATAGGTTCAATGGCAGTGGACAGGGTTTTGGTGGCAATTTCCACTTCCGTGTCATAAAAATCGGCCAAATAGGTTAAAGTTTCATCCAATTTGCCGGATTCTTCACCCACCCTAATCATTCTCGTGACCAGTTTGGGAAATAAATCACCATGCGCTTTTAGATTATCTGACAGCTTTGTCCCCTTAGACACCCTACCGGTAACGCTTTTAATTGCTCGTTTGTAATGGTAATTGTTCAAGCTTTCTCCGGTTATCCTCAGGGCTTCATCAATATTGAGACCGGATTTGAGCAAGGTGCCCAAAGTTCGGCAGAATTCAGATAAATTAGCATTGCGAGTGATGCTTTTTACCACCGGAAAGCGCAGAGCTAAGCCATGAGAAATGGGACGGGTAAACTTTTGACGAAATAACCAGATTAAAAAGATGACTCCGACTATAATACCGCCAAACAACCATAAGCCCTGTTCTTGCACAATTTTAGCAAACCAAATTAAAGCTTTGGTTGTAAAAGGCAGTTCCACTCTCAAGCCTTCAAACAAAGGCACAATTTTGGGTAAAACCAAGAAAGCCATGGCCATGCCCAATATAAAGGCAGCCACTAAGACAACAATGGGATACAGCATCGCACCCTTGATCTTGCCACTGAGCTCTTTTTGCTTCTCCAACTGTTCCGCTATGTTTTCCAAATTTTCCTCCAAAGTACCGGATTCTTCACCCGAATACACAGCAGATACAAACAAACCGGAAAAAACCTTGGGGAATCTTTGCATGGCTTCAGATAAGGGATTGCCGGCTTCCACAGACTTAAGCAGATTGGCCGAGACTCGCTTCATTTTACCGGTCGAAGAATCTGCCGCAATACCCAAAGCTTCGGTAATGGTCAGTCCGGACCGAAGCATGACTGCCAAATGTTTGGCAAACAACGCCTTTTGAGTTAAATTAACTCCGCCGATAGAAATATCTGCGGAAAACATGCTTTTGCCACCTGCCATAATATATGTTTATTCTGTTTTAACCACCCGCAATACTTCTTCAATGGTCGTCAAACCCTGTTTAACTTTCAGTAAACCATCTTCAAACATGGTTACCATGCCTTCGGCTTTTGCTACAGCCATAATCTCGTTGGAAGAAGCATTTTTCATGACCATTTCTTTGATTTCTTCATTCATTAACATGATTTCAAAAATACCAATCCGGCCGACATAGCCGGTGCCACCGCAAATCTTACAACCCTTACCTTTGTATAATCTAATTGACTCTATCTTTTTACCACTCGCCTGGAATATTTTCTCTATATGCTGACGATGAGCTGTCAGTTCCTTGGCATGCTCCTTAAAGCTGTATGACACCCGACAGTTTTGACAAATCTTTCTAACCAATCTTTGAGCAATAATAATATTGACGGTGGAAGAAACCAAAAAAGGCTCGATTTCCATATCCAGTAATCTGGGCAAGGTAGTGGCCGTATCATTGGCGTGCAAAGTCGACAAAACCAAATGACCGGTCATGGCGGCGTTAACCGCAATATTGGCTGTTTCCTTATCTCTGATTTCACCGACCATGATAATATCCGGATCTTGACGTACAATGGATCTTAAACCTTTGGCAAAAGATAAATTGGTTCTGGAATTAACCTGAATCTGACTCACGCCTTCAATATCGTATTCAACCGGATCTTCAATGGTGGAAACATGAACTTCCCTTTTATTTAAAATCTTTAAAATGGCATACAAGGTGGTGGTTTTACCGGAACCGGTCGGTCCGGTTACCAGCACCATGCCATGCGGATTTTTAATCGCTTGGGACAGCAATTTGTAGTCTCGGTCGGAAAAGCCCAAATCAGGCAAATTAAACTGTCTGGCCCTGGAAGACAGCAAACGCATGACTACGTTCTCACCTTGAGTCACAGGTACAATGGAAACACGAATATCTATTTTCTCTTTGCCGGTATCGAAACGAAACTTACCGTCTTGAGCCGCCCGATGCTCGTCTGTTCTTAACTTTGCCAGTATTTTAATTCTGGTTAAAATATATTCGCTTAACTGCTTGGGAATATCCAAAACATCATGCATGATACCGTCAATTCGGAACCGAACCACGATTTTTTTGGCATAGGGTTCAATATGGACATCAGAAGATCTGTTTTGGTAGCCATAGGCGATTAACACATCAACCATTTTAACCACAATCCCGTCTCTTTGTTCTCGGCTCAATGACTCGTCTTTCAATTCTTCCAAAATCGTCTGAAACTCTTGTCTTAAATCCGCCTTGTAGGTAGTTAAAGCTTCTTCCAAATCCAAGGGTGTAATGTAATGCACAACAATATCCTGACCCACCCTTTTTTCAATCATATGCTTGGTTTCCAAATCAGCCGGATCAACCATAGCGACCTTAACCGCGTCAGGAGTCCTGTCAAAAGCAATGACTTTTTGACTGCGAGCCATAATCTCCGGAATCAGATTTAAAACTTCTTCATCGATTTTTTCTCGCTTGGAGCTAAAAAATGGCACTTCCCATTCTTCTGCCGTTAACTGTCCCAGTTGTTCGTCTTTGATCAATTCCAACTCGACTAAAGCTGAAGCTAGAGTTTTCTTTTGTGATTTAGCCAACTGCTCGGCTTTTTTAAAATCAGCCGGCGTTAGAATACCCGACTCAACCAACAAAGATTTGAGTTTGGAACTGGATAAAGTCATAACTATGCTAGAACTTCTTTAATTTTTGCCACCACATCTTTAATGGCAATATTGGATTTAACCAGATAGTGAGTCGCACCCAGTTTCTTACCCTTGGCTACATCTTCTTCCTGGCCCAAATTTGACAAAATAATCACCGGGATACTCTTGGTATCTGGATTTTGCTTAATGTCAAATAAGACATCAAAACCGTCTTTTTTGGGCAACACCAAATCCAGCAGAATAATATCTGGTTTTTCAGCTTGAACTTTGGTCATAGCTTCTTCACCGTCGACCGCTAAAATCGTTTCAAAGCCGGAATTCTTAAGTTTTGCAGAATAGGCAGCCAACAGGAATTTATCATCCTCAACCACCAAAACTTTAGTCATGCTACTTGTTTAAAGTATTATTTATGCGTTCAATCACTTCATCTAAGGAATAATTGGATTTGACTAAGTACTCATAACTGCCGCCACTCATGGCATCGCTTAAACTTTCTTCGGAAGACAAATTGGTCAAAATGATGACCGGTACTTGAGAGGTTTTTCTCAATTCCGTCAGCATGGTCAAACCATCCATAACCGGCATGACAATATCCAACAAAACCAAATCCGGCTTCTCGGACTTAACTTTACTTAATCCCTCCTCACCGTTATAGGCAGCCATGACATCAAAACCGGCTCGCGTCAGTTTGTCCAGCAAGGCTTGAGCCAAAGTCTTTTCATCTTCAACCACCAAAATCTTGTGTTTTTTCATATGTTAAATGATTATGATTTATTTAAACTTGATTTTTTCCAAAGATTTCTCACCTTTGATGGCTTTACTGCCAGACAGCGGCAAAGTAAAGGTAAAAGTGGAGCCCTTACCCTCCTGAGACACAAATCCAATATGTCCGCCTGATGCTTCAACTACCTTTTTAGCTACATACAAACCCAATCCGGAACCTTCGGTTTCCAAAGTGACGACATTATCCGCTCTGAAGAACTTTTGGAAAACTTTACTCTGCTGGTTCTGGGGAATGCCCACTCCCTGATCTTTAACCGAAATCGCCACTTGGCCGTCTTTCCGTTCAATCTTTAAAACTATCTCACCTTGTCTATGTGTATATTTTATCGCATTTGACAGCAAGTTGGCAATAACCTGCCCGATTAAATTGGTATCCAGCTTAATTTTAGGCAATTTTTTAGGCTTAATGAACTTAAAAATCTGGTTATGGGCTCGGATGGAAGGCATTAATTCATCAATCACAGTTTGAGACAATTCAATTAAATCCGTAGGCTTGGGCACCAGTGACAACCGGCCGGATTCAATTCGGGAGATATTTAACAAGTCATTAACCAAAGAAATCATCCTTTCATTACTGTCAAAAGCCTGCTGTAAGTAATTCTTCTGGTTTTTGGTAATTCTGCCGGCATCACCCTCCAAAAGCATTTCCAAAAACCACTTAATGGCTGACAGCGGAGTTCTTAACTGATGGGAAGCCAGCGACACAAACTCTGTCTTCATTTTGTCGACTTCTCTCTCTTTGGTTACATCTCTAAATACAATCACACAACCGATACTATGTCCTTCCCGGTCAGATAGGGCAGCGGCTGAATCATTAACCGGTACGAAACTACCGTCTTTTTTGATCAACAGAGTATCATCCGGCATCTCCATAATACTGTTGGTAGCCATGGCCTCTTTAATATAATCGTCATTTGACTTCTTATTCTTCTCATCTACAAATTTAATGAACTGATTGTATTTTTTGTTTAAAACCTCTTTGGCAGAATAACCGGAAATCTCAGACGCCATTTTATTGAACAGGGTAATTCTCAGATCATTATCAATCACCATCACTCCGTCACCAATACCTTGCAAAATCGTATTTGCTTTGTCCTTTTCTTGCTCTGTTCTGTCTTTTTCTTCTTCAATATCCTCCAGAATATTTAAAACCGCCTCCTGCTGAGAAGCCATCCTCTTGTTGGAGGCCACAATCTCTTTGGTTTGTTTAGCCACCTTCTTCTCAACCTCAGAACGAGATTTCCGGATTGATTCAATCAATTGAATGAAAGAACGACCCAAATCTCCGACTTCATCTTGCGAAATTGTGTCTATCTGGAAGTTATAATTGCCTTTTTCAAATTCTTGAGCACCCTTTCTCAAATTTTCAATGGGCTGGGAAATGAAGCGGGCAATGAAATAGTTCACCACAAAATACAATGCAGAAAAACTAACACCCGCCAGCAACAAGATTAGAGCCAGACTGTAGACAGCGGACAAGGCTTCATCTCGATCAATCTTAGCCACCAGTCCCAGATCAATGCCGGGTATGTACCTGGTGACGGCAATCACAGTCTGTCCCCGGTAATCTTGCTGATCCAACAACAACGTCTCTTCTTGATTTAAAGCTCGGCCCATGGCTGTATCCTGATCATCTATACAAGCGGGTTCCAAAGCTTGGCTCTCAAAACGCCGCTCAAGGGGAAAAATACAATTACCGGCCAAGTCTTGAAAAGCGAGCATGACTTCACCGGTCTGTCCCAAACCGGTCCGATCTCGAATAATGTCTGACAGCTCAAAAGGTCCGATGGCAGATACGCCTATGCCAATCAGTTCATCATTTAAGGTCAAAGGTCCTGCAAAATACAGGTCATGATGATTATGGCCAATATGTTTTTCAAAGGAAACATGTTCATCTTTAAGGCCATGGATAAAATAATGATCTTGACTTACATTCTGGCCCAACATGGATTCATCGGTCGAAGCGATGATCCGGCCGTTTATATCAACAATGGAGATGAACCTCAGCTCTTGAACCGGAATAATCGCATCTTGCAAAATTCGATTCATCTGCTGTTGAGTTTCATAGCTAGGCTCGCTTTGATACTCTCGAACTAACATTCTCAACTGGGTGCGACTGGTAATGAGACGTAAACGATCCAAATTCTGATTAAAATAGGTTTGAATATGACTGGCTCTGGCTGAAGCGATCGATTCCAAATGATTGGCGATTTCTTGTTCCAACTGGCCGATCGATACGCTGCCGATAATCACGATCAGACACAGCGTAAAGAGCATAAACTGGATCAAAGATATTAAGTAAATCTTGGTTCTAATTTTAATTCTGTTTAGAACAATTCCCAAAGCATTGCGTCGGTAAATAATATAGAAAAAAACAATAATGATAACAGTCACAGCGACATTCGCCAGTCGGAAACCACCCATACCCATCATGGGCATCAACAAATTGGTCACCGGTGCTATCGCCAAGATCATAATGAAAGACAGTAACAGGCTGCGGGTATCTTTTTTCTCTTGAGGATTCTGTTCTGTAAAATACCGAATTACCAGCAAAACAATGCCAATCACAACCGACAGCACGATAATCAAAGCAGACAACCAGTAATAGGGGCCGACTATGAAATTAGATTGTCCAAAGTACTCCAGTGGCTTAACCCCAATCATGAAAAGATCTGTAAAGGTAATGACACCAAAAAAAACAGCAAGCACGCAGAAAAACAGCAAGTCCCAATACCACCCGATCCGGTTATACAGATAAATGACGATAAATCGCAAAGCAAACACGGCCATAGCCAAACCAAAGAAGAGAATCAATTTCCATATCAGCAGACTGACGTCTAGTCCGGAAAAAAACAAATTGATCAAATCAAGACCCATCCACATAACCGCAAAGTACATTAACCAACCCAGAGAATAGGCTTTTTGATCTTTTTTCGACTGCAGCAGAAGTAATAACAATAACACCAAAATCACTACCACATACAGCAGTTCAGATACAAAATAAAAGTTTAACAGTAAGCTAATCATTCAATTTTTTCTTAATACTGTCCAATTCCTTTTTTAGCTTGAGCATTTTGGATTCCCGATTAATGGTTGCACTGCTGATTCTCTCCAATTGAGCTGTTCTCTCTCTGACCTTCTGATCTAAACTATCTTTCAATTTTTCCAGCTTGTCGTTAACCTGCTGACAATCCTGATTCAAATTATTGAACTTCTCGATGGTCAACATTAAAATCTGGGTAGACAAAACCACAAAGACAGCACCTAAAAAAAAGATTAAACTCACTATGGTTTCCAATAGATCAATATTTTCGATCGTGAGTTCAAATAATAAGAGATAAATGAACAAGGCATATCCCAGAGTAAAACTGATAACAAAACCCAACATGACCAGCCAGGCTGATTTCAGATTGACATTCGTCATCAGTTTCAACAGTTTGGGATAACTGGCAATGGTGATTATAAAACAAACAACTCCCAAACTAACAATTAAAATATTGGTCATATTTTTGGATTATTCATACTGCTTTAATTTCTTTTTTAACTCAGCCATTTTTAATTCCCGACCCACCATCAGTTCATTCAATCTTTCCAAATCCTTGATTTTATCTTTCAATTCTTGCTGACTTTTTTTCAACTGAGTTATGTCGTGTAGACTGACAAAGGCACCAATAACCTTGCCTTGGTCATTTCGAATGGAAACCGGGCTGATTTCCACATCATACAAACTACCCTGCTTATCCTTAATCTGTATCTCGTAATTCTCCACCTCTGCTTTTTTCATTCGCTGTGCATACACTTGAACGATTTTCGGCCACCATTTCTTGGGAATAACACCGGCCAGCTTAAAAGTGCTTTTTCCAATAAAATCAGATTTGGCATAGCCATAATCCTCTACTCGGTTGTTAATGTCTAAAATCTTGCCCTTGGGATCCAATTGGATAATAATGTCTCGGTTGATATTAAACATGATCTCATATTTTCTAAGTGCATCAATTAACTGATCCTTTCTCTGCGCTTCCTGTTCAGTCCGGCGTTTAGTTTCATCAATATCAGAGATAATACTCACAATCTCTTTAATTTTACCTTGCGATATAATGGGTGACCAAGAATGAGAAATCCATTTAGACTGTCCCTGATCAGTGACAATCCGGTATTCCAGCTGTGAGCCAGACTGACCCTGCAGGGCACTCTGGAAAGCTTGAGCCACCTTATCCTTGTCTTGAGGATCAATAATATCCGGATCTATACCGACTATTCGCTTAGGGTCATGACCCAGCACTCTTTTGGCCGATGGACTTAGATAACTGACTACACCATTCATTTGTGTGACCATAATGGCATCATGACTGTGTTCCACAATTGTCTGAAAAAGATGTTGAGATTCCTTTAAATCTGTAATGTCTATGCCGGTACTCATATGTCCGGTAATCTTACCCTGGTCATCTTTTAGAATCTGACCGCTCCAAGCAATGATACGCTGCTGACCGGTTTTGGTTACAATTGGGTTTTCAAAATGCTCCACAACCTTGATCTTTCCCTTCAGCATTTTTTGGGACAACTGCTTTACTTCCGCCTGGATATCCTTGGGTAAAAAATTGACTACCCAATCCTGGCCAATCATTTCCTGAGGTGTATAGCCCATGGCTTTAGCTCCCAGTTTGTTGATGTACGCAACTTGACCGCGCGTGTTAATAACCACCACAATAGCGCTAATAATATCCAAGTATTGCAACACTTTTACATCTAAATGTTTGTTTAAAAAATTGGCGGGCATAATATCTATTTCAAACCAAACAACCAAATTAATCTGCTTGTTTAGTGGGGTTTAGACAATTGTAGAAGTTTAATAAAAATATCACCTATCCACAGTTATGGATAGTATAATTATACCATAAATTGGAGATTTTAACCAAATATAAAAATCCCTTTGCAGGGATTTCTGTAATGCTCCGCGAACTGGACTCGAACCAGTAGCCTACCGGTTAACAGCCGGTTGCTCTACCATTGAGCTATCGCGGAAGATTCAATAAAAAAAATCATCTTCATGATTCACTATCCAATTTTAGCAAATAATCTCAACCTTGTCAATGTTAAACAAACAGCAACAGCCTAATTATTTAGCTATAATTAAACAATAATTAAAAATCTCTCAATTTTTCCACGCCTTTGAATTTCTCGATTTTCTCCAGGGCTTTTGCTTCAATCTGCCTGATTCTCTCACGCGTGACATCAAATTCGCGACCCACTTCTTCCAGAGTGTGCGCTACACCATCTCTTAACCCGAATCTCATCTCCAACACTTTCTGCTCACGAGGCGTTAATTCAGCAATCACTTCATTCACATAATCTCTTAATATTTGCAAAGCCGCTGTTCTGTCGGGCGTAATGGTTTTCCGGTCTTCAATGAAATCTTCCAGAATCGAATCATCGCTGTCATCTCCAACCGGAGTGCCCAAAGAAATCGTTTCCTGTGAAATCTTAATAATATGATTAATACGGTCCAGATCCTCTCCCATTTCAGCCGCAATCTCCTCTGGCATAGGTTCCCGACCCAAATCCTGAACCAACCTTCTCTCGACCTGTTGGAATTTGTTAATATTTTCCACCATATGGACCGGAATCCGAATTGTCCGAGACTGATCGGCTAAAGACCGGGAAATCGCCTGCCTAATCCACCAAGTGGCATACGTGGAAAACTTATACCCCTTACGGTAGTCAAACTTATCCACCGCTCTAAACAGTCCAATATTTCCTTCCTGGATGAGATCCAATAAAGACAATGATTTACCGGTAAATCTTTTGGCAATTGAAACAACCAACCTTAAATTAGCCCGTATTAACTGCTGTCTTGCTTCAATATCTCCCCTTTCAATTCTCTTAGCCAGCGAAACTTCTTCTTCTGAGCTCAACAGTGGCACTTGTCCAATTTCCCTCAAATACATTTGAATGGAATCAGCGGAAATATCCCCCAAATTAACAGAGGACAGCATGCCACTAACCGGAGAAATGGTCTTTTCCTTAATGCTTTTTCCTTTAACTTTAGGTGCTTGAGCTTGTTCTTGACGATCCAAAGCCGACTTAAATTGGCCCAAGAAACCACCTGTTTCCACCACATTAACACTTAATCTGTCTAAAGATTCCAACAAAGCTTCGTAGTCTAAAACATACTCTTCTATTTCAGGTAGAGCCAAGAGTATTTCTTGTTCCGTCACAAAACCACGCGATCTACCCTTTCGAATTAAGGTTACAATCGCTTCTTGGTCTGGACTTATTTTAACTCTCGGAGTTTTGGTTTTTCTAGTTCTCTGAAGGGTAGTCTTTCTAGTGGTCCGTTTACCTGTCGCCTTTTTAGATTTAGACGTGGACTTTTTTCTAGAAACTGACTGAGTTTTTTGGGGTTTAGAACTAGTTGTCTTCCGAGTAGTTTTTTTCTTTGCCCGTTTTACACTGGATTTGCGGCGAGCAACAGCTGTCTTTTTCTTAACTGTTTTACTCTGACCGACGCTTTTTTTTCTGGGCATTAACTAGCAATATATTATACTTTCTGATGTAACAATTGACTTAACTGCTCATAGATCCGACTCACTTGGTCAGCATCCTGTTGAGCTTCAGCTTGCTGTAATTTTTGCTTTAAATTAGCGACCTGACTCTGCCAATATTTTGTCTGTAACAGTTTTATTAACTGCCTCAACTCTACTTGCAAATCTGTTTCAGACAGAGCATGGTAATCTGTGTCTGCCAACCAACTAGCGTCTTGGAGTATTTTCAATTCCTGTTTGGTTAAATCATCCTTAAAACTAGTGGTAAGTAACGTATATACATCAAATCCAGACTTATCCACAGATAAATCCTTAAACACATGATTATTCTTAGTATAGAATATTATCAGTTTTTTGTAAAGGTTTTGCAGACTGTCTGAAGTCCAATGAACTGGTTGAATCATGTCTATTAACCGAGGTAGTTCAGGCGGAATTAACTGAATAATAGCCATGATTTTAACAAACAATTGGCTTTGCTGGTCTGGTTGTTCTTTTTTTAAAGTTTCAGTCTGTACCTCGGAACGATTAACCGTTAACTGACTGACTGTTTCTCTTAGAACACTTTCAGTCACAGCCAAATCTTGAGCCAATCTTTTCAGCCAATAATCTTTTTCTACCCCGTTGCCAATTTTAACAATCCAAGGCAATAATTGGTTGACAATCTGCTTTTTACCCTGAGGAGTGGAACTGTCAGCTTGCGCCATGGCTTGCTGAAACAAATAATCCATTGCCGGCTGAGCCGCTTGGATGGCGGTGGTCCAGGCCGCCGGATCTTGAGCAATGCATTCCCCCGGATCCTTACCTGCCGGCAGGACTATCATATTAACGTTGCAATCCGAAGCTAAAGCTAATTCCAAACTGCGCTTGGCAGCCAACTGGCCGGCCTGGTCCATATCCAGACTTAAGAGTAAATTCTGTGAATATCTTTTCAGTAATTTTAATTGTTCAGCTGTCAGAGCAGTACCGGAGATGGCGACCACGTTTTTAATGCCCAGCTGGTGGGAAGGTATGACATCCATGTAGCCTTCAACGACAATAGCGGCATCCTGCTGCTTGATCTGGTTCTTGGCTTGGTACAAGCCATACACGACTTGACTCTTGTTGTAGATGGGAGTTTGAGGAGAGTTTAGATACTTGGCCGGCTCCTGAGGATCTAAAGCGCGTCCTCCAAAACCAACCACCTGACCGCTAACATCCTGGATGGGAAAAATTATTCTATGACGGAAACGATCATAATAGCCAACTCCGCTTTTTTTGGGTACCACCAAACCAGCTTGAACCAGATCTTGAGCTTTAAAACCTTTTTTAATTAAGAATTGGTACAAACTATCCCATTTATCTAAAGCATAGCCTAACTGCCAATCTTCCCAACTGGTTTCTTCAATCCCCCTGTTGAGCAAATAGTCTCTGACCGGTTGTGCTTGCTCCGCGTCCACTAAAATCTTATGCCAAAAAGCAGCTGCCCAACGGCAGACTTCCATAAGTTTTGTTTTCGCGTTAGACTGCGGATTGGATTGCCGGTCTAAAGTAACACCGGCTTTACCGGCCAACATGTGCAAAGCCTGACTAAAATCCAAACCTTCCATTTTCATGGCAAAGTCAAAAATATCTCCACCCGCACCACAGCCAAAGCATTTCCAGATTTGCTTGGACCGACTGATCATTAAAGACGGTGTTTTTTCGTTATGAAAAGGACACACCGCCTTAAAATTATCTATGCCGGCGGGTGTAATTTTTGTGTAGCCGGCAATAAAATCAACCAAGTCCAATTTGGCTTTAATCTGTTCAGTTTGACTGCTCATCTACCTTATTTTATTTGATCTGTCTTCCACAATCCATGCAGATTGCAATATTCTCTGACTGACTCAATCTCTCCCTGGAGTTTAATCTCCACTTCCGGATTATCTCCTGGTTTTAAAAAGTGTTTTAAACTGCCAGCTCCGGTAATGACTTCGATCCATTCTATGTAATGATCGTTTTCCATGGGATGCAATTCTGAACCAACAACCACCTTAACTCCTTGTTCTGTTTGGGTAGCTACAGGCACATGTTTTTCTGTCGCTGCATCCACTGTGTTCTCCGCTTGCAGCTGCATGGGTTGGCCACAGCAAATTAACTGGCCAACACCGGTGTGAAGCATTTCTACAATATTGCCACACACTTCACATTTATACACTTCGTGTAGTTTAGTCATACGAATATAGTTATGTCTTATGAGCAAAAGCGACAGAAACCTGCCGCTTGAGAATTAATAGTCTTCACATTTGAATTCGTAGAAAGCTCGGTCATGATCGCAAGACGGACATTTCTCCGGCGCTTCCAAGCCCAAATGAATATAACCGCATTCCAAACACACCCACCAAACCTCTTGGTTACGCTTGAACATGGTACCGGCCTCAATATGTGCTAACAGTTTTTGGTATCTTTCTTCATGATGCTCTTCCGCTTTGGCAATGGCCAGCATTCTGTCAGCGATCTTGTTCAAACCTTCTTCCTGAGCAGTTTGGGCAAATTCTGGATACATCTGGGTGTATTCATATTTTTCTCCGGCCATGGCAGCTTTAAGGTTCTCTACAGTCGTACCATAGACATTGGGCGACTGGGCCTCGACTACGATTTCTGAGCCGGTTTCATTTAATTTCTCCTTGACTTCCTGAATATGTTCAAACAATCTTTTGGCATGCTCTTTTTCTTGAGCGGCTGTCAGAGCAAAGATTTGACTTACTTTTTCGTAACCTTCTTTACTGGCCACCTTAGCGTAGAAATCGTAGCGGTTTCTGGCTTGAGATTCGCCAATGAAAGCTTTGGTTAAATTGTCTAAAGTTTGACGCATAAAATCTGGTTATGATTTAACTGCTAGTATTTTAGCACATAATGCACAAAAGCCAAATGCGGAGAGAAAGGGATTCGAACCCTTGATACGCTATTAACACGTATACACGCTTTCCAAGCGTGCGCCTTCAACCACTCGGCCACCTCTCCGGACAACAGTTGGATTTTACCACAAATGGAGCTTTTTGTCCAGACAAAAAAGGCGGCTCAACAGCCGCCTTTAATCTGATACGCTATTGCATTAAATCGACTAAGCTTTCAAATTCTTTAGCCTCAGCCGCTAGATCATCTTGTCTCTCATGCCCATTGCCAATTCGAAAGTACTTACAACCAAACACAAAGGTTGGAATGGAACCTTCGGGATTAAATTGACTGAAAATCGCCAAATGATCGGCTGGCACTTCACTTTCCACTGCTTCGGTAATGGTGTCGTCTCCGGTATCCACTTCATAATGGAAAGCTTTAACCTTACCCTGAGATTCTAACTCGCGCATGGTAGTGTCAAAAGTATCTTTGACCCAAGAACAATGCGGACACCAGGTGGTGGTAAATAGGAAAACCATTGGCACACCATCTTGTTGGCAAATCTCAGCTGCTTCCAATTCCAAAAATGTGGAAATACCCTCGCCTGCTGCCCATTTTAAACCTTGGGGCAATTCCATCTGGCCGGCAGCTTGGTTTTGAGCAGGAGCTTCAGGAGCCGCTTGTTCACCGGCCACCTCGCCTGAATTGTTATTATCTTTACTCACATAGGCTACGCCTAGAATAACTAAACCAATTACAGAGACAATGGCCACTCCCCCCAGGAAACCGGTCCAAAATTGGTTACGACTAACTTGTTTGTCTTCTTCCATAGTCACAGGTTATGAATAATTATTGAATTAAATCTGGTTGTTTAAGATGCCAGTCTGTGGCTTGCTCATACTGATGGCCAATTCTCAATACCATGGCTTCATCCATTCTCTTGCCCAGCAACTGAATACCGACCGGTAGATTATTAACTCGGCCAGCCGGTAAAGACAAACCACAGATACCGGCCAAAGAAGCAGGAATGGTAAAGACATCGGCCAGATACATCTTCAGTGGATCATTGATGTTCTCACCCAATTTAAAGGCCGGGGTGGGAGCCACCGGTGTTAAAATGGCATCCACTTGTTCAAACGCTCGGTCAAAATCTTGTTTAACCAGAGTTCTGACTTGCATGGCTTTTTTGTAATAGGCATCATAGTAGCCGGCCGACAAAGCATAACTGCCGATCATAATCCGTCTTTTAACTTCCTTGCCCAAGCCTAAGGAACGATTCTTGAGATAAATATCTGCCAAATTGCCACTCTCTCTGTCTGACAAACCATATCGTATACCATCATATCTGGCCAAATTGGAACTAACTTCTGACGGTACCAGGATATAATACACGGCAACAGCCAAATCAGTGTGCGGTAGAGAAATGTCCACAACTTGAGCTCCCATGGCTTCCAGTTGTTTGGCAGCGTCCAAAACAACCTGTCTGACTTCCGGATCCATACCTTCAATAAAATACTCCTTGGGCAGACCGATTTTCAGACCGGTAATATCTTGATTTAAAAACTGAGTATAATCCGGTACAGCCACATCAGGGGTGGTCGCATCTTGAGGATCCAAACCCGCAATTTGAGACAAAACCACGGCCAGATCTTCCACTCGCCTGGCCATGGGTCCAATGGTATCCAGGGAAGAAGCCATTGCCATCACATTACTCCTGGAAACTCGACCATAGGAAACTTTCAATCCAGCAATACCGCAAAAAGCAGCCGGCTGACGAATAGAACCACCGGTGTCTGTGCCCAAAGCATACTGACACATGCAAGCCGCCACAGCTGCTGCACTACCACCCGAACTGCCGCCCGGTACCCGGTCCAAATCCCACGGATTCTTGGTTGGAAAAAAACCGGAATTCTCAGTCGAACCACCCATGGCAAATTCATCCATATTTGTTTTACCCACCATCACTGCCTGGTTAGCCACCAATTTAGCCACAGCGGTAGCATTTTGAGCCGGTACGTAATGTTCCAAAATCTTAGAACCGGCTGTACTGGTCACACCTTGTGTGCAAAAAACATCTTTAATGCCAACCGGAATACCGGCCAAGGGAGGCAATTCATCCCCGGCAGCAATTTTTGCGTCCACTTCTTTGGCCGTCTGCAAAGCCAAATCTGAAGTGACGGTGATATAGGCTTTGACTTGCTCATCCAAACGGGCAATTTGATCTAAACTGGCTTGGGTTAAGTCCTGAGCGGTAAATTGTTTATCTCTTAAGCCTTCAAAAGCTTGAAGGACAGATAATTGGTGTAAATCCATGTTTACTTGTTGTCAAAAATCTTAGGGATAACATAATAGCCATGCTTGGCCTGAGGCGCTTGTTCCAACAGTTGTTCGTTCAATCCTTGGTCAATCACTGTATCAGATCTGGTTACATTCTGTAAACCGGTCACTTGTGAAGTCTCTTGAACATTGGTTGTATCAACAGCCTGCAATTTATCCACATAATCCAAAATGGAAGATAACTCTTGTTGGTAAGTAATCTTTTCTTGGTCAGTTAAGTTTAATCTGGCTAGCTGAGCTATGTGCTCAACTTGTTCTTGGGTTAACTGCATAGTAAATGTTGGTTTCAGCAATCTATGGCCTATTTTAGCATGGTTGACCTCAAAATGGCAAGGGGTTAGCTTGACCCCAGAACACGCCTGTGTTATGGTTGTTAAGTCAAGGTAAGTATTAATGCTCGGTTGAGCCTGTTTGCGATGGCAAACAGCTGCGGTGTTTGACCCGGTGATGACTGGGTGCCAAGTAATGCTGGTCAGCCGATAGACCACTTCTACCCCCATAGCTACCTAACCGGCAACCAAGCTCACTCTTAAGTGAGCCTGCCTCCGGCTAACTCGGCATTATGACACGCAGTGCTTGCCTTGATACTGCCACTGAATCGCTTCAGTGGTTTTTTTATGACAACATTTTTAATAATTCCGCTTCAGTCAACTGCTTAACACCCAGCTTCTGAGCCTGACGGTATTTGGAACCCGGTTTGTCTCCCACCACCAGATAATCTGTCTTGGCACTGACCGCTGAGGAAACTTTACCACCCAAGGCCTTAATTTTGTCTTTGACAGCTTGGCGAGACAAAGTTGTCAATTCACCGGTAACCACAAAAGTCAGATTATTGAGCTTAGCCTGAACCGTGGGCGGTGGCAATATTTTCACACCTGACTGATTGAATTTCTTCAGTAGTCTTAAATTTTTAACCTGGTCAAACCAATCATGAACACTCTGGGCCACTTTGGGCCCGATATCTGGCACCTGTTGCAAATCATCCAAATCCGCTTGTACCAATTTGGTTAAACTGCCAAAATGACTGGCTAAAACCGAAGCTGTTTCCTCTCCCACATGGCGTATTCCCAAGGCATAAATGAATCTAGCCAAATCTATCCGCTTCGCTTGCTTAATGGCTTGAATTAAATTGGCGGCTGACTTGTCAGCAAATCTTTCCAAAGGCTTTAAATCATCCTGAGTCAGTTTAAAAATATCTGCCGGATCTTTAATCAGATCCGCCTGCTGTAATTGATTTAAAATCTTGGGACCCAAACCTGCAATGTTAAAAGCAGCTTTAGAAACAAAATGACTTAAAGCTCTTTGGGTCTGAGCATGACAATCTGGATTAGTGCAGTAATGAGCCACTTCACCCTTTGCCTGCCTAACAGCAGACCCGCAAATCGGACAAATCTTAGGCAGCTTAAACTTAGTCTCATGACCGTCTCTTAATTCAGGTAGTACCTGAACAATATCCGGAATAATATCTCCGGCTTTCTGCAGCACAACCGTGTCTCCCACTCTGACATCCAAACGATCGATTTCCGCTTGATTGTGCAAAGTGGCTCTTTTAACCACCGTTCCTGCCAGCTTAACCGGCTTTAAATGAGCCACCGGTGTCAAAGCGCCGGTTCTGCCCACTTGCAGGCCAATCTCTGCCACCACCGTAGTCACCTGTTCCGCCGGAAACTTAAAAGCGGCTGCCCATCTGACATGCTTAGCGGTTCTGCCCAATCTGGTCTGCAGATCCAAATCATTGATTTTAATCACAATGCCATCTATCTCATACTCCAACTCATGCCTTTTTGACTGCCACTGCTTAAAATATCTTTGAGTCTCAGCTATATTGTTTACCAGCCGGAAATGGGGATTAACCTTAAAACCCAACTCTTTCAATTTAGACATTACCTGGTCTTGGGTTTTGAGTTTAAACACTTGCGGTTGGAAAATAACGTACATATAGGCGTCCAAATCCCGCTCAGACGCCACCCGGGGATCCAACTGGCGAATGGTACCGGCCGCTGCGTTTCTGGGATTGGCAAATGATTGCCGACCGGACTGATTCAGCTTGTTGAAGCTGGCAATGGGCATAAAAACCTCACCCCCCACTTCAATATCGATGGCTTGATTTAATTTCAAAGGAATACTTGGAATGGTTTTAACAGTATGAGTCACCACTTCACCGGTCACTCCGTCTCCTCTGGTCACGGCTTTATCCAATATACCCTGACGGTAAATTAGAGACATGTTTAAACCGTCTATTTTAAGCTCGCATAAATATTTAAGGTCTGTTGTTGAATCCAAACCTAAAAAGCGTTTGCAACGCCGGTCAAACTCCTGAACTTCTGCATAAGAAAAAAGATCATCAAAAGAATACTTGGGCACCTGATGGCGATGCTTCTGAAACTTGCCTAAAGCTTTGCCACCCACTCGTTGAGTGGGTGAATCTAAAGTGATTAAGTCTGGATACTGCTGTTCTAGCTTTTCCAATTCATCTTTTAAGGAATCACGGGTAGCATCTGAGACAAACGGCTTATCCAGCACATAATACGCATAATCTATTTTCTTAAGCTGAGCAATTAATTTGTGAATTCGCTCTTTAGCTTGACTCTTTGTCATGCCGATTTATTGCTTAATAATATCTTGATCTGAGAATAGAACAAAACCTAAGACTCCGGATACCGGATCAAAAGGTGGGATCTCCGCTTGAATAACCTGCCTGGACCCACGGTAATTGCCCTCAGAATGCAAAGTGGTAACATACAATTTAGCATTTTCTCCCTGTAAAAAATCAGTAGCATCATTCTGCACCATAACTTCCAACTCATCCAGAAAATCATCTTCTGAATTGCCCAAGACTTTAATTTCTAACACATAATCATTGCCTAAATCCGGTAGCTCTATATATTCTTCTCCGGGTGTAAAAAAGACCTGACTATATTCAATATCAAACGGATAGGTCAAACTGGTTAAAGTCACCTGAATTCTAACCGCTGGATTATCTATTGGATTCCAATCTATCCAAACATTATTGGGCTCATTCTCACCACCAACGTAATCATCTAATTTTAACAGATACACCTTAAGACTCTGGCCGTTAAACAATCTTTGACGGTAAATGGCACTTCTAGTATCTGACGAGTTTAAAATATTCCAACTGGCCTGGTTAGTGCCAAGCTCAACTTCCAATCCGTCATAATCGCTATAATATTCTTTTAGAGAATTGACTTCAGTTTCATCACTGCCGACAAAGTTTATCACATCATTCTTTCTCAGATGAAACAAGCTTCTTTCCAACCCGGCATCAGCCGCATAATACGCCACCACAGCATCATCTGTCGCCTTGGCCTGTCTGAGAGAAGACATGATAATAATGCCAAAAGCCACCGCAGTGGATAGCAGAATTGACATAATGATGAGAGCGATCAGCAGAATGACTCCTTGTTGGTTACGCATAGGTTATCTTAGGTAAACTTTACTTGAGATGGTGGTTTGCAAGGTTAGTTCTTGCTGGTATCTGGGATCTAAATCCCGATTTCTTAAACTGAGCAAGATGGTTAGTCTGGGTTGGTTTAAAATGGGAGTGTAGTCATTATCAAAAATAGTGGGGTCATATTCAGCTGGATAGACCAAAAACTTCAAGTTGATCACTTCCACGTTACCCGCGTTTAAGGGTGCAGACAAGCTGTCTTCCCAATACATTAAATCTTGAGTATCTTCATCATATATTAAAGACACCTCTTTGCCGGTTTGGTCAGGTTTAAAATAAATTGCCGTGTTTATACTTTCATCAATTTGGGTATAATCCAATTCCCTGGCTCTAAATTCTTTGGCGATCTTGTCCAAAATATACCGGCCATCGTTCTGCAGTAATTGAAAATTAGCGGTGGTTCTTTGCAGATTGCTGGTGTTTAAATAAATGCCTGAAATAATGATTGACAAAACAGCAAAAACACCAATGGATAAAATGATTTCTATTAGAGTAAAGCCGGATTGTGATCTTTGGTTAAACATAATTAACGCCAATTAAAAAGTTGATCTTTAACGACCAGATTCCTATCCTGTCCGTCTATTTGCCAGCGAATGGCAACACTCACATCAATCCCAATTGTCAGCTGGTTATCTGGGTTACAGAGCGGGAAAACTCCACCGACATTGGATCCTGTAAACGGTTTAAACCGACCTTGAGCATCCTTATCACACTGATTATCAACAATATTCACGTCATCACAGCAAATACTTTTAGTCATAATAATGCGACGATAGGGAGTATTTTTTCCGCCTGAAGCGTCAGCTTGGTTAACATAAAAACCGTCGTCATTTAACTTTAAATCTGACGATGGATCATCTATGTGAACGGCATCAAAATACAAATAAGCTTCTCCGTCAAGATCGCGAATGACAGAAGTAGCATCTCCTGCTGCCAGCAATCCATCGTACCATTGGTAGGGTGTCGAAACATTTTGATACACATTTTCATTAATCTTCATCCAATTAGAATCTCGGATATTCCTGACCACTTCAATACCTTCCCGAGCCAGATTAACGGCAATCACTCGACTACGCGCTTCTTTTTCTGAGTTATAGTTAGCTAAAAACAAACTCCAAACCGCAAACAGGCCGACCGTAATAATGGTTAGAGCAACTAACAGTTCCAAGAGGGTGAAACCAGATTGATTAGACATTTTTTGCATGTCAGACATGATAAATCACTTAACGTTCATTACGAATATCGATGCGTCCAGAGATACGATTAACCTCCACAAAGCGCTGCTGAGATGTGTTGGAATGACTAAGGCCAATGATTAGACTGTTTTGGGTATAACTATTGCCACCAAATCTCATGAATACATCAGCTCTCGGCGGTTTAAATGCAATGGTCATTAGCCTCATAGAAACTTGATTATAATCTGCATCATAATAGTTGATATCTATATTCGAATCCAATTTGGTTTCTTTGAAACCTGCAATTGTTCCCACTACCAAACTATCTCGACTACCATCGTTATCTTCAAAACTAACCCGATACTCACTCTGAACCCCTGAGCCGGCAACGGTTCCGGTTAAAGCCGCATTCTGCATATCTTTAAGCTTACTGACAATAATGAGAGCTTGGTTATTTAAGTCGCGGTTAGCATCATTGACTCTGAAATTAAGAATTGCCATACCAGAAAACACGGCCGCAATCGCCACGACCAAGAGGATTTCAATAAAAGTAAAGCCCTTCTCAGACATTAACATACCTATATTATAACATATTTAGGTACCAAGTCACAATCTGACTGCCAAACAACATACTCAGATATGTGCCAATGGTTAAGAAAGTGCCAAAAGGTACGGCTGACTTGGCAGTTTTTCTTTTAACAGCCACCAGCAACAGGGAAATCACCGCCCCGATGATATAAGCTAAAAACAAACCGACCAGAATATTGGGCCAACTTAAGATAATCCCCATTAACACCCCCAAACGCAAATCCCCTCCTCCAATCCATTGGCCTTTTGAAAGTACAAACTGCAGACCAAAAAAACCGCCACCCAAACCGGCCGCCAACAGCATGTCTAAAACCGGCCAGCCTAAATACCAATTAATGATTAAAAGAATAACTATAGCCGGTAAAGTGACTTTATCTAAAATTAAATAATATTTTAGATCATACACAAAGATGACAATCAAAAGTCCGACAATATACAAATCTCTCAGCCAGGCAATGACTGCATAACTGTCCGTCAAAGAGCTTAAACCTTGACCTTGAGTCACCACATAAGTGGTGCCGGCCATCAAACTGGCAGTGGCCAGTTCAATAAGTGGATACTGCCAAGCAATCCGAGTCTGGCAGTAACGACAGCGGCCTCTGAGCAACACAAAACTTATAACCGGCAGTAAATCCCACACCTGTAAAGTCGTTCGGCACTTGGGACAATGAGACCTGGCCAACATGATATCCTCTTGAGATTTGAGGCGCAGTATCACCACATTTAAAAAACTGCCCACCAGCAGTCCAAAGATAAAAGTTAAGACAATTAGAAGCATAATTTAAGATTGAGTTGGAATGGAAATTCCCTGTGAATCCAACAGATATTGACCCGGCAATAAATTACCAATTTGTGTTTCCAAATAAAAACTGACGCTAAAATCATCTTGAGTCACAGCTTCCACCACATACCTGTACTGATCTTGGTTTAAGGGATCGACTAAACCGGTTGTGTCTAACACTTGGCCATTGCCGCCACCACAACTGGATATTAAGCGCCCAGCTTGGCAATGAGAGATCTCAAAAGTATTATATTTGGCAAAATAGCTTAGCCATCTGCTTTGCAGGTTGCGCATATCTGAGATTCTCTCATAATCTCTTTGAACCGCCAGGTTATGCAACCATAACCAAGTCACCAAGCTAATGCCAATGATGAGTAAAATAAGGTAGATCACTAATTTAAACTTGGTCCTTTGGGTCATATACAGATATTATAGCATAAAAAAATCCCCCGATTAAGGGGGATTTGATGAAAAAAACTATTCACAGACACAAGGAGCGGTAGATGTGTCTTCATCTTCTAAATCTTCATCTGCAGATGCCCCATCTGTTTGACAAGCATTACCTGAAGAGTCTACACAAAAATATTTACCAGATTCACCACATAACGGAGCATGTGATCTATATTCAACACCGTTACTACTGATAGATGGTGTATAATCACCGCCTGTTGAGCAAGCCGGAGGAGTTAAGCCTTGGATGTTAGAAAAACCAGCATATGAACCTGCTCCGACATAATGAACCTCAGCTAAAGTCCTAACCTGTCCCAAATCACTCTTAATCTGGGCATCATAGGCCTTATTTCTGGCACCGCCTAAAGAGACAACCGCCAAAGAAGACAACAGACCAATAATGGCAATAACCACCAACAACTCAATTAAAGTAAAACCTTTTTGCTTCATATTATTATGAATTATTAATTAGTATAAATTTTTTCCCACTCGAGTGGAGGAAAATTGTTTAAAGTACATCTCGACCTTTGTTAATTACTTATCAACAACTAGTAATTAGATAATTTAATTATACCAAATTTTCACCTAAAAACCTAGAAAGCAGCAGATAACTGCCACATCGGCATAATCACAGCTGCCACAAAACCACCGATCGCAACCGCTAAGATCACCATAATGATTGGTGTGATCAAAGAGGTTAAATTCTTAAGTGAATTATTAATCTCTCGGGTATAAAAATCAGAAATTCTACCTAAAATTTGGTCTAATTTACCTGTTTCTTCTCCAATACTGATCATTTGAGCCACCATGTTGGGAATGTATTTGCTGACAATTAAACTTTCAGCTAAAGAAGTACCCTCATCCACATCTTGAATGGCTTGTTCAATGACTGCTTTGTAGACCACGTTATCCACAACCTCCTTAACCGTTTCCAAGGCTTGAGAGACAGGTACACCACCGACCAACAGCGTATGGAAAGACTGGGTAATCCTAACAATGTAAATAATTCTGAAAACAGAACCAAAAATGGGAATGTTGACAATCAGCTGGTCAAACATTTGTTTGCCACCTTCGGTTTTTTTAACGAAGTAAAACAGACCTCCACCCAAACCAACCAAACCCAACAACACTGCCCACCAATAACTGCCAAAAAACTTGGATACGGCAATTAGAATCTGAGTGGCAATCGGGAGTTCAGCTCCGGATTGAGTCACCATTTCCGTAATTTGAGGTATTACCCAAGTCATGATCACAAAACCAACAATGCCCAACATGCCAAAAATAAAAGCCGGATAAATCATTTCACCCTGCAGTTTGGATTTTAAATCATAATCCTTTTCAGCCTGATCAGCCAAATAATTCATAACATCACTTAAACGACCGGAAGTTTCACCGGAGGCCACCACATTGGTGTAAAAATTGGAAAACACTTCCGGATATGTGGACATGGCCTGAGACAGTTTGGCACCACCTTCGACTTCATCCGCAATACTGGCTATTACAGCTTTTAAATACCGGTTGTCTGTTTGACGAGTCAAAATCCGCATGGCTTTGACAATCGGCAGATTAGCTTCCACCATGACAGATAATTGACGAAAGAACACCACCAAATCCTTGGTCTTAACCTTGGTTAACGTCAGACTGATGCCACCTAAACCCGCCTCTTCCTTGGCTGTAATGGATACGACAGACAGATTCTTATCCCCCAACAAAACAGCCACCGCTTCTTCACTGGCAGCCTCCACTAAGCCCTCTTGCACTTCCCCCGCTTGATTTTTCGCCTTATATTCAAATACCGGCATATTTTTTTAGCTTATTTCTTATCTAATCATTTTTTCTAATCTTTTGCGATCGGTGGCATTGTCCAAAGCATCAACCAGAGAAATGCGCCGCTCTGCCACTAATTTGGCTAAGATCTGGTCAAATGAAACCATGCCGTCTTCAGCTGAATTCATAATGACACTGGCCAACTGGTTGGTTCGACCGTCCAATATAATGGACTTAACAGTGTCATTCACCATTAATATTTCCTGGATCACCATCACTCCTCCGCCCATTTGGGGTATGACTTTCTGGCACACCACCGCCTGGAGCGCTGAAGCCAGTAAATCGCGGATCCTCTCCTGATCCAAACTGGTGAAACTGTCTATAATCCGCGATATGGTTTCCGCTGCCGTCGCAGCCGTGACATGGGTTATAACCAAAGCGCCAGCTCTGGCAATTTCCAACACCTGAGGTATGATCTTGGGATCTTCCATGCCTTCCAGATACAAAATGTCTCCATCCTCTTCTTCAAAGTACTTAATGGCATCAGCCATAGTTCTAACATCTCTGCCCACCTGTCTTTGTTCAATAATACTCTGCTTGTTGATATACAAATACTCAATCGGGTCTTCAATGGTAATAATATACTCTTTACGGCTTAAATTAATCTCTTCCAGCATGGCAGCCACCGTGGTTGACCGACCGGAACCGAAGGAACCTGCTACAATAACCAAGCCTTTCTGTAAATTGGTCAGTGCCTTGACTTTAGGATTTAAATTCAGTGAATCTAAAACCGGTACTTGCCAGGGAATATGCCTTAAAGTGGCTGACAAAAAATTCCGTTGGTAAAAAATATTAATTTTAAACCTGAGCTGTTTGTCAAAATCATGCGTTATGATAATCTCCCTATTCTGCTTTAACAGCTTGCTCTGTTCCGGGGTCAACAGCCAAGACACCAGCTGTTCCATAAAAGCCATGTCAATAATATCCTGGTCTTCCATACCGGCCAGATCTCCGTTAATCCTTAAAGTCGGACGATTACCGACTGAAAAGTGGAGATCAGCCGCGCCCCGGGCAATCGCCTGGGTCAAAATCTTACGAATTGACAAAGCTTGAGCAGTGTCCATACTAACTCTTTTTAACCAGCTTCATAATCTTGGTTACCACCTCAGATGGCATGAAATGAGCTTTAATTAAATAATCATCTGCTCCCTTGGCAATACCCTTATCCACATCCGCCTTTTGACTCAAATTGGTCAGCAAAATAACCGGAATGGATTTTAATTTAGCATTTTTCTTCAGTTCATCCAAAACACTGAAGCCGTCAATCTTCGGTAAAACCAGATCCAATAAAATGGCATCCGGCATTTTTTTCTTAGTCGCTTCCAGCCCCTTTTCACCATCATGGGCCAAGAAGACATCAAATCCCTCCATTTCAAACTTAGCGCGATACAAATCAGCTAAAAAAACATCATCTTCAATGATCAGGATCGCGATTTTGTCTTTTTTCGGCATAAATATCTAAATTATTTAATTATAGCTGAGATACACGAACCACTTCTTCGACGGTCGTCTTGCCTTCCAAAGCTTTTAAGACCCCATCTTGAACCAGAGTCAGGAATTTCTGCTCCTTTTGAATCTCATCCAGCTTCTTGGACGTACTGCCTTCCGCAATCAAATCTTTCAAATCTCGGTTAATCTCCAAGATCTCTGCCACCACCGTTCTGCCCAGATAGCCGGAATTGGCACAAGACTGACAACCCTTGCCTTTGTAAAAAGTATGCTGACCGTTAAATTTGGCCAATATCTCCGGTGGCATAGCTGCTAGTTCATTGTCCAATCTTTGTCTGATCTTGTCAGAAACCCGGTCCTCTACCTTGCAGTCCGGACAAATGGTTCTAACCAATCTTTGAGCCATAACCAAATTCAAGGTGGAAGCCAACAAGAATGGTTCGCACTTCATATCTATTAACCGAGGCACGGCTCCCCAAGCGCTGTTGGTGTGTAAAGTGGAAAAAACCAAGTGACCGGTCAAACCGGCATGAATGGCCAGCTCAGCCGTTTCATTATCTCTAATCTCACCCACCATGATAATATTCGGATCTTGCCTTAAAATCGCTCTCAAACCGGAAGCAAAGGTGTAGCCAACCGTATGGTTGATCTGAGACTGGTTAACGCCTTGAACATAGTATTCTATCGGATCTTCCAGAGTGGTAATATTAAACGTCTCGGAATTCAGGTTATTCAAGATCGAATACAAAGTGGTGGTTTTACCGGAACCGGTCGGACCGGTCATTAAGAATAAGCCATACGGCTTTTTCATATTCCGGTCAATAACCTCTATCTGCTGGTCGCTAAAACCTAATTCTTTCAAAGTCGGCACTCCGGCTGAAGTATCCAACACCCGCATAACCACCTTTTCCAGATCAAGAGTTGGTAAAACAGAAACTCTTAAATCAATTTCCCTCTCATCCACGCTCACTCTAATTCTGCCATCCTGTGGAATACGCGTTTCATCCAGCTTCATACTGGCCAAAACTTTGATGCGAGACACGATGGAAGAATACAAGTAACCTGGCACTTCCAAAGAAGTATGCAATACCCCGTCCACCCGGTATCTAACCCGACCGGCATTGCGCGAGGGTTCAATGTGGATATCTGAAGCTCGACCCTCCACTGCATGCTGGATAATAACAGACACGATCTTAGCTACGGGCGCACTTTTAACCACTGACTGTAAATCGGCATCACTGACGGTTTTTAGCTTTTCCACCTTTTGTTCAAACTTAACTTTCGCCGACTCCAATGCCGTGCCAATCTCTTCCTGGAAACCACTGTAAGACCGGAACACTTTAACAAAATCCTGGAAGGAAATGACATAATACTCCGGTTTCAAGCCTTGCTGGGCAGCTAAGAACTCAATCGCTTCTTTGGCTTGGAAATTACCGGGGTCCACCATGCCAACCTTAATCTGGTTGCCTTGACGCTCGAAAATCAAGACTTGGTAGTTCTGAGCCGCTTTTTGGCTCAAAATATTCAAGACACTGGATTCGACGTCCAAATCCGACAAATCCGCCACCGGCAGATTAAAAACCTGACTTTTAATATTCGTGAATTCCTGATGTGAAAAGAACTTTTTTTTCTTCACCAATGTCTCTTCCATATTCTGGCCGGGAGACACCAATTCAGCCAATTTCTCCTCAGTCACTAAATTCTGAGCAATTAAATAATCTTTAATTTTAAGCTGGGAAGTCTGTGTCATGTCTGGAAATTATTTAGCGGCAAAAGGATTGCCCCGCTCACTGCTTAAAACCACCGGTCCCAATGGCCACTCTCCATACCGATGCACTTTCATATCTGCCAACATGGCAATAACTTCAGCCTTGACTTTGTCATTGCCAACCGATTGGGAAAACCTTAAACCGGGAGCTAAAGAACTGGCATATTTAATGGACTGATGAATCTGGTAAATATCCCAAGCTAGATAGCCGGCTACACCCACCAAAATGACCAACCCAATAATTAAATTTTGACTCTTCATAGCTTTAAATTATGATTTTGGATAGTAATATGACGTTAACTCCAAGGAATAGGTGCCTTCTTCAACTACCATGTTAACCGCTTTAACATCAATAATCATGGCACTGCCTTCCAAAGCAGACACCAAACGCTTCCAACCCAGATAATCCACGCCTTGCGCTTCCAGACTAATGTCAACCGCCTTAACGCCGGCAGGTAAGGTAATCTGGTTGTCTTCGTTTTTAGCCGGTTTAGCCGGTTCAATTTCCAAACTGGTAACTGTAAAGCCGTACTCTTCAGCCAAGTAGGTCAACTGAATGACAATGGAGGCAAAATCATATTCATCTGGTAAAGCCGCATTTAACAGCTCTTTTTCCGACTGGTCAAAGGAAATTCCGGCTGTTTTCAGTTTGTCCAGATCTTGTTCTTGCTTTTTTAAATCCTCAATGGTTTTTTCCACCTGGTTCAAGCGCTTCTGTTGGACGGTCACAAGGTCTGTGTAGGCTTGCTTGAGCAGGTACATATACCCACCCATAAAGACGGCAACCGCCAAGAGTATGAGCACCGGCAAAAAAAAGTTATCCACAATTCCTGGCAGGTTAGTCGACTTTTTAGTTTTTTTAGTATTCTTATCCTGTGCCATATCTGTAATTTATTAATCTAATTATTTAACAAACACATCATCGACCAATGTCAACTGGATTTCAAAGGAGGCACCGGTGACACCTTGGCCTTCCTCCACTTCCAAATCAATATTCTCGACTGTCACGGTTTTAACAAAATCATCAGCCTGTTCCAGAGCTTGCAACTGTTGAGCGATCACAGCATAGGTATCGGCAATGCTGTTGCCTTGAGCAATGGCCGGTAAAGACAGTTCTCCGCCAATATCTGCCGTAAAATCCGTATAATGCACCTCATCCAAAGTGTACTTTTCCAACAGATTAAAGAAATCAGACCAATAAATATGGTCATCCAACAGTCCTTTAATGGCCAGCATCTTTTTCTCCAAAAAAGCATTCTGTTCCGCTACCTGGCGTTTAATTTCCAAACCTGAAGAAATACTGTCCATTTCCTTTTCAGCCGTTAAGATTTGCTTGTCTAACATATCCTCTTGGTAGCCAATTACATAATACCAGCCCATTAAGAGCAGAATGGGAATAATGACAGCCGCACTTAAGCCCAGACCCTTCATGGTCGGAGAAACTTTGCGAGTTTCAGCTGCATTAGGCAATAGATTAACCCCTCCCCAGCCTTGTTTGGCTGTTTCTTCAACTACGTGGTATTTACCCTGAGGAGCTGTCGGTTGGGACGGCCGTGGCGCTGCAGGCGGCGTCGCTGGTTTAGGTTGTGTTTGCTTAGTTGGTTGCATAAGCCATTGTTTAAGATATTTCCACCAATTATCCCGCTTGACTCTAGGTTGTTTAATTGGTTTTATTTTAGGTTGTTTAACTGGTTTGAGTTTAACCGGTTTGGGCGGTTTGGGTGCCGGAGCCGGTTTAGGCTGGGGTTTGGGCTTTAATTTGAGCTCGACCACCGGAGGTGGAGTATCCGGCAACTGTTCCAATTTGGGTAGCTCCTTGACTGGTGCATAAGTGGGTAGTTTCGCCGCCTTTAAGTCCAGCTCTTTACTCTTGTCAGCTCGGGGTGCAAAGTAATCTTTCAGCTTTTGCCACCAACTGACCTGTCCGGCTTTGTGTATTGCAACGGGTTTAACCTTGGGTGGCAACGGCTTCACTGGCTGAGGCAGTTTAACCGGCTGAGGCAGTTTTTTAGGCTTTGTTTTGACTACCGGCTGTGTCTGAGGCCATTTTTTGGGCTTGTCTTGAGACAGCAATTTCTCCACTACCTTAACGGGTCGAGGTGCCAGAGGTCTAACCTCTTTCAATTTAGGCTGAGGTTTGGCCATCTCTTTGAGTTCCACCGGCTTGATAATCTGAGCAGGCTTGCCCAGTACCGGTTGCTTAACCTTTGCCTTGGCCTTTGTAACTGGTTTGCTCCAACTGATCTTTTGCTTCTTGGCCTGAGATAATAGGTCACTGCTCATACTTTGAGCCACTGCAGGTGTTGCCGGCGCTGCTGATTCCACCTTGGGCTTAGCCGGTGCTTCACCAAAGACTTTTTTCCACCAAGATTGCTTGGGCTTATCTGTTCTCTCTTTAATCCGATCTTGCTTGTGTACTTGAGACAATTCAATGGTTTCTATTTTCGGCTGTTTAGCCAACTTACGCAATTCTTTTTCTTCGGCTTGGCGCAGATCGTCAGGTAATAGGTTAATATTTGGCATAATCCCGAAAGTTATTCAATATTTCGCATGGCCAGTCCGATGGCAACCGCAAATCTCGCTCCCAACCGATCCAAAACCGGCTTTAACTCGGTCGGATAGATGACTCTGGCCCAAGGATCTCCCACATAGGTGTTGACATTTAAAACCCGCGACATGTAACCGGTTAAATTACCCAACAAAGAACCGCCGCCGGTTAAAATGATTTTTTCCACTTTTTTGCCTTGTTGTTCTTGAAAGGAACCAATGGTGTATTTAATCTCGTTGACAATGGAAGACATGGACTTTTCCACCAATTGCGGCATAGCATCAGCGGCTGAATCCGATTCCAGGGCCAAATCCTGCTTAAACTGTTCAGCCCGCTCCAAATTGACATTTAAACTGTTGCTAATATTCCTGGTCAGCATCAGGCCACCCAGATCCAAAGACCGGCTTAAGACCGGCACTCCCTTGTCTACAATGGCAATACTGGAAGTCGAAGCCCCCAAATCTATTAAAGCCATGACTGACTTGTCATTCCCGATTAAAGATCTGATTAAAGCAAAATTCTCTGTTTCCAAACTCAGTAAAGACAGATTGGCCTGGGCAAAGATATCCATATATTTCTTAACCAAACTCTTACTGGCTCCGGTCAACAAGATCTTTAAATTCTTTTTGGGTTTGGATTTGATCTTATTGGCCACCTGGTTATTATCTGCCTCGGTCGTAACTGCTTCCGGCTGGCTGTCTTCAATGATTTTCCAGTCTAAAATAATATCTTCCAAAGGGACGGGTATAACTTTCTTGGCCTCCCAGGAAATGGCTGAAGCCAGTTCCTTTTTGGACATTTCCGGCAGGGAAATAATGCTGGTAAAAACCGTAAAATTAGACAAGGCCGCTATGACTTTGGTGGAATTGGTTTTGGCTTTCTGACACACTTCCTTAACCACAGCTGCCATATCTTCAGGATTGCCCAAAGAACTGTCGCCGTTCCAGTCCGACAAGCTCTTCTCGGTAAAGCCATAGGTGGCCAATTTGGGCCGTCCGTTGAAATTCTCCAACTCCACTACCTTAACTGAAGAAGAACCAATATCTATCCCCAAATAACTTGTTTTTTTAGAAAAAAGTCCCATTGAAATAATATTTAAATCTACAAACCAAACAGCCTAAAATTCTCTCACTACCGGTAAACCTTCAGCAAATCCAGACATGCCGGGAGGTGGATTGGCAATTAAACGACCGTCGTAAATGATCAGTTCAGAACCTCGATCCACAGCTGCTCGAGTTCGTTCAAATTTGTAGCCGGCAGCTGCAATTAAGCCGTATACAT
The DNA here is from genome assembly GCA_964558935.1 of uncultured Gammaproteobacteria bacterium. Lineage (GTDB taxonomy): Bacteria > Patescibacteriota > Patescibacteriia > 2-01-FULL-39-33 > 2-01-FULL-39-33 > CAZLFP01. The sequence goes on along the minus strand of CAZLFP010000003.1, from coordinate 40,151 downwards.
CCAAAAATTTATTACTGGTCTGGCTCCGGAAAACTCCGCATTTGTTGATATTAACTATGTCATTATCAGGTCCAGAATAGGTACATGCAGTATCATCTTTGCCAACCGCAATGAAAGCGCCGGCAATCTGTTCTACCTCGGGTCCGACAATAATATCTCCCTCCACAACCCAGGCAACTGAAGCTAATTGCTTCAAGCTAGCCGGAGGTGCATTCTCATACATTATATTCTTGTTAATTTTGAGATCTCCCCTGACAACGATCAGGCCACTGCCATTGGTGTCTCCGTTATTAAAAGTCACATCACTACCGATTGTCAAATCATTATTGATCACAACTACAGTGTTGTCTAAATCCATATTTGTAATATCACCTTGAACTATAAGTTTATGCCCATATTTATTGTAGCCTTGTGAGCCTCGAATCACAGTTTGCTGAGTCAACCCTTCAATATCTATTCTACCTAAGGCATTTAAGAAAGTACCTTGTCCCAAACTGCCGACCTGGATATCTTCAACCGACTCCGGTTCGCATTGACTGGCCTCAACATTGATTAAATTATCTGCAAAAATGCAGTAGGTGGCTGTGGGCAAACCTTTTTTTCCCAGCTGCTTAACATCTCCACCGGCGTAGATGGAGCCAAAACGAGTTTCCAACCAGGGATAGGCGATATAGCTGTTGGATACTGGAGTATTAAAATGAATCCAGCCGGCACCAACCGTTAAATTACCCTCACTGTCTGTAGCTCCGTTCCAGGCCCAGCCATAGAATTGATCTTCATTTTGCACTCCGTAACGATTGCAAGCTTCACAAGAAGTGCAATATTCTCGGTATGTGCCACCACCGGGTTGTCTGTCACAATCAGTGCAATTACGACAAATATGACCGCTACCGGCCGGTAAACCACCGCTGTCAGCTGGTATTTCATCTAAATTAAAAGAAGTATTTTCCAAACATGTACCGCAGACCCTATCTGAGTCTACGCAGTTGTCATAGTCATCACGACAACTCTCAGGATCATCAGGATCAACACAGATTTGAGCATAAGTATTGCAAACATCTCTACAGCCGTAACATCGATTATGTTCGGTTATTCCCGGAACAGATAAGTCTGAATTTAACCTAATCCAACCATCTCCGTCTAAAGACAGGATTTTGGCCCAGCCAATC
>CAZLFP010000003.1:0-38972 GCA_964558935.1 uncultured Gammaproteobacteria bacterium | reverse complement strand
GTTGGATTATTGCCGCCTGGAGCAGTGCCAGTACATGTCGTACCAAAACACATCCAACCCACCATCTCTGACCACGCATAACCATGGATATTATCGCCGGTTCTTTTTACACTGTAACAGCCGTTTGGCGAATCTTTACACTCCGAATGGGTCTGTCTTTCATTAAGTGAAAACCAACCATAGTTATCTGTCCAAATCCAACCTCCCAGCTCAATACTGTCTGATTGAGCTTCCAAAGATTTCATTTGATAAAACAAAATACCGGAAGATATTAAGCAGACAGCTATGATTAGGGAAAGGATTAGTTTTAGATTAAATTTAGGCATTTAGGTTTATAAGATTAGAAAGACATATCATCTACAAATTCCTTTGGAATACACATCACAGTTCCACCTTCAGGGATATTTCTATCATATCCGCCAATTGTCGGATCATCTTGACAAGAAACTTTCCAACCGTTACCATCATCTGAATTACGACTTTCTCTTAAAAAATACTTATTCTCACACCAAGCTCCGCCTGAGACAGCAACATAATTAGCCGGACAGCTTAAAATATAGTTATAATCATCTCCGGTTGGATCTTGAGGAACAGTACCATTACTACATGCTTTATATGAGCAAGTTTTAGTATTTTCATCACAGCCTGACCATTTACACATGGTAAATTTCATATCTATCACTGATCTTGAGAATTCATCTGCCTTATCTCCTAAAACAGATAAGGTGGTACTTGAAATCACCCTGTCAGCATATATACCACTAGCACCTCGGAATTCACCTGAAAAAGGAGTGGCATAATAACTTACCGAAGTAACCATACTAAAGCTAGTCGGATTATTGACATCCAATTCATTAGTTGTAATTTCTTTGACATCCAATTCATTAGTTGTAATTTTACCGTAATTAATAATTGTGCGTCCTTCATCAACATCAATAAAACCAGTATACAAACTCGTGGAATCAATCCTGTTTGTACCAATCCAACCGCCCAATACGGTGGTGGTAGAGGTGGATATAAGATAGCCAGAGTTTGTTTTATCCTCATGAGAAACCACTAATCCATTTTCAGCACTTAAAGAAGCTGTCTGCAGTTCAGAAAAAACTCTGCCATGTTCTGTTGTTCTACTAGAATAATACTCATCTCCATTTGCCAATATTGACCATACATCACCACCCACAACACCTGTTGGCCATGAAGTAATACAGTTATCTTCGCTATTTAGACAAATTTTATCAGCATACAAACCCTGACCGCCGGAAAAGTGACCAGAAAATCCTGTACTGGATGTTTCGTGTACTTCTAGGACAGAATCATCGGTCGTAGCACTATTCTCAATATAAACTTTACCACCTTTAAAATAGCCGGCATATGAATCAATTGATTCATCTGACACTGTAGCATATATAGCTTTAGCTCCCGGAGCTGCACCTAATACTGCTGCCCTAACCGCTGTCATATCCGTGGAACCTGATGAGGTACGGGATACTTCTGCATTAACAGCCGTAGCACCCTGACCCTCAGCTAACACATCAATACCAGTTGCGCCACTGACATTACCATTACTGCCAAAAGCTGGTCTAGGGCCAACCCAGATTTTCATACCATTATGGCCGTAATGAGGACTCCATGTAGAAGTTCTACCTTTAATATAAATGTTATATGTTGGATCAACCGTACCAGTAAAATAATCTTGACCTAAAATAATTGCATTGGATTTGTCTGGATCAGCCGAATAATTATATGAAAGCGATTGATCATCATTGACCGTAAAGACACTGCCTGCCTCAGCCCAGGATGAAATACAATTACTTTCTCCATTTAAACACAACTGGGTACCGGGACCATCATTACCAATTTTTATAATATCATTTGCATCTCCAATCACAATTCTTTCAGTCGGGTCAGTATTCGCTCCAAAAATATTATTAGCATACAAATGTCCCTGGCTAGGATTATTTGGAATTATCAGTTTGTTATTTATAGTGACTATCTCGCCCGCAGTGTTTGTATCGTTAACAATACCAGAATCCATCTCTTTCCAAAAACCGCCCGTTATGTCATCACCCAGGCTTGAATTATCATTCGCACAAATCAGAGTACCATCTGCTAAGGTGGTCAGTTTACCACCATTGGCGTATTGGTCATCGGTACAATCTAAACCAGACAATTTCATACTACCAGTGACTTCTGCTTTACCATCAACTTTGAAATGACCCCAACTTTGAGGGCTTCCGTGTGCTATATAATCCTCTGGCACATACCAGCCATAAGGAAACATTCTATCCTGATAATTGATGCGTTTAGTAGCAACATCACCGAAATAAGTATTGAATAAGGTACTGTCATCTAAAGTAATAATACCATCTCCATTAATATCAACTCGACTAAAGAGTAGCGCTTCATTATCTTCATAATATTTCAAACCTTGATTAGCTGCGAAAGTAAATCCTGGATTAAAAGCATAAGTATTAAAGGCTGACCAGTCAACCAAGGTAACAAAACCATCCGGACCATTTGTTCCAGAAGCACCGACAATATCACCAAAACCATATTTATTATAGATAGCTGAAGTAGAACCAGACTTTCTGGCAGTTAATGGAATAGAAGCCTCAGCAACGGTTTTATTCATCAAATAAGTTGAGAAAAGATTAAAATCCCCCATATCAACAATACCGTCACCATTAATATCTGCCCTGGAAATCTGCTCTTCCACACTAATATTATTGATTGGTTGAAGTTCCTCGCCACTGATAATCACCGCAAACCGACTAAAGTCTACCAAAGTATAAAATCCATCTCCATCAATATCTCCACTACCACCATGACTTAAAACATTACCTTCAACGTGTATGAAGTCATTAGCATCACCCAATTTAATTTTTTCTACTTCAGAATCGCTGGCGCCATAAAGGGCATTAGCAGCGATAAATTTAGAATTACTAGTTAAAGCTAGATTGCCATCTACAATATGATCACCATTTCTCTGAATGGTCAATCTTCTTTTAAGAGGTGCTCCCTGACTATTCTCCTTCAAGAAAAATCCTAACCCCATTTCCCCCAAAGCTTGAGCATTAATAATGGCATATTCTGTTTCATTATTAACAGCAAAACTTATACCAGCGCCCGGACTGCCTGCTCCCCAAGCAGCAATCTGATAACCCTTACTTTGGTCTGCTACGGTTAATTGAGCCAAATCTCCATTATTATTCATACCTAAATTACTGCCATCTGAATTGGCAGATAATCTCGTATGATTATTAGAAAACATTTTAATTCCAAAAGAACCACCGCTATGTGAGATCGCATTATTACTGAGTCTATAATCCCAACCTCCGCCAACAATCGTATCACCTTCAATAATATTAGTACCACCAAAGGAAATGGTATCAGAGTCAATCACAAAATCTCCAATAGTAATACTATTATCATTAAAATCAGTATCATAATTAATATTAAGAGTCTGGTTTGTTGCCTCTGAATCTCCAATATTAATTGAGCCGTCATTTAAAAATTGTAATGGATTTATCTCTACATCAGCTCTAACTCGTTTAGAAAACGTTAAACTACTCTCTGGAAAGTCAGAGTTTGCACCAGTCCCAAAATATAAACCCCAATAATCAGAATTGACCAGCTCAGTTGAACCTTGTTCAACTAGCTTACCCAACCTGAGTCCAGAATAGGATGTTACTGCTTGACCACTTGGTAATTTACCAGAGCCAGAAACACGTATTCTAGCCATACCATCTGGCTCTTTAATATCAATAACATCTGCTTCAATAGAATCACTAAATAGAGTGTAGTTTACGGCTATACTACCAGCTGTTAAACCAGGCACTTCCACATTATATCCAAACTCTGCTGATCCCCCAGCATAAAATCTGAGTGGTGGATTGCTTAACCAAGCAGATCCATTGTCACCTTTACGATTTATTTCTAAAGCACCCTCCACTCCCGAAGGAGCTTTGCGATGAGTAATACTCCACAATCCATCCTGCTGAAAATCACTACCATCAGTCCATAAGGTAATACCTGAATACTGCCAATCATCACCTGAACCGTTTAGATAGATTTGAGAAGCTTTCCCTGCATCACCTTGAGAAACTTGTAATTCAACTTTAGGATTCATTCTGCCAATACCTACCCTGCCCAGGTTATAGAAAATAGCATCTGTAAAGTTAGGTAATTCACTCTGTTGCCAAACACCAATTGTATCATCTCCCGGAAAGGTAATCTCACCTTCCACTAACTGAATACATTGATTAGGACCAAAACACAATTGATTTTGTATATTATCACCGCAATTATCACCTGTCATACACACCCCTTCTACATTCAACCTATTTGCCGTAAAAGTATTGGTAATCGTCAAAGGCCCGGTCTTAGTCTGAGCATCACTCCCCTCATTTAAAGGTTTGGTAACATTGCCATCGGGTGGAGCAGAGGTTGGCTCTGTCCAAGCATTAACAACATTAAAACCGGACAGTAAGCTAAGACTGACAACAGCCATCACTAACAAGCCGGTTATAAGCGGGTAAACCACCCGTGGTATTTTGGCACCTTCCATAGATTTTATTCAATGATTATTGAAATTATATATTTAATATATTTGACATATACTTTATTTAAACCTGTTTATAAGCTAAATTGACTTATCAACAGGTTTCAGTTACAATTTTATTATACAATAAATTCAATATTATTAAAAGTATTATAACACAAATAGTACTTTTATGCCAAGAAATAACTTAAACTTATGAACAATGTTCTCCTGATTGTGGGACTCGTAGTGGCTGGCGTGCTGGTTTTTTTAATCAGTGTGTACAACGGTTTGATCAGATTGAAAAACCGAACTCAAGAAGCTTGGTCAGACATTGATGTCCAGCTCAAAAGACGGTATGACCTAATTCCCAACCTGGTAGAAACCGTCAAAGGCTACGCCAAACACGAAGCTCAAACCTTTGAAAAAGTAGTGGAAGCCAGATCTGCAGCCATGGCCCAAGGTTCAGATGATATCGAAGCCAAGGCAAAAGCTGAAAACATGCTGTCTGACACCTTGAAATCTTTGTTTGCTTTGGCTGAAAACTACCCAGACCTAAAAGCCAACCAGAATTTCCTGCAATTGCAAGACCAACTCTCTGATACGGAAAATAAAATCCAAGCTGCCAGAAGATTCTACAATGGCAATGCCCGGGACTTTAACATTAAAATGGAAGTTTTTCCCAACAACCTGGTAGCAGGTATGCTGGGTTTTAAGAAATTTGACTTTTTTGAAGCTGAAGAAGCGGAAAGAGAAAACGTACAAGTTAAATTTTAATCTAATTTTAGATAAAAATGTACTCGCAGATAGATGCCAACAAGCGTAAAACTTGGATTTTAATCATCCTGTTCATTGCCCTAATCTCAGCTTTGGGCTATTTAATCGGATCTGTGACAGAATACGGTAATGGCATGCTGGTAGCGGCAGTGATTATCTCCATTATTATGGCTTTATTTGGCTATTATTCCGGAGATAAGGTCGCTTTAGTCTCCTCAGGCGCTAAGCAGATAGATAAAAATGACAATGCATATGTCTACAACATGGTAGAAAACCTGTGTATTACCGCCGGACTACCCATGCCTAAAGTCCATTTAATTGAAGATCCGGCCATCAACGCCTTTGCCACCGGCCGGGATCCTCAGCACGCTTCCATTGCCCTGACCACCGGTGCTGTTGAAAAACTGGAAAATGAAGAATTGGAAGGTGTCATTGCCCATGAATTATCTCACATTAAAAACTACGATATCCGCATCATGACCATTGTCATTGTCTTGGTCGGCATCATTGCTCTGCTTTCCGACTGGTTCCTGCGCGCCAGTTTTTACGGTCGAGGCCACAAAAAAGGAGGTGGCTGGCTGGCAGTGGCAGGTATTATCCTGATCATCCTGTCCCCCATTATTGCTCAACTCATCAAATTGGCGATTTCCAGGAAAAGAGAATACTTGGCAGATGCCAGCGGTTCCCTGCTGACCAGATATCCGGCAGGTCTGGCCAATGCTTTGGAAAAAATCAAAGCTGAACCGCACGTGGTGCAAAAAGCTTCCAATGCCACCGCTCATTTGTACATTGCCAATCCTTTCATGGGTGGTAAAAAATTAATGGCTAACCTTTTCTCCACTCATCCCCCCATAGATGACCGAATTGCCAAATTAAGAAGTATGGCCTAACTATGGCTAAATCTCTGCATAAATTTTCACATCACTACCAACAGTCGCTGCAAACAGCGGCCGTTTTAGCTAAAAACTTAAACCAGCCGGAAATTGGTCCGGTCCATATTTTGTACGGCTTAATCATGCAAAAAGGCAGTTTGGGCGCAGAACTGTTCGCCACCTTGGATTTAAAGCCGGAACAGATCAAAAACAGCATTGCTCAAGACTTTCAAGCTGCCAATCCTCAGGAATCCAAACAAGAACCGGCCCTGTCTCAAGCTGCCAAGCAAATAATCCAAAAATCCGTACATATTGCCTACATAAACGGCCATCCCTACATTGGAACTGAACATTTACTGGCTTCTCTGTTGCAAACCCAAGACCAAATCACCAACCAGATCATGGCCTCGCTCAAGGTCTCACGTTCAGACCTGATCCAAAAAACGATTGGCTTGCTCAAAAGCACCTCAAAATTCCCGGATTTAACGGAAACCTTTAAATTACCCAATAAAGAAGCGAAATTAGGCCTGGGCTTGGAAGGCTTTCTGGGAACCGGACAAAAAGCCTTGGACAGTTTTGGCTTTAATTTGACCGCTCAAACCAGCCAAGCCAAAATCGATCCGGTTATTGGCAGACAAGCGGAAATCCAGAGATTAATCCAAATTCTGTGCCGTCGCAGTAAAAACAACCCCCTGATCCTGGGCGATCCGGGAGTGGGTAAAACAGCCTTAGCCGAAGGATTGGCCAAATTAATCTGCCAAGGACAAGTGCCGGAAATCCTGCAAAACAAACAAATTTACACTTTGGACTTAGCCGGTATTCTAGCCGGCACCATGTACCGGGGTGATTTTGAGAACCGACTTAAAAAAATCATTGACGAGGTTAAAAACCAACCGGATGTGATTCTGTTCATTGACGAAATCCATAACCTGGTGGGAGCCGGCAACAGTACCGGTGCCATGGATGCCGCCAATATCCTGAAACCGGCCCTGGCCAGAGGCGAAATCCGCTGTATTGGTGCAACTACCTACCAAGATTACCGCAAAACCATTGAAAACGATCCGGCCTTGGACCGCAGATTCCAACCGGTTAAAATCTCTGAGCCATCGGCGGCAGAGGCCAAAGACATCTTGTCCGGCCTGAAAAACTATTTCCAAGACTTCCATAACGTTACCATTGCAGATTCTGCCATTCAAGCGGCTGTTGACCTGTCTTTGCGCTACCAAACAGACCGTTTTTTGCCGGACAAAGCCTTGGATTTGTTGGATGAAGCTTGCGCCATGGTAAAAGTCAACCGCCAGCCGACAAAATTGGAAAAACAGATCAAACACTTGAATCAGCAAACTCAAACCTTAATCCAGGCTAAAAACCGAGCCGTAGCTCAAGAAGACTATGAGCAGGCCATTAAGCTCAAACAAGACTACCAAACATTGAAAGCCAAGCTGGTTAAACTGGAACAAGCTCAACTCACTACCAGTTGCCGCTCTAACGGCCAAATAACTCAACACACCATTGCCCAAGTGTTATCTGACAGTCTGAAGATCCCAACAGAAGACCTGCTGGCCAGCGACCGAGCCAGAGTTCTGCAATTAAACAAAACCTTAAAAACCAAAATCATTGGCCAAGACCAAGCTTTGGACCAGATTTCACGCTTAATCTCCATTGCCAAAGCCGGCTTAAAAAACAATCATCAGCCTTTGGCTTCTTTGCTCTTGTTGGGACCCAGCGGAGTGGGTAAAACCTACACTGCCAGTTTAATGGCTGAAACCATTTTCGGCCGACCTCAAGCTTTGGTTAAGATAGATATGTCAGAGTACAGCGAAAAATTTAACATGTCCAAGTTAATTGGTGCTCCGGCCGGCTACGTGGGTTACAAAGAAAGTGGCCAACTGACGGAAAAAATTAAGCACCAGCCATACAGCTTAATCCTGTTGGATGAAGTGGAAAAAGCCAATCCGGACATTTTTGACATTCTACTGTCCGTATTGTCAGACGGATACTTAACAGATGCCAGTGGTCACAAAATTAGCTTTAACCAGAGCATTATTGTTATGACATCCAATTTGGGTTCTGAGGTTTGGTCAAACCAGGCCGGTATTGGGTTTAATCCGAATCAACAGCCGGATTTAACCAACTTGGAACAGCAAGTCAACCAAGCGGTGGCAAAACACTTCAAGATTGAATTCTTAAACAGATTGGACCAGATTATTTGCTTTCATCCTTTATCTTACCCGGCTTGGAAAAAAATTACCCAACTAGAACTCCAAAAATTAGCTGACAAATTACGCATTAAAGACATTGATTTGGATTTTGACACTAAAATCGTTAATTTAATTGCCAAATCCAGCTTTGCCCAGGCCAAAGGCGGAGTCAGATCCTTACAAAAAACCGTTCAAACTATGGTGGAAATCCCCTTGGCCGAAAAACTCCTGTCCAACCAAATTAAAACTCATGAGCAGTTACACCTGACCGCTCAACATAAGACTATGCAAGTCATAGCTAAAAATGTTATAATAAGCTAAGAAAAAGAGAATGAGAGACAATTAAACAGTCGCTTAATTATGTCTTTTAATTTAGCTCATCAGGTGGCAGCCAGACAAATACCCTTGCCTAATCCTAGACAAGGTGGTTTTGATGCCGGACAAGCTCAAGTGGAACTGCATCGCAAAAAACAACAACAAGCTCAACAATATCAACAGTTGAGGCAGCAACAAGAACAGCAAGCGACAGCTGGTATAACCGAAGAAAAAGAGCGTCAACAAAGACAAAAACAGGCTCAGCTGCAAAGCCAACAAGAAGTGCAAACCCAAAAAGACCAACAAGCGGAAGACTTACAGGACTCAAGACAGTCTCAAAGTCAAAGTGGTTTAAAACAATTGGCCAAGGGTACAACGCAACAATTAGCCGGTCGTGGAGCTCAAGCCGCTGGCAAAGGTATGACTAAAGCCGGTGGTGCTGTCGGTGGTGCCGTGGGTAAGGCCGGCGGAGCAGTGGCCGGTGGGGGTATAGGGGCGGTTGGCGGAGCAGTGGCCGGTGGTGTCGCCGGTTTAGCTGCCGGCGGTGTCGGAGCTCTGCCCGGAGCCTTGGCCGGTGCCAAAGCCGGTGCTTCCATGGGCGCTAAAACTGGTTCGCAAGTGGCTGGAGCGGCAGGTAAACAATTAGGTAAAATGCCCGGTCAAGCGGTTAGCTTGTCCGGCAAGAGACTGTCCAGAGCCGGTCAAAACAATCTCATGAAAGGGGCTTTGGGAGCCGGTACTGCCCTACCCATGCAGCAAAGAATGATGGAAACCGCTCAGAATATGAAAAAAGCGGCGGTCGGCCTGATGTCGGGCGACACAACCGAGGCCATGAAAGAAGCCAGCCGGTGGACCTTAACCACTTTCTGGGGATCGGTTTGGCTGGATTACACCTTTCTGTCCCTGCTCTATTTACACGCTCATTTAGCTGCATCATTTGCTTTTACCAAAGGCGTTTGTCAATTCGGTGAAGACTATCTGATTGGCAAATGGATGCCCAAGGAATTGGCCAAATGGGTGGAAATCTTACTCTTGTTTATTATTGATGTCACCTTAATGGTTATCTTAGTCGCTTTGGGCTATATTGGCTGGCAGCTGTCTCAGAAATCAACGATTGGTTGGTTCGCCAGTTGGGTCTATCATTGGTTTGACACCTCTGAAACAATTGGAGCGGCTGTCTTAGACGCCATGAAAAACGCAAATAACTAAACATATGCAATCTAACTGGAAAAGACTCTTAAGCATCTTCTTATTCATCCTGGCTGTCAGCCTGTTCGCTTTTATGATCTATTGGTTTTTCTTAAGACCATATCTGACCCCTCAACCGGAGTTGGAGCCACCACAGCCTGTTCCCGGCCAATTGCCCACCACCGTTACAATTGACGGTCGCATCTACTTACTGGATGAAGAAGGCAGACTGCCCACCGGCCAAACCTTGAAAGATTTAACGACTGAACCTTTTGTACCTGCTCAGCCGGTCACAGACACAGCTCAAGGCGGTTTAACCAAGACCACCCTGGTCACTTCAGACCCCACTCCGTTCGCCACCTTAGACCGAACCGGTAACTTCATTTACTACAACGAAGCTGACGGTCGTTTTTACCAAATTAACACCGGTGGAGACACTACTCCCTTGGACAACAAAGTTTTCTATCAAGTGCAAAATGTTACTTGGTCAAATAACAAAGACAAAGCGGTGCTGGAATATCCAGATGGCTCCAAAACTTTGTATGACTTCACCACCCAAGAACAGATCAGTCTACCCAGCCATTGGCAAGACTTTGGTTTTTCCACCAATGACAGCCAGATTGGCTTTAAAAACATGGCCTTGGACGTGGAAAACAGATACTTGGCAGTCGCTCAAATCAATGGTTCAGAAATCAGAATCATTGAAAGAATTGGCTCCAGAGAAGATCGGTTTGACGTGAATTGGTCTCCCGGCAACCAGATTATTGCCACCTACACCACCCCCAAAGACTTTGATCGTTCTGATGTTTATTTCCTGGGCTTAAACGATGAAAACTTTAAGTTAATGACCGTTGATGGCATGGGTTTTGAAGGACAATGGACACCGGATGGCCAGCAAATGGTTTACAGTGTGTACAACAGCCGCAACGATTACAAACCGGAACTCTGGGTGGCAGATGCTACGCCCGGCAATATCGGTAATAACCGGCGCAAATTAAACGTGGAAACCTGGGCTGACAAATGCGTCATAACCAGCAACAGTACCATGTACTGTGCCGTACCCACTTCTCTACCCTATGGAGCCGGTTTTGAACCTGACTCTACTGAAGTCGCTCTGCTGAACGACCAGATCTACGAAGTCGATTTTAACACCGGTACCAGACGCCTGATAGCCGTTCCAGACGGAGAACATAATATCAATCAACTGATGTACAACCAACAAACCAACCAACTTATTTTCTACGATGATAACGAACGCAGAAGCTACCGTATCGATCTATGAGACACAAAACACCCAATTTACTCTTGCCGGTGCTGTCTGTCCTGATCTTAGCAGCCGTAGCCAGCTTAGGCGCCGCCATGTACAACACGCTTAAGGTGACACCCGGCAACACCTTTGCTTCAGACGACCAAGTCAATTATTTACAACCGCCTTTGGTCAGCCAGAACATGGTTACATATTATCCTGAAGACACTCTGGCTCAACCGATTTTCAAAGAAACGGCACCGGTCTTCGGTTCAGAAACAGCTCAATTGACTCTGTATTACTTTGGTTCTTTTGGCTGTCCCTACAACGCCGACTTACAGGACACTCTAAGCCAAGTCATGCAAGAATATGCGGGCCGGGTGAAATTGGTCTGGAAAGATTTGCCCTTGTCTCATACCTATCCCCAAGCAGATTACGCTCATTTAGCTGCCAGATGTGCTCAAGAGCAAGATCAGTTCTGGCAATATGCCAAACTGCTCTGGCAAAACCAAGATGATTTTTCCCAAGAAAATCTCATCACTCTCGCTCAAAAGCTAGATTTGAATACCCAAACTTTTGAAACCTGTTTAAAGACCCAAGCGACAAAGGATTTAATTGTTCAAGATATTCTGGAAGCTGACCAATTGCAAATTGTCGGTTCCCCTCATTTTTATTTAAACGACCAAGAAATCTTCGGTTCCGTAGATTACCAAGATTTAAGTTGGTTAATAGCCATTGAATTAAATGAAGAAGATTAAATTACAATTATTGCTGGTTGTCTGCCTGACCATCTTGATCTGGCCTTGGCTGGCGAATGCAATTACCCTTAACGTTCCAATTGGCAATTTAACCCAGGTTGGTACCAGTAATCCGTTAGGCGAATATTTCAAAGCTTGGTATGATTTTGTCATTGCCACCATTGGCATTATGTGTACTGTGGTCATCATGTGGGCCGGCTTTCGCTGGCTGACTTCGCGAGGCAACAATGCCACAATATCTGACTGCAAAGAACAAATTTCTTCCGCTTTAATCGGTTTGTTGCTGGCTTTCATGTCGTATGCCATGCTGCAGTTAATCAATCCCAACCTGGTTCAAATCAGAATACCCAAAGTTGAAAATCTACCCACAGACCAACAGCTTCAACAAGAACTGGCGGAACAGTACATTGGCTTGTACCAACAAGATTTCATTGACCAAGAATTGGGCGGTGTGACAGAGGCCGGACAAACCGGACCCATCACCCTGGACGGCTGGTTGTGGGATACTCAAGTGGCAGACAGTGCCACCATTACCAGATACCCTGAAGATCCTTCCAGATTTACCATGACATTTGACAAACCCATTAGAGTGGAAGACGCGGACAGATTGGCTGAACAATATTCCAGAGAACACGATAATGATCCGGATTATCTGCCACATGTTTCATTCAGCAGAACATTGGGTTGGGTTACGGCAATGGATATACGTATAGTACCCAGAAAATTCAATTAAGCATGTTACAAACTCATAAATCCAAATTATTATTCACCGGCTGCCTGCTGACCATCTTGGCCGTGCCGCTTTTAACACAGGCGCTAACCCTTAACGTACCCATAGGTGAACTGACTGAAGTCCCGGGAGATAATCCTTTGGGTGTGTATTTCAAAGCTTGGTATGATTTTGTCATTGCCACCATTGGCATTATGTGTACTGTGGTCATCATGTGGGCCGGCTTTCGCTGGCTGACTTCGCGAGGCAACAATGCCACAATATCTGACTGCAAAGAACAAATTTCTTCCGCTTTAATCGGTTTGTTGCTGGCTTTCATGTCGTATGCCATGCTGCAGTTAATCAATCCGGAATTAGTTAGAATTCAAATACCGGAATTAAGCTCCATCAGCAGCGACGGCCTGGAAGGCTTGTCTCAAGACTCCAGATCATATCCCATTTCCAGCCAAGCGGATCAGGCCAACCAAGACGGCAACACAGCCCTGCTTAACGCCATGGGCATTGAAGTTAAGCCGGGTGTGAGAGTGGACGGACTGGAATGGGGAACTTTGGGCTTAGCCGGCAAAATGAGAACCGATGGCAGTGCCTTTGTGGCGGATGGAGATTTGGATATGGTTATAACTTCTGCTTACCGTCCGGGAGATTCAGGTTCACAGCATGCTCTGGGCAGAGCCATGGATGTCAGACGCACCCCGGAAATGGACGCCTACCTCGATTCCGTCATTAGCCAACCGGGCGCTCATGTTGAAGCGGTTGACAGAGAATGGGGCCGGATTTACCGCACTCAAATAGGAGGGCAAAGCGTGAGAATCATTAAAGAACCTCAATGCTGGCATATAGATACCAAGCCACATAGCTAATTATTCCAAGTGTTGACCCAAATTCAAGCTGTCCAGTTTTGCCACCAATTCCGGATAATCCTCCACTTCATTTTGACTCACAAAAACTTCAGCCAGTTGTTTGACCCGCTTAATTGTTTTTAAATCACTGAGACTGGCCAATCTTAATTTAAACCATCCAGACTGTTTGTCTCCATACACCTGACCTGAACCTCTGAGTTCCAGGTCTTTTTGAGCTAAACTGAAACCATCCTGGTTAGTCACCAACAGCTTCAATCTGGCCATGATTTCAGCCGATGGCTGATCTGTCATCAGCAGACAGTGAGACTGATGCTTTCCCCTGCCGACTCTGCCTCGTAATTGATGCAACTGAGCCAAACCAAACCGCTCGGCGCCTTCAATTAGCATAATGGAAGCATTGGGCACATCTACTCCAACTTCAATGACAGAGGTGGCAACTAAAATCAGATATCTAGCCTGAACAAAATCTGACATGACCTGATCCTTGTCAGCGGCTTTTAACTTACCATGTAACAGACCAATGGGAATGTCCGGAAACACCTGTTGGCTTAATGTCTGGTACACCTGTTTAACGGATTTAAGGCCTAATTTGTCAGACTCATCTATAAGTGGGCAAACAACAAAAACCTGCCGACCCTGCTGAATTGCTTGTGAAATAAACTGGTATGCTGTCTGTCGTTGACCGGGTTCAACAATCCTGGTTTGAATCGGTTTTCTGCCCTGAGGACGACTTTTAATGACTGACAAATCCAAATCACCATACAAAGCCAAAGCCAATGACCGAGGAATGGGAGTGGCCGTTAAAGACAAAAAATGGGGTACGGTCTGAGCTTTTTGCTTTAAAGCCAATCTCTGTTTAACACCGAAACGATGCTGTTCATCTATGACAGCTAAAGCCAGATTATTGAAGGCCACTTGCCTTTGGATCAAAGCGTGCGTGCCCACCACCACCTGAACTTGCCCTGCTTGTATGTGTTTAAGAAAAGTCTTTTTGTCAACCGGCTGACCATTAACCAAAGCTTGATTGCGAGTTAAGATTCCCAAATTAAAATCTACCTCTGAAAACAATTTGAGTAAAGTTTGGTAATGCTGGGTTGCTAAAATCTCTGTGGGAGCCATTAAAACTCCTTGAGCGTGGTTTAAAGCCGTGTTGTACAGCGCCAAGGCCACAACTACTGTCTTGCCAGCACCCACATCCCCTTCCAGCATACGATTCATGGGCTGTGTTAATTGCAAATCTTGCAAAATCTCCCAACCGGCTTTTTTTTGGTCATCCGTCAAAGTAAAAGGTAAGCGGCTGACAAACTCTTTAGTCGCTGCTTCCTTAAAAGCCAAGCCAATGGCAGTCTGAGCTTGCAATCTTTTTTTTAAGATTTGCGACCAAACCTGGAGCAGAAACACTTCATCAAAAGACAAACGCTGTCTGGCTCGGGTTAAATCGGCTTGACTGTCCGGAGCATGGATATCTAAGACGGCTTGGGACAAACTGATTAGCTTCTGACTTGAGATGATTTGTTCAGGCAGATAATCCTGAAGCAAGTCAGCAGCCGGCAGAGCTTGAGACATGACAAATCTAAATTGCTTTTGAGTTATACCTTCGGTCAAGGAGTAAAAAGGTAACAGACGAGCCGTATTGACTGACGCTTGAGAAGCCGGTTCGTAATTGGGATTGCCAAAATACAAATCCCAGGCACTGCCCGCCAACTTGCCTGACACAAAAATTTCTGAGCCGGGTTTAAGATTATTGCCAATCCAGGGCTGGTTGAACCAAATTAGCCTGACCTCTCCCGTTAAATCTGAGACCATGGCCTCAGTCATGTACATACGTCTGCGAGGCGTACGACGATTTTTAACCAATTCCACCTTGCCTCGAATCGTTGCACTTTGATTCACTTCCAGGCTGTCAATGTCCTGAACCTGACTGTAATCCTCATATCTAAAGGGATAATAAAAAAGAAGATCATTGACAGTTATGATCCCTAATTTCTTCAAGGCTTGGATGGTAGCATACCCAACTCTGGGCAACTGGTTAAGAGGGGTATTTGGCTCAATACGCATATGGCGTCCTCGGCAGGACTTGAACCTGCGGCCTCAAGCTCCGCAAGCTTGCGCTCTATCCGGCTGAGCTACGAGGACATATTAGAGTCTCATCCAACGACGAAATCTCTCAGATAAAGGCTCAGCTTCTTGTTCCAAATCTTCTTCAACAAACAGTAATAGGTAGTCGCGGACAGCAATTGGATCCTGACTTTCCAAAGGAATAACCAATCTGGATCTAAAAGGAGAATTAAATTCAAAATATATGTTCTGGACACCGTTCTGTTCGTAAATAATGTAAAACTGCCTGATTTCATTGTAAAAATAGAAATCTTGACCAACTTTGATACCATCCGGAGAAATCACGAAATCCACCACTTGAGGTGGTCTCAATTCATTTAACAGCACCACCAGATAGAACAGAACCAAAAAGATAGCAAACGAGTAATTTTGGTCAAAAACAGTCCATACCACCGCTAAAAACAACATTAATCCGCTCGTTAAATACCACCAAATGTTTTTGGGATAAATAATGTATTCCTGAATTGTCCAATCGAAAACCGCTTCTGTCATGGGAACAGTTGCTTGATCTGGAGTTGAATTGGATTCTTGAGCCATATTCTCCGCCTTAATTATCTATCTTTAGCATACCAGATTTTGAAAAATATGGCAATTAAAAAAAGCACTGCAAGGAGACAGTGCTTTTAAACTAATTACTGCATCAGCTCCATTTCATACAACTTACCCTCGCCAGCCGGATTATACCCGTTTTGCACTTCTTGACCGTCAGTATAGCCATCATTATCCGTATCCGGATTATTAATGTCCGTACCGTAATAAGCTTCCAATTCATCCGGCAAACCATCGTTATCCGTATCTAATTCAGTATTAATGGCGGTGGGCGGAAGATCTGTTGGCGCAAGACCGGGATCGGTTGTAGTACCCGGCAACATGTTCATACTACCTTCCATGCCACCCATCATCTCTTGCATCATAACTTCCATGACTTCTTGAATGGATTTAGACTCAGTTGGTGCTTGGATAGTCACCTCTTGATTATGCTGACTCATGGTCATTTCAGCCTTGATATCAAACATGATCTCATTCTCCGGCTCTTGCCGCTGGTATTGAAAGGCTAATCGATGTAAATATTTATCTGACTTACCAATCCAAATTTCAAAATCAGGAAAATTTATTTCTGCAAGATCTTGCCTCATATCTGCTTCCTGGTATGCTTCCAATGGCTGGTCAACTATCTGACCGATTTCCAAAATAATTTCGGGTAAAACCGCCTTATTAATGGTAACCAAATAATGATAGCAATTAACGCCGTTTACCTTTTCACTGCCTAAATTTTCCACTACTTTGAACAGTTTTTCATTGTAGATTAACTGTCCAATGTCTTCAATCTGTTCATCTGTTAACTTATGTCCAGCCAATTCAGGCTGCAATTCATTTTCCATCTCCTCCATTTGTTGGGGATTAAAGCCTAGCTGGTCACCGATTTCCTGCGGATCGAACTTAATCCATGTATTCATTAAGCTGGAAATATTCAGCATGGGCATGTCTGGCAAGCTGTTGATCTTAAAATAACTGACGTCCCCAATAACTCTGGTTTCAAAAGAAATATCCATCACGTCCATGCCCGGAGCTTGGCCTTGAGCCACAAAACTGCCTCCAGCTTTGAGATTACTTAAATCCCGCATATCTGAAACACCGCTTAAGGTTAGATTAAAATTCAATTCTTGAGGCTCAGCACTCGGTTCTGCCAACATCATACTCGGACCTAAGGGGATATCTCCCTTAATTTGTCCGTTCACTTTGAGAGTATACTCACCGGTTCTAACTTCAGACATCTTTTCCATCATCCTGCCAATCATCTGATCTGGAGATTGAAAAAAATAGTAATAAGCCCACACTCCGCCGGCAATCAAGCCCAAAGCTACTACAGACGCAATTATTAAAATAATAATGTTTTTCTGAGGCATAACCGGTTTAGCACTGTTTAAAATAGACTCGGGAGCGACCTGCGTGGTGTGACTTGGTTGGAACGATGTTGATTCAGATGGCTTAAAAGCTGACTCGACATCTTGAGCCTGCCAACCGGCTTTGCGTAAAGCTTGTTTAATATCTGAGTCTGACACGCCTTGCTCTTGTTGTTGCTTAACATAGTCAAGCAATTCGGGATTACTCATAATCTTAACTTAATGATTGAAAATAATATATGTCAGTGAGATGTTTAAATTATACCATATTTTCTCATGACTTCAAAATAAGTGTCAGTATTTACAAAGCAACGGATATGTGGTAAAATATCTTGGTAAACTCTTAAACCCAGTTCGGGAGAGGTGGCAGAGTGGTCGAATGCGTCAGTCTTGAAAACTGAAGTCCCTTCACGGGGACCGTGGGTTCGAATCCCACCCTCTCCGCATCACAACTTAAATATATCTGGAGAGATGGCTGAGTGGCTGAAAGCGGCGGTTTGCTAAACCGTTATACGTCTTTTTGGGCGTATCGAGGGTTCGAATCCCTCTCTCTCCGCAGATCATAAACAGCTGTTTGAGCTGTTTTTTTTCTTTGACTGGCCATAACCAATCCCCAAACCTGCTGAACTCCGGCCTGTTTCAATACTTTGGCACACTCACCTAAAGTTGCTCCGGTGGTAAAAACATCATCCACCAACACCACCTGGTCAAAAACCACCGGCATCCTAACCAGATAGTTATTCCGGATGTTCTGCCACCTGGCCTGCCTACCCAGATCAGCCTGTGCTTGTTGAAACTTAACCCGGATCAATGTCTGGGAATTTACGGGATTGGTCAAATAGTGACTGGCCATCTGGGCTATGATCTCTGCTTGGTTAAAACCTCGCTTCAAATACCTGGCTCTGAACAAAGGTACCGGCATTAAGACGGCAGATTGAGGCCAAGGGTTCACCAACAGACTGAACTCCTTAAGATACGGATTAAAAAACTTGGCAGCTTCCGCCACCAAGTTGTATTTAATTAAATGAATCATCTGTTGTACGAGTGGTTGGTTGTAGTCTAAAATAGACCAAACACCCTGTAAAAAAGGGTTGGGCGATTGTGTATATACCATCTTAAGCTCAAGGGTTTTCAGGCAATTCTGACACACCCAGTCTCCTTCCCGATGACATTTCAAGCAATATTTAGGGAAAATCAAATCCAACAGCTCGGACTGGAATCTAGTCGCTAAGCCAATTAGCTTCGTCAATTTGCCATTGGTTGCCATCTTTCACCAATTTAATTTCAATCTTAGGATAGCTTAACAAAGGCTCCAAACTGCCACCAATATACTGGGCCTGCTGCGTAGAGACAACAACCTCAGCCAGCTGGTCGCTGGATTCAACCACTTCTCCACTCAAAGCCTTAGTGGTCACTCCGTAGTATGTGGCCCTGTTCTTTTGAGCTCTGTCTAACATTTCCCGATTTAATTGCTCAGCCATACTGGGTGTTACCTCACCTTTCAATTCTTCCAAATTGTTCAGCAACTGGTCTGTTGAATAGCTACCATAGCGCTCTACAAAAGCATATGCCACCTGCCTGACATCCAAGTCTTGCAAGACTTCTGCGGTGACCGGTTCGGTTACCGGCGGAAAATTCCTCAATTCCTTTTGAACCTGTAAATTAACACTGGGCTGTTCAACCTGAGGTTCAACTGCTTCTTGGCCTTGCGACTTGGGCCACAGCCACCAAACCAGGAATATAACCAACACGAGTATAGCCACAAATCCTCCCAGGATATACATTCTTTGTCTGTCCATAGTATAGATATTATGAGATGAATAAAAGATTAAGAAATTATCGGCACAAATTATGCAGTTTGTTCGCCTTGCATGGCCAGTTCAAACTCTTTCTTGGCTTCTTCAATTTCCAACAATTGTCTGGGGTCTGAAGTTATGAGCTGGTCTTCAGAATACGAAGCCACCACTTTAATGGCCGCATGCTTGGCACCGGCAAAAAAAATACCCTCACCCACACCGCTTTCCAACAACAGGTATTTCTCTCCCTCTGTCAACAAAAAGGTTTTCTGAACCAAATCAATGGCAGCCGGAGATTGCTTCATCAGCAGCTGCATCGAAGAATTGTTAACAATGGCTTGGCCGTAAGCTGAAGTTAAAAAGTCATTCACGTCCTGGGTAATGGTGGTAACACCCAAATAATATTTACGACATCTTTTTACCAAAGCAAAAATAAATTTAGCCGAATCTTCGCGCTGCATCAGCCACCAAGCCTCATCCACCACCAGCATTCTCTTTTTCATCTCAGATCTGACCATATTCCAAATGTAGTTGACAATCGTGTAAATGGCCAAGGGCTTTAACTCATCTTCCAAATCCCTGACACTGAAAACCACCAACTGGTTGGTTAACTGAACATTGGTTGGTCTGTTTAACAAACCGGCAAAAGTACCGGCGGTATATTTTTCCAACCGGATCACAATATTTTCCGCTCCTTCCATACCGGACAAGATCTGTCTGAAATCTTCCATGACCGGCGGTTCCACTGTGGCTAAATCCACATTGGCGGTAATGTCTTTTTTAGCGTAGGTTTCCAAAAGAGCCCGATCAATAATTGAGTCTTCTTCAGGTGTTAAATCCCCGATCATCAGGCGGATCAAACCCTTGACGGTAATGACGGCGCTTCGGATAATATCTCCCGCCTTAGTGCCTTGAGACACGGCTTTGGGCAAGTCAAAAGGATTAATCTTACTCTCGGAATTTAAAGAAATATCTATGTAAGTGCCACCGACCGCATCGCACAGATGTTTAAACTCACGTTCCGGATCAATAATAATCACACTGGTACCAAACATCATGGATCTTAAAACTTCCAGCTTAATGGTGTAAGATTTACCGGCGCCTGACGTGGCAAAGACCACCGTATTGGCGTTTTGCAGAGAGAATCTGTCGAATAAAATCAAGGAATTGTTGTGCCGGTTAATGCCGTACAGCACCCCTTTGTCAGAAGTCAAGTCAGAGGATTCAAAGGGAAAGGCACTGGCGGCCGGAGAAGTGTTCATATTGACATACACCTGAATCTCATCCGAAGACATGGGCAGGGTGGAATTAAATCCCTGTTCAGCTTGGTAAAAAACCCGTCTGGAATAAACTAGATTTGATCCCAAAGCATTCTCCAATCTCTCGGATAATCTTTCCAAATCATCCAATGTTTCCTCGTAAAAAGTCAGGTACATGCCCAACTGGAAAAAATGCTCCACACCTTGGGTTAAATCATCTCTTAACTGTTCCATGTCTCTGACGGCTGTTTCTTTTAACGGATCTCGAGCCGCTCCCCTTTCCGCTTCTTCAATCAGGCTGGCTTGGACATTACCGACTTTCTTTTTTAATTTCTTTAAAATAATACTGGCTTCCACCGGATAAAAATACAAAGCAATATCCATGGTCACATCCATGTTAATAATGGGTGAAAACCAACCAACTGTAATATATCTGGGAAACTGGATGACAAACAGGGTTCTGACATATAAATCTCCCAATTTAAGATATGATGAACTAACCTCCATGGCAGATGGGGCAATAATATCCCGGATAGAAACAATACCTTGACGATAAGCTTTTTCCTGCTCGAGCAGTTCCTTGCTTTCTCTTACTTCTTGCTGACGCACTGCCGCTTGTTGCTTAGCGGTCAGCTTCTGAGGCTTGGTACGGTAACCGTCAGTTGGTTGTTCCGGCACTTGAGTTGTTTTGTCGACATCTTGAGGATTAAACATAACTACTGTTCCACTCCCAGTTTATCTACCTCAGGCATTTTTTGCTGACGAGAGATAACCGGATTATATGTATTATAATACAATTCAATTAAAGATTGAGTGTCTAACATGGTCGCTCTTAAGCTCATACTGGACAAACCGGTGGCAATCTTTTCCACTCTTAACATCAGTTGCTGTCTTTTTTCTCCAAACACTTTTTGACTCATTTTAATGCTGGTACCTGGTAAGAAAACACTGGTCATTTTCTGGAAAAAACCCTTGGTGGCAGTCACGTCCGACAGAGTGACTATAACATAAAAACGCTTGGTCATGATATCGCTTAATTCGATCAACTGGTTGACATACTGACGATACTCCGCAGTCTGCAATTTAAGCAGATCATTGGTTTGCTCCTTTTCTCTTTGTGCCAAATCCGCCAAATATGCGTCCAAATCCAACTGTCGAGACTGAATCACGATCTGGAGCGGACTGTCCAAAAGATTTAAAAAAGAAACATAACCGCCAATGATCGCATTCTGTTCTTCTTCGGATTTCAGAGCAAAATTAATGCTCGAAACCAGCAGGATCGCCTGCATAGTTCCGTCTTTGAGTACCACTACATCTTCTTTAATTTCAGCAATGTTCAAACTCTTCTGGGTACTGGGAGTAGATTTATTGGCTCTTGGTGCCATAATTAACCTTTATAATTATAATTCACTTCCATTTTCACCTTGGTAATTACCTCCCGTATCCACAATTAATGACAACTCAGACAAACGGGAAGCTGTAATGGGACGACGCGCCTCTGTTGGAGTGGTTTTAGCTTTGGGTTTGGTCTTGGATTTCTTTAAACCGGTCAAATCTGAAGCTTCCATACTGCGACGCCAAACTTTCAATTTTGGATTGCGGAAAGTGACTACGTAGTTTAACAAAAATATATGAAAATTCTGGCCATTGGGTTTGACAAAAGCCAATATAACCACCACTACCACCACTCCCAGAGAAGAAACCAGAAATAGGGAAAAATCAAAAATGCGGTAGAAAATGGCAATGGTCAAGCCACCCACTAGCATCTCCAAGAATTGACGCACGGTAATGGGTCCTAAAATCGTGTTTTCCACAGTTAAAAATTGGGGAACGACAATTTTTTGCATCTTAAAACCTTAATTCTTTGTTTAATTCCATAACAGCCTGAAACTCATCCCAAGACAGTGACGGCTTGCCGGCTTTAACTCTTTCATCTATGACCCCTTCCACGCTCTTATTCTGCGCCATCGACGCCTGGCCCAGCAAACGATAGAATTTGTTTACCTCATTACTCTGCCAAGCTTGAATGCCTTCCAATCTTTTAGCGTAAGACTCTTGTTCCAGCAGAGATATTTTCTCACGGATATAATCTGTCATATCTTGAGCTGTCTCTCCCAGTCTGCGGAAATCTATCAGAGTCATGCGGCCCAGTTCTTCAACCGGGCCCACCAACTGCTTGGTAAATTTAATGCCATCGACAGTCGGCTTTGTGGAATCCATGGCTAATTTAGGTGGTACCGCTTTCTTGTTTAATTTCTTGGGTGGATATGGTTTGGCAACTGGACTGGGACCGGTCGGTTTCGGTACTACCTCTAACACTTTTGGTTTAATCATCAGATCATCCTCCATCCGGATTGTCGGCAAACCGTCCTCTTCTACAATTTTTGGCAGCTGTTTAACTGGCTGCGGTTGAGAAGCGGTTGGTGTTTCAGCCATCTTCTTGATCGGTACCTTAGATTTAACTTTAGTCTTTAAATTATCCAATTTATGCTGCAAAGATTCTTTGGATTGCTTAATCTTAGTTTGCAAACTGGTAATCGGTTTAATGGGTTTGGGTACCGGAAACTTAATCGTCTCTTTGGGTTGACTGGTTCGCTGGTACTTTTGCAGTTGACTGGCGTATTGATGAGTCAGAGTCAACAATTCATCTGCTTGCTGGTCACTGAATTCCAGCCCACCAAGTGTTAAACTCTTTTTCAAGTTTTCTCTGGTTTCCAATCTATCTCGAATGTCCTTTAAGCGAGCAATGATAATATTGGTTAAACGTTTAATCATCACCGCATCCTGTTTATTATACCCGAATTGAGCAATTATTTCAGCTGCCATCTTGTCGTAATCTATGGTCGTTTGTTGAGCTGCCTGATCATCAAAACTGGCAATTTCTTGTTCATCTTTTTTGGTAAAAGCATCTATACTTTCTGTACTTTGACTGCCAAGAGCATTGAACCTGGCTATCGGTTGAGGAATGTTAACGGATTCAGCTGCTGCCATCGGTGTCGGTTGCTTAACCACCTTAGCGTACAAATCCAATAATGTTTGACTGGTTTCTTCCAGTACAGCTTCAGACATGGCTTGCTGAGCTAAATAATCTTTTAAAGCTTGGGGGTTTAAATCATTGACGACTAATTTTACAAAAGCTAAGGCCAATTTAACTTGATGCCGTTGCTCCAACTGGTCAATAACGCCTAAAAAATCCGGACCAGATAACTGATCCTTAAAGTGTTGAGGCAAACGATTAAATTTTTTTAAACTCTCATCCATGCTTAAGGATAAATTAGGATTCTGTCAAAGCTTTTGCTTCCAATCGGCTTAATTGACCGGGACGCATTCGTTCTTGGTAGGCTTTAGCCAATGCGTCAATGCTAAAAGGAATGATTTGCCAATTCTCCGGCGGTATCTGGTCCAAACCAGCGGGAAAAAACTTCAAGTTACGATATAATTCGAGCAATCTGGCTAAACTTTTTCTCTCCTCCGCACTTAATGATCTGGCATTGTTGGAAGCCGTCACATAGTCTGACAAAGTCACATTGTCAAAGTAGTCGGTACCTTTTTGAGCCACAAAATCAGCTAGCCAGTTGGCAATGGTCGGTTCAGCTATGCCATCATCTGTCTGCAAGTTGGCGCTGGTTAACTTTTCTTGGTTGGCATACAGAGCCTGTTCCAACTGACGTCTGAAATTGACATCTTCATCCATTAATTCTATCAAGATTGCGTTGTAATCGTCGATAATCATCAGGATAGCCGGATCTTCAACGGTGAGGAAATTAACCAGTTTGGATTTAAAAATCTCTATTGATTCTTTCTTCTCTTTATCCGGATCCATCGGCTGATACTCCAAGGGTTGAACAACTCGCTCAGGCTCGGCCTCAGCTGCCAATTCAGCCTGCCTGTCATTCCTGATCTTTTGTAGGGTTTGGCTGTGCAAATTCAAGACTTCTTGGTACTGCTGAATAACCGCACCCAGTCTTTTCATCTCAGCACTGACCCGACCCTGGTAATGTTTGTCAAAAGCCAGGAATCTTAAACCCAAAATATCCTTGGCCAAATCTTGAGCTCGGTATTTGTCCAAACCAAAATTCTTAGCAATGACCGGACTCAAATCTTCGATCTTGATTTTAGACAGAAAAACATACAGAATGATACGAGTCAAAATTTTGATCTGTTGATCCGGTATTTGGTATTGCTTGATTAATCTGTCATTTAACTTGTTATCAATATCTGACAGTAAAATATCTTGAATATCCTGTGGCAGCTGGTTAAATTGTTGGATTTCTTGTGGTGTCATGTATGGAGATTAGTTACGTTCATAAGGTCTACCGTCAGGACCAAAAATCGGAGGAGTCGGCCGGTCTACTTCAATATCTGAAACATCAATATCCAAAGTACTATTTCTGATCTGTTCAATGAGAGCCTTAGCCTTTTGATTATCTTTTTTAGCTTGAGCTTTAATGGCCTTAATAATATCTTCCAATTTAGATTGCGATTCATTATCTCTGGCAATGGATTTAATTCTGTTAACATCCAATCCTTCAGCCAAAGCTTTTTGAACATCTTCGTTCTCAAAACTTTCCTCATTAAAATTAGCATAGGCTTTGGACGGAGCATCCTTGAAAGCTTTGGTTAAAGAAGGCACATTTACCTGAAGTTGACCATTCTCATCCTTAAATTGATAAGCACTTGGAATATCTCCGGTAAAAGAACCGGCTGACTTTCTAATAGACTCATCACTGCCTTCAAAACCTCGGTCTTGAATACCGGCGCTTAAAGCACGTCCAATGACCGCCCTATCCCGAGTCGTCTTAGACATACTCTCCAAAGTCTTGTGGAAATCTTTGCCCAGCAAATCCGCCATGCCAGCCAGAGTTTCCTTGTTCAACTGCTTCAAATTTTGTGAAGACCATTTGGCGTCTCCACTGTCCATAACCTTGGAGACTTCACCCCAATCCACCACCACTTTCTCATTGCCTTGAGCATCCTTTTCAATCCGACTATTATTTAATATAGCATTATTCTTGTTCATGGACTCATTAAACTTTTTAAGCAAAGTATCATTGCCACCAAATGACTCCTTGGCAGCTTCCAGCTTTTTAACATCGGTAAAGCCTTTCTTAATGGCTAAGGTTAAAGCAATCGCTTGCTTCTTGGCAGCATCTTTTTCAACTTCCAACATCTCAGACAGCATCTCTTTTGACATGCCACTGTAATCCTTTTGCAGCTCCTCAATCTTCTTAGCCTCAGTCGCCTCAGCCGCTGATCTGGACTTGCCGGTCACTGAGGAATGCCCCATCCAGAAGCGATGAGCTAATTCACTGGTTTTACCACCGGTTACATCACGCATGCCAAATCTGCCCTTAAGAGTCTCTTCACCCACAATATTGCCCTGACTGTCTATCTGTCTGAAAGAACCATCTTCCTTGCCTCTGCGCCACTTCTTACCGTCCACTTCCACATCTCCGAACCTGCCGACATTCATGCCAGCTTCATCTTTAAGGGCTTCACCGTCAAATTGACCATTTGCGCCTTTCTTCTTGTAGGTGGCACTTTTATCGTCCCAAGCATAAGCTGCTTTATCTGCACTGTCCACCTTCTTGCCATCTTCATCGACATAAAAACCTTTATCTCCCTTGGAATTTGCCTTCCAAACCTCATCCTTAATCTTTCTGCTTCTGTCACTACCATCCTTAAACTTTTTGCCAAATGCCATATTCAAAACACCCGACACTCCAGCACCAATCGCAGCTCCAGCCGGACCGGCTAAAACAGCGCCCACAGCAGCGCCCGGTGCGGCACCCTTGCCAAATTCCTTAACGCCGGTAGCCGCCCGAGTCAAAGCTCCCTTGGAAGCATAATCCAAACCCTTACCAACCGCTTTGACACCGGTACCAACTGACTTGGCTGCCCCAACCGCTGCTCCCATCGCTTTTTTCTTGCCCCAATTGGCACTCTTATTTAACGCTGACTTACCCATGTTCAAAGCTTTGCCCGCCCAAGCCGTACCGGCCGCACCTGTTTGCTGACCCATGATCAGTGAACAAATTAAAAGGCCGAGAATCATCAAAAAATCGATAAAATTGGCTGGTTCAGAAAAATTAGTACCAATAATTTTTTCTCCCTGCTTAGTGTCCGAGGTTAAATCCGTCACTTCAGACCTACCCTCTCCACCCGTATCTTGGTAAGTGCTAATACTGCCATCCGTGGATTTGGCTGAAAAAGCCAAATACAGGAAAAAGAGCATGACAGGTCCCACGATCAGTTGTTGAGACAACCTTTTCCACCAATCTGCGGCATAACCGGAACCGCCCGGATAAGCTTGGGCGACGTAAGCCAAAGGTGACAGAATGATTAAAATCCAGAGCATGACAATACGGTAAACCAGAATAATCATAATGCAAGCAATCACTACCGTAGCCACTACCGCAATTATTAAGGCAAAGACCAAAGCTAAAACCACATCCCAGCTGCCTCTGAATTTTTCCGGCCGATTACTAAAATCATACAATTCACTCAAACCCAAAGCATTTAAAACAGCACCTGAACCCAAAGTTCTGAGTGGTGTAGCCAGCCACAACATGATCACCTGTGAGAAATCGATTAAAATACCGGTAAACATCTTGGAAAAATTGATCAAAATGGCCATTAGCAACAATTTGGGCAACCAGGTACGGTAATAGTATTTTTGAATTCTTAAAACCGTACTGACTGAAATAACCAACAAAATAATGATAAAGAAATTGTTACACACGTTTCTGGTAATTTCCCAACCCTGTTTGACAATTCCCACGTTGAGGAAATTATTAAAGCTAATAATATACCGAATTAAGATATCGATTAAGAAAGCGACAATCACGCTAAAAGAGGCTGCAAACCAATACAGGATCCAAGACAAGAAACGAGCTATGGTTGAAGCTTCTCCGTTGACTTCGTTGCCAGTTGCTGGAGCTCCAGGAACTGCAACTCCAGAATCTTGCAAATCTTGGGTTGTCTGTCTTGCTTGAGGAGTAGCACCTCTCCACATATTTGGATCAGCTTGGGCATTAACGACCTGACTGTCTATTATTAAGACGCATATAAAAGATAGGCTGATAACCATCAGCATAACCAATCCAAGAATAAATTGTCTCTGTTTATTTATCATAAATATTTTATTTCTCAGTCACCTTTACCCAACCCTCAATCGTTTCTTCAGCATTGGCCAACCAATTATCTCGAGCGGTAATTATCACCTTAACCAAGCAAGTATCTGAACCTGCTGGCGCTATATTCAACAAGGTACCCACAATACTGCCGTCACCGGTACAGCGTATCAGATTATTGGGATCTCCATTCTCATTCTCCTGTTTAATCTTCCAGTAATCATACCAATGATATAAGATAAAAGGATTATCTTCATTTTCATAGCTTCTCAATTTAGCTCCGGCTACTGACGTCTTGGAACCATCACCCCAATCTACGGCGTAGCTGGTCAGTGGCATCTGGTCCGGATCGACAGCCACGTTGAATTCCAAGCGAGCTGAACCCACGCCCTGAATCTGCGTATTAGCCAGTTCTGAATCTAAAGTTGTATTGTTAATCTTAATATTGCTAATAGTTGGTCTGACCAAACAATAGCTGGTGCCCAAAAGTTCAGTAGGATCTGTTAAAGTGGGCAGTAAACTGGCTACCAAGCCGGGTGAATCATTGATCTGGTCAATTAGACTGTTGTCTCTAACATTGGGAATACAGTAATCCGTAGGCAGATCCCAAGAAGCGTTACCTCCGAGTAAAGCATTAATGGAAGTGATCGTGGTTTCCCAACTTTCTAATTCCAAAGGATTGCTAATGATTTCCCATAACTCCGGTAAATCCGTCAACCGAATGTTTGCTTCACCCGGTAAATAGTTACCACCCATTCTCCAATCTTGAGTGATATCCCGCCATTGCCAGTGCCAGACTCCGTAAGATTTGGCAAACAACTGCTTAATACCGGCCACCATATGCAATTCGCCCATTCTTGGCTGGCCCGGAGCTTCTTCCTGAGGAAGTGGAGGCTCGTAGAACAACGGTTGGTTGTATGGTACCTCTTCCTTACTGTCCCAGTTAGTTGGCGAGTCGGCCGTACCAGATGGCGGTACAACTGAACCATAGGGACGGTAATCTGAAGCTTGGTAAAGCGGATCACGGAATAATTTCTGGTAATCATAGGTATCGTGGTACAAATACTTGAAATTCTTACTTAACAGATCGAAATTGACATAGCCGGAACCCCTGGAAGCTCGAGCTGCAAAGGCTCGGTTGCTGCCAATGGCAGTTACCACTTCAACCACTTCGTCACAGTATTCAATTTCTATTTCATTTCGGAATTTACCGATTAAAGTTGTGGCTATTGTACCGGCATTATCTAAGAACCACACAAAACCCAAAATGTCTCCATCCATATCCGGCATTGGATCTGAACCCATATTGGCGAATTCCGGATCTTGGTCAGTCACCACCTTAACACCGAAATTATTCATGGCTCCACCCAGCAGTTCAGTCGCATCGCCAAACGCTCCGCCAATACCCAATAATTCCAAATAGGGTTGAACATTCTTGATATTAATCATCAGATCCCATGAAATTGGAATAATGATCGAAATACCTAAATTATCGTCAACTTGCATAGCTAAAGGTATGCCGCCAAAACCACCCCAAGTGTCTTTTTCTGGATTAAATTGCAGATTAAAGCCTTGCTCAGTCTCAAAATCCGGTTGATCCATTAGGGCTAAAGGACTGCCGGCAAATTCTTGCACACCCAAATAGGAGACGCTGGCAAAACCATCACCCAAACCGCCACTAAAAATGCGTTCGGCAATGCCTTCTACTGAACCGATCAGACGATTAATGGCACGAGCCACGATTCCGCCGTCTTCTTCTTCATCATCCGGCGAGATCAGCTGACAGTCACCTCCAACACACTCATAGCCGGGACCACATTCCGGATCACACGCCGGTTGAACTTGCGGTAAGAGCAGTTGAGCCACCCAATCGATAACTCCACTACCGATACTGTCTAAAATATCTGTAGCTCCGGTTGTTACAACTTCACCCAAAACATCAGCGATCGTAGCGTCCGACTCAGTGCAGTTACCGGCACAGATGCCTGGCAGACTAAAGCCGCCTTCACCGCCTTCACCGCCAAAGATACCCAAATTCAGCAAGACAGACAGATCAAAAGGTCGGAAATAATAACCATCTTTATACATATCGCAGGAGAAAGGCAAGCCCAAGTAAATAACTTTATTTAAACCAATCATGTCATGCATGCCCATGAAAGTAAATTTCTTAACATAGGGATATCTGAAAACAATTTGGAATTCTTCAGGCACTTCAAACGGTACAAAGTCCACATCATACACACCGCTTCTTAGACCATCCAAATTCATGCCAGATCTACCGCCGGATAACATACCGCCAAACTCCCAATCTCCCAAATCCTTAATCTGCATCTCATTGGCAATAATTGGGAAGCTAATCTTAGCTTTCTTAGTACAGTAATACAAAGGTGTTCTGTCATCATAGCCAACAGATGCCTCTTCCACAATTTCTCCCTCAATATGGTCAACCGGCCACCACTGCAAACACTGCTGGTAGTTGTTAGGATCTCTGGTTAAACAGTAGCCATACTGACCGTAGAACAGATTTGAACCCTTCATATAACTGCAAGACATGGCATCCTGAGCCGGATAAATGCGGCAAGAACGGGCTAAGAAATCTGTTTCACCTTCATTTACCTTCAAAACCGGTCGAATATTGATTTGGTCAAATCTGGAATAACCGCTTAATGAGCACTTAATCCTAGGTCGGTATCTTTGTTCCAAAATGGAAGAAGATTCCTGGGTACTAGGATCATTGTCCACTCCCTTGCCGCAACCTCTTTCATTCACATAATTGCTGAATTTAATCTTGATATGATTAACATCATCGCCGGTAGTCAACTTGTGAGTCAGCAAAGTCCAACCCATACCAGCCGGCAGTCTTAAATCATTCGGTGAGTAATAATTGCCATCGCCTTGCTTGATTAAAACATTGGCTCGCGGTGAAGAAGTGGCGTGCTGTAAATCCATGGTATTAACCCAAACGGAAAGATAGTAATCCTGGTTTGGTTCCACGTCAATCTGTTCAGATTCTGCTTCGTAGAATGAGTTAAGCCTCAAGTAGCGACTGCCTTCTCTTGAATTATTTATATCTTTGACGGAACTGAATTTGTATTCATACCAGCCCGGTTCTTGGTGGTAATCATAAACATAGGGTTGACCATCCGGTTGGTCTACAGTCTGCCAGCCCAACGGTCTGGTCGTATCTCCGGCCACCAATTCAAAGTCATGGTTGGCAATGTTGGCAGTACCTCCAATCTGTTCCATCAGATCATATGGCCACATACCATCGACAATCGTTGGTTCGCCATTGATTAAATCCCCGAAATCCTTACCCAAAGCCGTATAACCGGTCTTGTTGGCGATTAAATCATTACTGTTGTCTGCATAACCAACCTCGGCCACACGATCGCTGTAGACAAACCGGTTACATTCACCCTTGTCATTTAATGACGAGCATAAACCCAACTCCAAACACTGGTCGGTTGTGCCGTAAACCGGATCAAAGGTGCTTGGATCCCCTTCTTTATGACTCAAACAGTACAGCCAAGTGGCACACTGACGATCCGGCTGAGTCTTTAAAATCACATTAGTATTGTTGGGACCCTGCGAAGAAGCAGCCGGACCAACTCCCGGCTGGGAAGTATATGCATCAAAGTATAAATATGAAGTGGCTCTGTCAACTGAAGCCACAGAATAATCTAAATAGCTTCTGTCATTGAATAAAACACAGCCGTCATCCGGATTATACACTTCACAAGTTTTATTACCTAAACTGTTTTTAAGATAATAATACACTCCGGCTTTAACCACTCGGATATCATCCATCAGGCTGCCGGTTTCAGCGTCAACAATAACCTTAACCAAACAGCTTAAACCATCTGAATCCACATAAAAGGAACCACTGTTGCCAGCGACTTCCGTACTGGATATGGTGCCCACATTGCCGCTAAATGTCACACTGTTGTCGGGTGAATAGTAAATAACACTACCACCTCCGCAATCTACCTCAAACGACAAACTGCCGACTCCTTTGAAAGAAGCATTGTACAAAGTATGTGAACCAATCGCTATCTCTTGTTCGGCATAACTGACTTTGTCGCCAGTGTAACCTGCTGTAGCCGACCAGCCATCCGGCTCAATATCATTGGCAGATTGACTAAAATCGCTGTTAAAGATCAGATTCTTGTAATTAGCTGTATTAGGGTCAATAATTTCCGAACAAGTCGTGTAAGCGGTTGGACATAATCCTGCCCAGCCCGTAAATTCGTCTTCATTTTCATCATAATAGTTTTGGAACCAGCCGACCGGCTGTTCTTTATCCACCCGAATACCGGTACCAATGGTTTGTGAATAACTTATCGAACATGGATCATTGGTATTTAATTTGTACCATGTGGAATCATTGTCATTATATTCGCATAATTTGGATCTGGGATCTTTAAAATAATCCGTAACCGAACCGGTATAGAACTCTTCACACCATAATTCACGGTAATGACACAAGTCTCTGTCATATCTGTCCGGTAAATTCCTGAGATAAAGAGTGCTGTAATCGTAAACTTCATCATACTGATTCATAAGAGGCAAGCCAAAAGCTTGGCAACCCTTTTGGTCGGCAAAACAGCCGGCTTTTTCCGGATTATTGACCAAGAAAATATAGTTATCTGCCGGCACCACCACTTCTGAAGTTTCACCGGCATGGAAAACCTCTTGATCTACTGATCTGGAGTTATGAGTGTCAATCAGCATTTCGCATCCAATTGCCTCAGGACGGCATAAATGGTCAAAGCCGGTCAGCTGCTTAAAGTCACCAATTTGATCCCGGTATGTGGCACAGCCCAACATATGACCATAATCGTCTCGAGTGGGATTGGACACTCCACCACTGCCATAAGGATTGTCTATGGTGTTGTCGCATTCCACCGGTGTCTCCCAGGTATTTTCCAGTAGGAAAGTGTTATTGGGAATTTCCTTTAAGTGGACAGTGTCAATGTATAAAGTACGATTACCACTGGGCACGGTAATTACCAATGATTGGTCACCCTCAAACTCCCAATCTACATAAATGGGTCCTAAATCGTACCTCACCCAGTTATCACCATTGATTTCAACAGATGGAATATGGACAGTAGCAACATCTAAATCCGCAAAATAATTATCCGGACCGGCCGAACTGAACTTAATACTGTCCAAAGTGAAATCAACATCGCCTTTAGCCCAGAAGCTTAACAGATAGCTGCTACCTTGGTTTAGGAAAACGGTTCTGGTTAAATCTGCACTGGCAGACGCCGCTGAACTGATCGTCAACGAATAATCCCCCGGATGAATCGCTTCTGAAGTAATGCTGCCACCTTGCCAGAAATCCACCAAGCCGGCTTCAAACTGACTTAAGAAAGCCGTTCGATGATTATTGCCTCTGGCACCGGAGTACTGACGACAACCCACCACCTCAGCTGTGCAAGTTCTGGCTTGGATTGGATCTAACATGTAAATGCACTCATTATAGCTGTTCCAATAGCCTTGCTTAGCCTTACAATCCAACTCTGCCACGGTGGCATTAGGATCGGCATTGGGATCGGCTGTCTTGTCAGCTTGAGTCAAATAATCTTGAGTTGGCGTGCGACGGTAAGGATGACAATCAGCCGAGGAGGAAATGGTGCGTGAGAGCAAGCGGTAGCTAACCTGACCGGTCGTGTCATAGAATTCCCGACAATCCTGGTTGGGTACGACTATGACATCATCGGCAAAATCAGCTTGAGTACCGGCATCATGGTAGTAACCCCTTAATTCCTGCCTCAAGCATAAACCAAATTTATGTAATTCTTGAATAATGGCTGGGTTAATAATTGCCCTTTGAGTAATATCATTGGTAGCGGTATAGTCTAAATAATCATCCAATCTGGCAAAACCGGCAGAATTAAGCAAAGAGAATAAAGTATATTCTTTGTCTGTAGCGACAACTTGAGTATTAATCACTTTGGGATCCACACAGTAATTATCTCCCGCATTAGCTACATCATCATGGTAATAGGCCAGATTGGTACACGGACCTCCCAAATCAGTTCGGTCAGTCGGCTTAAGATTATAGGCTTGCAACTGGTAACCAGTTAAATTATGGCCTTCAAAAGTGTAATAAACACTCCCAGATTCTTCTTGGCAAGGTTTGGCTTGGGTAAAGTATGCCCTGCCTTCACCACCTTGAGCCACTTCATCCAAATTAGTAAACTCATCACAACCGGCTTGTTGAGCGGAACAATAGATAGGTTTATCATTAGCGATAAAATTAGCTTTTCTAGCAGAAGCAAAATCCGTTTCTGCCTGCAAATAACTTTGGTAACCAACACAGGTAGTCGGACAGATGTTGTTTCTGCCATAAATGCCTGGAATGGCTGGATCGCCATTGAGAGGCTGGTATTCTTGACAGCCGACTTCAGCCGGAATACAAACCTGGGCATAGTCTGAACAGGCCGGGCTTTGCTGATCTAAAACAGCTGCCAATTCTTGTTCATTCATCGGCCAACCGCTGGTACCATAACAATTATAGTAAGCCGGGGCTTTCTTTAAATAGGTCAGTTGAGATGATTCTCGACGCTCGATATCATAGGGAGTAAAGCCGGAAGGACTGTTGGCAATCAGATCAATTTCTTCCACTTTCAAATTATCAAAATAGACAGTATTGGCACCTGCACCCCTAACCACGATCCTGGGTCTGACCGTTCTGACAAAACTACCGGTATTTGGCACCAAATACGAACTGGTTAGCAATTGTGGCTCGCCCTCTCTGGTATAGAGATTGGAGTTATCTTGGTCAGCCGCTCCCGCATAGACATCACCCCAATCAATGAAAACTTCCAGATCAGGAGAATAAGTTTGGGAATAAACCCAACCTGACAACACGTATTTATGATTTTCCAATAAAGTAATCGGCTTGGTACTACTGGCCATCACCCAAGTATCTGTAACTGTCTTGTCTAAAACGGCTGAATACAAACCGCCCGGAAAAGCGGCCAATTCACCGGTTAAAGGCAATTGGCTCATACCGGTAGCCTGACCTCTCTTCAGCCAATAGTCGGCATTACCGCCTGTTTCGGATTCAAAGTCACCATTGACCAGTAAGTTACTGCCGGATTCGGCTCGGGTAATAATAAACTGGCTACAACCGGCTGCTTGGCTGTCACAAGTTTGAGCATCCCGGTCAAAATAAATGTCAGCGTTGTTTTGAGCGGTCGTACCCAGAGTCAAGTAAACTCGGTCTGACTCGCAGTCAGGATTGAGTTCCACTAATTTCATATTGTCCAAATAGAATTCAGCTGTAGTTTGGTTTTCAGTGATAAGCTCAATTCTAATCTCATCATTTTCCGTTGTCACAAAAACAATGCGCCTGGTCTGCCAATCAGCAAAATCATTATCTGTTTGGTAATTAACCAAGACGCTCTCACCCGACATCACTCTGACAGTAATATTACCCTCCAGAATCTCACCCCGCATGGCAAACTCCAACTCATACTCTGTATCCGGTACTACGTTAATCGGCAGAGAACGGGTTACGAAACTGCCAATATTGTTGTTAGACAAAAGCAACATGGCAAAACTGTCATTGACACCTTGCTGGTAAGACCTGCCATGACGATTATTGCCGTCTATATAAGCTTCATCCCAATAAAAAGCATCATACTCCTGGTTGTCACTGAAAATTGGCGAATACTCTCCACCGGCTTCAAAATCACCGTTGGCCGCCAGCATTAAATCTGCTCCCAAACCGCAAGAATCCAGCAAACATTTGATTTCACCCTTTGGAATCGTACAGGTCTGTCCGTTAAAATTACAGCCGCTGTCTAAAGTACAGGCTTCGGTCATGATAATCGTATTGTTGGTATTGACGTTATGCCCGGTTTGCACAATATCCGAGGTGGCTGTGGCTGGACAACCACCGTCTGTGTTGCAAGTTATAAGAACCTGAGTGTTTTCAGCTCCGGTATCATCTTCACCCACAAAAGTATGCAGCCAATCATTGGTTGCATCATTGTACAGATTACTCAGCCAAATACAGCCGGCATTGTCCAAATTACAGAATTCAGAATCTAAAGTATTGGACAGATAAGAAATGGTACTGCCCTGCCTGGTTTCGTAAGTCTGGCAAGTGTTGTATTTGGGCGGACATTTGGTACCGTTGAAATTCCAAATTCTTTCTTCTTCCGTACAATAGCCGTAGGCAGTACAATCACCATCATCTTCCTCACGAATACACTGCTGTTCATCTGCACAATACTTGCTGCGTGCGATAGTGTTGTTCTGTTGGTCAGCGAATAGGTTATGAGGTCCGAAACCTTCCCGACGACAAAAAAGTTCCGGCACTTTAAGCACCCAATCCGGATCCACCAAACCCTTGAAAGGATTATCATCGCTCTGGTAATCATAGGCAGAAATCAGATCGCCTAAGGTGTAGGATTCATTTAAGTCTGAGCCGTACTTGTCAATGTAGCGAGCAGCAATTTCCCAACCTATCGGAACTATGCGGTATTTTCTTAAAATAATGATATTTCTTAAAGTAAAGGCCTCTTGTGGATTGGTTACTTGATTAATATTGGGTACGAACGGTCTGTTTAAAATGGTATCCGGCAAATTCTTAACCAGTTTTTTGTCCCAAATCTGTTGCGAGAACAACTCATCGATCACACACTGGTCAGGTTCTGGATTAGCCACATGGGAAGGAGGGCATTGTTTTAATTCAACCAAAATATCATAGTTGCCACCGGAGACTGGCTCGGCTGCAACCAAATTTGAATACCTGATCTGGGCTCCCACCTTACCTTCGTAATACGGGCTGGAATATGGATTGGATAAAGCCGTACTTCGCGACGAGACACGAGACAGGCCTCGAATCGCACTGCCTAAGGAGCCTAAAGTGCCTCCGGCACTGCCGGAGCTGCTTCCGCTACTGCCACTGCCTCCTCCATATATACCGCCTTCCAAATCTTCCAACATAGCAGCAGCCAGAGTGTTTAAGAATGGTTCAATAAAGTCCCAAACAGTCAAAGAGGCATCTCTGTCTGAGTCAGATTCGGGTTGTTCCTCTTGGGCGTCTCGCCAGGCTTCCTTAAAGCTGGAACCGGGTGTTAACACCCAACCTGCCAAATCTTCCAAAGGTTTGTAGCCATCGGCATCAACCTTAAGAATGCCAGATAACATCTCTTGACTGATCTTGTCTTTAAGTCCGGATTCTGTTTTCAGTAAAATAGACAGCTCATTACCGCCAGCCGTGAAAGAGTTGGCATATTTCACAGAATAACTAGCATCGTTAATGGCATCTTCCCAATTGCCGGCCATTTCAGAAAAAGTACAATCGATCTCTGTTTTTTCCCGATGCAAATTGGTTTTAATTAAAGCTTTAAACTGAAAATCCGGTTCGCATAAATCCACTCCCCATCTGTCATTTAATTCGGTAATAAAAGCACCGGCGGCTTGGTCGGTCAAATCCGTCAAATAGTTTCCCCAACCTTCTGTCATAAACAAAGGTTGCTGACCCTGGCCACCTGAAGCAATCATTGTAGCCGTGTCTCTAGCCAACTGCTGGACAAAAGCTTTTTGCAT
Organism: uncultured Gammaproteobacteria bacterium; assembly: GCA_964558935.1. Classification (GTDB taxonomy): domain Bacteria; phylum Patescibacteriota; class Patescibacteriia; order 2-01-FULL-39-33; family 2-01-FULL-39-33; genus CAZLFP01. Next base: position 1,702 of record CAZLFP010000003.1, on the reverse strand, counting down.
TTTCACCCAACCTTTGACAATCGCATCTTTAAACTGCTGCCACAATACTTCTCTTAAGGCCACCTGTTGATCTATCTCTTGGTCATTGACTATCTCAGCCACTCCGGATTCAAGCACTTGTTCCTTGACTTCTTCGGTTTTTTCAATTTCTTTCTTTGCTTTCTTGTTCAACTTTTTAAGTTGTGTTTCAGATTTAGTTTGAACCTGTTTGGATTTATTTAAAATACTGACAATCACATTCAAAATACCTTGAGTGCCTGAATCTGTCACAGGAATACCAAAAGCTTCAACCACTCTGCCGGCAGACAGCAAACTGGCTGTTATGATTAACAGGATAAGAAAAGAAATAATTGTTTTGTTAATCCGACTCATGTCCGAACTACTGGGTCATATTACTTAAACTTTGCAGAAACATGGCTTCCAATTCTTCATCCGTAACATCTGCCAACATATCTGCCGGTACGCCTTGCTCCAACAAACTTTGACGAATTTCATCCGCCGATAAATAATTAGCGGACTGGTTATTCTCAATTGCAACGTTAGGTAGACTGTTTGTATTTTGGTCATTCATGATCTGAAGCTCGTAGTAAACGCTCAAGAGATCATCATGGCTTAATTGAGCCACTTGTTCTTGGGTTAAACCAATATCCATTAAAACCTCTCGAATAATCTGGTACTGAGATTCTGGAATGCCATTTACCATCTCGTCCGAATTTTGAGGTATGTAATCGTAACCGACTTCACTGACTTGACTGGGTTGGTAAAAACAATTCTCATCACCCGGACAATTGGGATCATAGCCGTCGTCAACTTCTTTTTTATCTGAATAACCGTCGCTGTCAGTATCCGGTAAATATGGGCTGGTACCGTAAATATTCAATTCATCGTAATCAGATAAACCATCTTGGTCCGTATCTTTGGCCTTAAGCTCTAAAATAGCTGCAATTTGCTGTTGCAAGGTTTGACAATTTTCACCGGTACAATTGGCAATGCTGGGCTGTCTGTCTGCAACTTTCTGAGCTGCTTCCTGAACGATCCGGTCTATCGGCAGATTAATATTGGCACTTAATTCATAAAAGCCAATGAAGACGGCACTGACAGCCACAATTAAAATTAACCCAGATATGATCTTTTCTTTCGTAGATCTGGGATCGGTGAAACCTGAAATATTGTTATCTTGGTCCAGAATCGGATTCTGTCCTTGATTAGCACCTTCCATCAAGGTGTGGATATGTTAAATATTTCTTTAATTATAACACAAAAAAAATATATTTACTAATATATTATACCATAAACCAACTGGTTTGTTAAAACCTTAAGGGTATAATTGTTGGTAGAGCTTAAGCCAATCCTCCACTGCCACAAATTGCGGCGCGTCGGCATCTGTTGTTTGCTGGTGAAATACGCTATATTTTTGTATCACGCCAAAGGGATCATTGCTGGCGAATAAGGATTGCAGCACATCCACGGACAAACAGCCATATAGTGACAAAACTCGTTCTAGGACAGGCTTGACGATGGCGAGGTGGTGGCGTTGGCGTTCAGGAATTGCTGAAAAATCCCACGGACTAGCGAGCAGAACAAGGCTTTGCACATCGCGCTTGCGCCGCTGCGCCACTGCCAGAGCCAGCATCCCCCCCATGCAATAGCCCAGAACGGGGATGGGCTTGTCATGCAAAGAAGCTGCTAGCGTTAGGCACGG
>CAZLFP010000002.1:103862-145319 GCA_964558935.1 uncultured Gammaproteobacteria bacterium | reverse complement strand
CTGTCTGACATCTTCTGACCGCATTGTTTCTTAGAATATCTACACAGACTGCTTCGCCTGCAACCAGATCCGTATCTGCTGAATAGAAATATTCGGCGTAGTCGGCGCCGCCGCCGGTGAAAGAACCCAAAGCGTAAGCATTACCATCTGCTTCAACTTTAAATGCGACACCTGGTGTGTCAGCATCATCTGACAGTGAAGTGGATGTACCCACAATTAATAGATCATCCGTTCCAGAAGCTCCGCTATCGAAGATGGAGAGTCTCGCAGTCGGACTGGTGGTACCTATACCAATATTATTGCCCTGAGTTAAGGTCATAACATCATTACCGCCATCATCCGCAAAAATTAATCTATGTCCATTATCTGCATCATTATATATCTCCCATTTAGTGGTACCTTGATTTTGCAAGGCTATACCCACATCTTGACCGGAGTCCACGTTGTTGACAGTCATGGCCAAACGGTTAGCTCCGCTGGTTTCCGAAATGACGACTGGAGTTGGACCATTGGCATCACTAACAACATGCAATTGACCGGTTGGATTATAGGTATTGATACCCACCCTTCCATTGTTGTCTACAATAAAGATGTCTCCGTTGGTGCTGGTGGCAATTCTAAAGATACCGCGATAATTACTATTGGAATTGGGGGTGGTTGTACCTAAGCCAATAGATAATCCATTATAATTATACGCAATGAAGGCATTAGCTTCTGAAACTGTGATCGGAGTATTAGTATAGCTCCAAACAAAACTGTAATCGGCACTACTATCTAAAGTAGTTTGATTACCAGCCAGTAAACTATATTCACCATTGTTGATTAAACTGCTACCGATGGCCACAGAGTAATCAGCTGTCGCTTGGTTAACATAACCTCCCGGAATAATTGAATAATTTCCAGAAGCGACATTATCGTAACCACCACCAATAACAGAATAGTTACCACTGGCTGTATTTGAATTACCACCACCTATAGTACTAGTAGCACTGGCGGTATTTCCACTACCACCACCCACAAAACTGTAAGCCCCGGCTTGATTGCTAGTACCGCCTCCAACCGTTCCATAGATACCGGTTACGGAATTTCCACTACCACCACCAATAAATGCATAATCATAATTGGTGACATTGGTATTACCACCACCAATCGCGCTGTAGTTGCCTTTAGCCCGGCTGTTAAAACCATGGGCCACTGAATAATCACCAATATTGCTCTCATCCCAGCTGTCGTTATTAACCCTGCCAGCTCTGAAAGCAGCTTTATGAGGCAGCCACATCATACGAGTACCGGCTCCGCTAATTGGCGTACTGCCTGAGCCAAAAGTACCGGTGGCGATAATTTCCGCTGTAGTTGTTACCCTGCCATCTGCATACAAGCCTTCCGGTAAATATACGAAAGCGTTGCTGGTAGTCGGAGTTAGCCAATTACTGCCAGTTAGATCATTACCGACTTTGTCAGTACTGGTAGAGTACCAAGCCGCCTCTTGAATGTAAGCCACTAAATCCGACCAAGAATTAATATAGTCACCGCTGAGACCAATACCATGAGAAGCATACATGGAAGAGGAAGTGGCGTAATCAAAGTTAGTTGAAGTCGCATTGATATTCACCGCTCTGATCGGTGCGTTAAAATCATAATGATTAGCATCTCGAAACTCCAAATTATGCGTGGTCATGTTTCTCTGAATATATGAAGTGTTCGCATAATTCGTATCAGCAAATAGAATTCTGGGATTAGTATCATCAACCAAATAAGTGAATGGTGCGTAAATACCTGAGGTTGACGTGACCACTCCTTCGACATACAGATCTGTTCCAATATTGGCATCACCCGAGGTATACAAACCGCCTGTTGTTGAAGCATAGCCTCCCACCACTAAATTATTGCCCACATTTAAATCACCACTGGCATAACCAGCTCCAGCCGGAGCTGTGCCAATCGTAACATAGCTGGTTGTCGTCGCCGATCCGGCAAACAATGCATTGCCATCCACAGTTAAAGTTTCATTATACCAACCACCGGGAGTGGTGGTGTTAACACCAAACTTTAAACCATTCGAGTTGTAGAAAATGGCGGCATTCGGCGTATGAATAATGGTGTCAACAGAACTGGTGCCATAAACAAAAGTATTGACAGCCGAGGCACTGGTATACATTCTACCACCCATGACCAAGGAATAATTACCCCCGGCATAACTGTTGGCACCAATCACCATGGCACCGGTACCTGCAGCTGTGGAAGATGCATATGGTGCGATAACCGCACTACCGCTACCGCTAGCCTTGGAATTCGTGCCTAAAACAATGGAGGCATTTCCAATATTGGCATCCGACCATTTACCATTAGCATGATAACCTATCCTGAGTGCTCCGCCCTTGTTGGGTAAAAACATATGATAATAACCGTCACCTATAAGAGGTGTGGTACCGGCTCCGGTAGTATTTCCAACCAACATACCGCCTTCCACACTTAAAGCAGTCCCGTAAGCAGTGCTTGTGGCAACTCTTAACTTGCCGCCGACATATAAACTGTCGCTGGTAGTTACACTGTTTAAACTCATACCGGCATTGGCATCTAAAGCCAACAGCTGACCGGCTACCGCGGTGGAAGAGGCATGCAGGCCATCTACCGTATCCGTGTTAAATGAGTATGGTGAAGAGGTTAATCTTTTACGAGGTGCAAATATTTCCGTATAAGTACCATTATTATCATGGTCAAACCTGATTTGTAAGTATAGATTATCGTTGGCAAACAAACTGGCAGAGATTGGAGTGGTCGTGCCCAGGTCCACGGAAAAAATGCCACCGGTCACTACTACCTGGTTATTGGTAGAAGTAGCGCTCCAAATTTCTTCCCAGAGCAAAGTACCGCCGCTGGCAGCATCATACAGTTCAAACATGAAATTGTAATTACCGTCAGCCACAGAACTGCCACTGCTGTCGGCAATCTTACCCTGGTAATTAATTTGATTGTTGATTCCATCAGCAGCTTGGGTGATTTCCACCAGCTTGAAACTTTCAGACAGGTCTAACAAGACCCAAGCCGCTAACAAAATCATGGGCACGACAAGCAAAAATATGGTTAATACTAACCGTCTTAGGAATTTCCCGCGATAGGGATCAAATTTTTCAATCGTTAAGAATGACATAGCTTATTTAGTGGTCATATTTCGACGCAAAAAACCCACCAAGTCTTTTTCAAACACTCGGTAGGTTTTGTGCCCAACTTTAGCAGCTGGTAATTGGCCGGCATTAATCCAACGATAAACTGTTTTTAAGCTTACGTGCATGGTTTTTGCCACCTGTTCAATTGTCATTATCTGATTTGCCATTCAGAAATCAGCCAAAATTAGTAAGAAAAAAATTAATAAGGATGTTCTATCCTTATTAATTATAATTAATTATGTTCATAATTGTCAATTATAGTTATCAACAAGCTATTAAACGTTATGTCGTATCTTAAAATATCTTAATTTAGTTATATTTTACTAATTATATATTAATAATCTATAATAAGTACTACTGAATATAGATTGACTAGTTTAATAATTAATTTAGCATAAATATTTATCATCATACTTTAATGTCAATATTAATACTCTATTGTCCTCAATTGACAAAATATTAACCAAACTTATCTTCTTTTAATAATGATGGCTTAACAGTAGTTGTCCGACTATTTTCTACCTGTTCTTTCAACTTAGCAGCCATCTCCTCTAATTCACTCGTTTCCTGAGTTACCGGAGATATTGGCTCAACTGACGCCGGAGATATTGGCTCAACTGGCGTTTGACTCGACTTAACCGCTGAAGAGTCAATAACCGCCTGTACGTCATTCACCTGCTCATATTCAGGCAGCATTTTAATATCCTGACCGATAACTTGATTGGCTTTCTGATGACTTAAATCAATATTATCCGTCTTAAAGGCTGCATATCCTTCTTTATTGGTTGTAATATAATACACAGCATTGCCAGCTAAAAAACCATACCGTCCATAGCGATCTGTTACTTGAGCTTCCAACATGCGGTTAAACTCAGGAGCATATATCCTGGCTACCGCCCTATGCAAAGGCTTGTCTGTTTCAGCGTCCATAATGATGCCCCAGCTACGATTCCGCTTCTTTTCAGCCGCTAGTCTGTCGAACAAGAAAAAGAGACCGATGTGTAGCATAAGGAACGCTAAAGTTAATGCTGAGGGTGAGATAATCATGGATATTAAAGCCAGTACAGGGCCAATTAAACTGATTTGTTGACGTATGGCAAATAAATTATACTTGCGTATCACCTGCCTATCTGTGACTTGCACGTCTTCTGGATCCAATGGAATATTGGCTGTCACCAAACCTTTTTCACCTTCATGAATCACAATATCCTGTCCATGATAGAGATTCAAATATTGGCGGTCCATTTCGGCTTCTTTTAAAATCTCTGAAGGGAAAATCATGCCCGGCTTGCCGGCCTCAAGATAATAACTGCCCACATCGACCAAAAAATTATACCTGCCATCCGGATCAGTGACTCGAGATTGAATTAATTTCCCGTTTTCTTTTTGGTACAGTCTGACAATTGCCAAATCAATGGGTTCCTTGGTTATGGAATTATATACCACCCCATAACCTTTTCTTTTCCTGGCAAAGATATAGGCGAACGGTTCAGTAAACAAATACTGAAAAAATCTCCATACATTCCACCACGGTATACCGGACAGCAAAGCCACAGCGCTAAAAGCCATTAAGCCGGGTGCCACGTATTTACTGTTAATCTCTTCCACTAAGGGATCATCCAAAAAGGCAGATAAAATGTCCAGCCAATCATCGGTTGTCTCTAACCGAATATGGTCATTAATGACATTATTCGTCACATTGATGTCAACATATTTTGTCTCATAGCCTGTTTTGGTCAGCTGTAAGGTGTACCTGCCATTGGGTACCATAAAGTCATAATAACCCTGACTGTTTGTCAAACCCGGATTGGACACACCATAGCCAGTCATAATTTGACCGTCTTGTCTTAAGAGTAATTCAACGTCTTCTATGCCTTGAGGTTGGTACTGACCGGCATACACTTGGCCCCAAGGCAAAACTTGTAGAGTATAGTTTAATATGGATTCTGTTTTATCCGTATAAACGGTTGTGATAACCAAATCATAACTGCCGGCTTCAACCGGGGAGCTGAAACTGGCTTGGTAAATATCTTGCAAGCTGTCCAGGGCTAGAAAATAACTATTATCATTCACTTCCAAGGTAATTAACTGTACGGGCTTGGGCGCTAAACTGCGAATAACATTAACCGTCAGAGGATAGTCAGTTAAAATAAATAATTGACTGGCTTGAGGCCAAAGCTGCAGAGCACCGTCATTGGTAAAAAAATTAACCGGTGGATGCTGGTCTGTGATTTCAATTTCTTCAGTCAGACTGGCAAAGTAGCAACCGCAATTATTAATCTGACCGTCTTCATAATCCACAAACAAAGAATATGCGTACATTTGTTCAGGTTCAACTTGGTTGTCTGTGACTGATTCAGCTAAGCCGGTATAGATTCTTTGGCCTGCATCATGACTGGTTAAACACTGACTGTCTCTTTGCCAATACAAATTGTTCAATTGGGCTTCGGGCGGTAAAACCGGGTTTTGCCAGCTTAAACTGACCTGGTCTGCCAGAGCAACTACATTTACATTACTGGGACAATAATCGATTAAACCGGCTTGGGGTTGGGCACTTCTGCAAACACCTTGGGAATACTCGCCATAACTGTTTTTAACAAAGAATTTGTAAAAATATACCTGGTCATTGTCTAAAGGAGAATCTGTCATGTTGGTTTGCAGGCCTTCACTTATCTGACTGCCATCGTTGGGACCGGCACTCTCACAGTCACTGTCTGTTCGAATAACTCTAATACCACTTAAGGTAAAATCCGTACCAAGATCATTGCCGGGATTGGTCCAACTCACGCCCAAGGCTCCATCCAGACGATTAAATTCAATGTTGCTGACCTCAGGAATGCTTCTTCTGGCATCATCAAAAGCACCGGAGCAATAGTTGTAGCTGTTACATATGAAAGCTGAGTAATAATACTCTTCATTGAGGGCAATGCTCGGATCATTAAAAAAATCTATTTGCGGTCCGTCATAAATCATTTCCCCTTGACCGATATCTTGAGGTGGATTATCAACATCTCTGACAATCACTAATCTGACAATGTCCGGTTCATCCGGATAGGTGATGTTTATGTCGGCTCCTTGGTTGTCTGGGATGGCGATAACAGTGGGATTAGCCAGAGTGCAAACCACCGTAAAAGTACCACCGCTGTCCTGCCGGCTTAAACTATCCGCTTCTGACCTAACATAGTATCTGTACTCTTGACCGATTGCCAGGTTATCTATGGTCAGACTGTGATTAATTCCGGGTAGGCCGGTCACTACATTCTCATTGGCACTGCCAATCCCGTAACCCACCTCAGTACTGGCACTGATGTCTGAACGAGTGATTGTACCGTTATTGTTGGTCACCAATTCGGTTTTCCAACTCAACGTCACAGATCCGCAATCCTGAGTTACTGTTCCCAACACCGGCACTATCTCTAAACTGGTGGTTGGCAAGGGTGTTGGAGAAGGTGAAGGATTGGGTTCTTCATCGGTACTGGGCACCGTAGCTCCAATGTTGACATTGCCACTTTCGGTTGCCGCCAGCAATATTAAAGGCGACCAGCTTAACAAACAAACCAGTAAACCAAAAACAATCTTTTTTAACTTAGAATTAAACATGTTTTATTCTTTTTAATCTCACAAGTAGAATTTTCAGCATCATGATTAAAACAATGATGACCAATACAAAGCTAATTGACCTCCATGTCACAATCCAGAAGTGAATTTCTTCCGTTTCCACCCTCAGTTTATCCTGACCGTATTCAATTTGAAGCTGAGCCGTATACTTGCCAAAAGCCAGCTGGTTAAGCTCATTAAACAAACCGGGTAAATAACTCTGCAACCAAGTAAACTTCTCTGCCTCAGGTTGTGGCCAACCAATCTCATAGCGACGGATGCTATTGGGCAATACCCTGGCTTGCTGGTCGTTAAAAGGTACGGTTTGAGTGACTTTACCAAACATGTTGCGGATCACCAATAAACCACCGGGAGAAGTGTGCACATTACCCTGATTCTTGAGTCTGACTTCAAAATTAATCGGCAGATGATTGTATGTTGTTGCCTCTGCTTGCAACTTAAAATTTGTGATCGCCAATTCCTCTTTAACTTCACCTCCGACAGCCAACAAAAGCAATGACGCCAGCCGACTTGTCACCTGTACCTGGTTGGTATCGCTCTTGGGTCCTCCACTCGTTTCCCAGACAATGGCCAAATAATACCCGCCGGCATCAGCAGTTTTGGGAACGTCAATTAAAACCGGAGTTTCCAACCTATCTCCCGGAGACAAAGCCAGAGAATTGACCGGTAACTTTAACCAAGTCACAGCCTGATGACTGACATCTGGAGACATAATCTCAGCCTGGCCCTGTTCGTTTTTAGGTTTAAAGATTTCAATACTACCTGAGAGATAAATATCCTGATCTGTTTCATTGTAAAGCTCGAGTAGATACTGACCAGACTCTCCCGGTTCCAAATTCATTTCCATGACTGAAGGTGACAAGCTCATGGCAGAACCGGCTGAGGGCAGAAGTAAAAAGCATAAGATGAGTAATGTTTTTTTCATATTTAGAAATTAGCCGTAGCAGTAAAAGTTAAACTGGCGGTATAGTTGCCAGCTGTTTCTTGGCCACTGATATTGGCCAAGTAATTGATATTGAAGACAGTCTGGTCGTCCATGCCGGTGGCTGAACCAATAATCTGGTCACCTGAGTTGAAAGCGTATTGGCTCACGCTATTATACGGAGCTTGTGAACTGGCATCAGTACTGCCACTGGCATAAGCAGCATTTAAGCCGAATTGACTGGTACCGGGTGCAGAAGAAGCAGCGGCCGCTCCTATGCCGTTAATGTAATTGGTACCGGAACAACTGCCGCAGGTTAAGGTGTTACCGGTATAGGTCACGCTGATTCCGGATGCGGAATTGGTATAGATGGTTAAAGTATGGGAAGAGATTTGAGAACTTCCCGTAGACAGATTGCCCATGCTTACAGAACCCGAACCAACCGACAGGGTTAGCATATCTTTGGTCAACTCCCGAAAACCGGCTCTGACCGTATAGTCAGTGGAAGAAGACCGGCCAATCCCGCTTTCACCGGCTGTTTCTCTCAACTCATAATTACTGGATGAGGAATCTTCCACTCCTCCGGTTGAAATGACATCGGCCCAGATCTGGTAATTGGCCGAATCCATACTGGCTGACAAAATGGAGGGGTAAATTAGAGTTAGAATGAGGCTTGTTGTAAATATTTTTTTCATATGAGAGATAATGATTTATGGTTCGGGTTGAGGTTCGGGTATCGGCTCCGGTTCAACTATGGGCTGTGGTTCAGGTGTAATTTCCGGTTCAACAGGCTCTACCGTCTCTGGTTCTGACTGCGCTTCGGGTTCCGGTTGAACAACAACTTCCGGCTCTGGTTCCGGTTCAGGCTCTGGTTCAGACTCAAGTTCAGGCTCCGGCTCTGGTTCCGGTTCAGGCTGTTCATCTAAAATAGATTCACCCCCACTAACTTCAGTCTGAGGATACTGACAAGAACCATCATCAATGGTTGCCACCGGATTGTAGTTTAAAGCTTCAGAATCCAGACAGCCAGGCAGATTAATCTCACTTTCGCCTAAGACTTCTCCCTCCGAGACTAGAGCAATCCAGTCAAAATACAAATGTTCCGGAGCCGGCTGAGTTAAGGCCAGCCTAAAGCCCTGTTCACTCTTATCTATAACTGCATAATACACCGGTTCCAAACTGTTTAGAGTGGCGACTACTCTCGGTATTTTATCATACTCTGTTTCAAATTTCACCTCAGTACTGGTGGCATCCTTCAAAACAACCAAACTGCCGGCTGAATCCTGGTCCACTGTCAAATGATCTTGGAATTCCACCTGACCTTTGAAAATAGCCTGACCATAGACTGTTAACTCACCTTGGAAACCGGCTGCTTGCTTAACGACCAAGGTATCTACTTCCAGCTCTGGGTTACTTAGAAACTGCATAACTTGTTGACCTTGAGCCAGTTGATCCAAAAGAGCCAAGGTACTGCTTGCCATATCTGACAAGTCAGCCATCTGACCTTGCAAAGTTTCAATTAACATCTCATACTCATCCACCCTGCCTTCTAAGGTGGCAATCTTGATCAGCAACTCGTCGGTGGTGCTGGCCAAATCATCCCACACTGCCGAAGTCTGCAAATCTTCAATGGCGGCACTATTTTGGTAAACCAAGTCACTGACATCAGATAATTGGCTGTTATATGTATTCTCCATCATATCTAACTGTGAGTCAACCACGGCTAAGAGTGGAGTGACAATGGCTTGGATTTCTGTATCTAAATCATAATTCTGAATGGTCTGAGTAACCAACAATTCTACTTCGTCTTCAATTTCCATGGCAGCAATCCTTTCGGTGACCTGTTGTTCAATTTCTTCCACGGTAATACTCTTGTTTTTTCTGGAAATCATGACCTGGATCGTACCCTGACCTGATGCTAAACTTTCCAAAGCCACACCCACCGTTGAATCTCCAGGATTGGCCCGCATGACATAACCCGGAATAGAGGCTGAAGTCAAACTATCTCCGGGACGAATTGCTCCGTTCTCGGCACTGACTTTGGCCGGTATCTGACCCAACATGGCTACGATGGCGTAATTCGGATTATTCTCTGTCTCCTCAGTCGCATTACCCACCAATGCCGGCCTGGATGAAATAATGCCGATAATGTTTGTATCTGACTGACTGCTGCATCTTTTAACCGCATTGTCTCTAATAATATCTATACACACCGCTTCGCCAGCCGTCAGATCCCGATCTACAGTGTAGAAATACTCGGCATAGTCAGCCCCGGTATTGTAATACGTGCCATCGATATACACATCACCATCCGCTTGAATTTTAAATTCTGTATCTGCGGAACCGGCTACATAGGATTGAACAACCATGAGATTGGTATTGCCAGCAGCTTCATCCAAGACATGTAGCTGAGCACTTGGCGTGGTTGTGCCAATGGCCACCCAGGGTCTGCCGGGAGTCGGTGACATGACCAAACCAACATCCTGCATGGAACCTCCACCGGCATATAATCTGAGTTCTTCATTTGAGTGACTATATGACATACCACCCATATTCCGAGCATTGCTATCTGCAAAAGCGTACAAACCAGTGGCTGTATTAACGGTTTGTAACTGAATGGCAGTATTGCCGGCACCACCTTCAAAAATGGCAACATCTATGTTTTCTTCCCAATCGACAGTGCTGTAGACACCCAGGGGTGAAGCTGTCGAGCTGGTAGACAAGCGAACATGCAAGGTGGAACTGGGTCTGGCTGTGCTGATGCCCATATGGCCATATTGATCCAATTTAGCGATTAATCTTTCATTTTCATTGGTCCAACTGAAAGCATTGTCATAACCCAAAACCGTACCCGTATCATTGAAGAATTTCCATTTGGTGACACCGCCAGCTTGAAACGTAATGCCAATATCTCTTACGTTATTCCTGTTATTTAAAGTTAGAGCGCTACGGTTGGCATCATGCTCTTCTTCAACTAGAATAATCGGGCTGGAAGTGTTCGGATCATCCACCACATGCAGTTGAGCTTCAGGCGTGGTTGTGCCAATGGCCACCCGTCCCGTATTATCCATAACCATCAGATGGGTATTGGTGCTGGTACCAAGCTGGAAAATACCGTCATCGCCACTGGCCACTTCAATCGCCATACCATATTTGGGAGACGTCGTGCCCAAGCCAACGGTTAAGCCGTTGCTGTTGTAGATTAGGAACGAATCTGGTTGAGTAACGCTTAAGATACTGGCACTGTACCCCCAAACAAAACTGCGATCCGCAGCAGCGGACAAGGACAAATATCGACCACCGGCTGTTGTATATTGACCATAGTTGTAGATGGATTGTCCACCCAAAATGGTACTGTAATCCGCATCTGAATTATCCATAACATTGCCAAAACCACCTAAGATTGAAGAATACCGGATGCCGGAACTCACAATTTGATTGGTACTACCGCCCAAAATGGCTGAATAATCACCTGCCAGGTTATTATTATTACCACCGCCAATAAATGAATAATCATTAGAAATCGTATTAGAATTACCACCTGCAATCGTGCTTCGGTTCTCGGAAACTGTATTACTTGCACCACCTAAAATTGAAGAAAATGCGGCAGTAACCGTATTACTTTGACCAACCACAAAACTGGACTGGCCATTTGATATGGTATTATCATAACCGCCGCCAATAGATGCATAATTACTAACGGTAATATCATTTCGGTAACCCATGGCAAATGAGTGAGTGCTGGCTGCCTTGGTACTTTGACCCATGGCCACTGAATACGAACCAATATTACTATCATTCCACCAATCAACATAGTCACCGGTTTGAATACTACCGACTCGAAAAGCTTTCTTATGTGGCAACCACATTAAACGATCTCCGCTTCCTGACACGGGTGTACTACCGCTACTGTCTCCAACCGCAATAATTTCCGCTGTAGTTGTCACTCTGCCATCCACATACAAGCCTTGAGGCAAATAGACAAAAGCGTCAGATGAAGTGGGAGTAATATAGTCAGAAGTGTGCAGGGCAGCAGCATCCTTATCAACACTGGTTTGCTGCCAGGCTGATCCGCCTCCACCCGCATAAGCACTCAAATCTGACCAGTCACTGATAAACGTGCCATTTAAGCCCAAGAGAGAGGTGGCTTCAAAACTGGTAGAAGTGGCATTGCCCAACACATTAAGATTACCGGTGAACACTCCATCACCAGCTACCGCCAATTCATAACCTGACCAAGGAGAAGAAGTAGCCACCGAGAGTTGGTTGCCTGCATAAAATCTATCTGTAGTGGTTGCGCTGCCGGTCACACTGACATTATCTTGGAAACTAAAGTAATTGTTGGCACCATACCAGATAAATGAACCATCATTGGTGACACCATCGAATGAAAATGTCACATTACCGGTATCATCTCCAAACTGATGAGCTGTGCCTTCAGCGTCAATATTGCCGGTAGCACCTAAAATCATTTCCAGTGAACCTTCAACATACAATTCAACACCGGAAGCAGGATTAAACTTCATACCGGTTTCACCATATAAGCTGTCCTCATACTTAAATGGCCAGAAAGCACCTGCATTCTGTTGTTCAATACCGACTCCGCCTGTCAATCCAAAGCCATTGGCTGTGGTGGTTCCCAGAACCGTTAAAGTGTCATCTATGGTCGCTAATCCCCCCACATGTAACTCATCCTGAGTAAACAGGCCATCTGTCGAAGATACATAACCTCCAATGATGGCATTATTTTCAACGTTGAGATTACCGGCACTGAAAAGAGCACCGGTTGGAGCAGAGCCAACGGTTAAATAGCCTGAGGTAGTGGCGTTATTAACTATTTCTAAACCAGATTGAGTAAAGATAAATTCTTCAGCTATGTCTGCACCCATTGCAAATTTCTTTTCATTAACATAATACTGCATTAAAAATGAAGTAGATAAATCATCCTTTAATAGCCATATTCTCATATCACTAGATGTGACCATAGCTAAAGTACTGCCGTTAATAATACCGGCATCCATCAGCGATCCTCCAGATCTGGGCTGTAAACTAGGATAGGTTCCTAATACATTAGTTATAGAACTAAAATTCCAATAAGTATTCGTATTACCAAATCTGGAATCAAAGTTACCGCTCATAGAACCGGTAGTAGTGGCGTTGCCGTCTATGTAAAAATCATCTGTCAGTTCAAAACGGCTGTCACTGTCATCCCACATCAAGGTTTCCCAGGCACTATCGTTTCTGCCTAAATATATAGTAGCGTCTTCATCTGCTCCATATAGATCATCGGCAGCATAAATTGAGCCATCCACACCTAAACTGCCATTGCCAACTGTAATTCTGTAATCCGGGGTGGTGGTACCTACACCTAAATTTAGGCTGGTCTGGGTTAAAGTCATCATCGGTGCAAACAGAGAATTAGCAAAAATCATACTATGATCTTCATCTGACTGGTAATCAGTCGGTGCACTGCCGGTATCGTTATACAACCACCATTTATTGGTACCGGCACTTTGCCAAACCATACCCACATCTCTAACATCATTGTCGTTATTTAGAGCCAAAACTGCCCGATTAGCACCATGCTGTTCAGCAATTACAATTGGAATGGAGCCGGCAGAATCACCAACTACATGCAAAACAGAATTTGGAGTGGAAGTTCCAATTCCAACATATCCTCTGTTATCAATGGTAAATATATCTTGTCTGGTTGAAGTGGCAACCTGTAACAGTTTTTCTGAAGCGTTGTTGCTGTTGACCACTAAGCGGTAAGCCGGGGTGGTGGTGGCGATACCCAAATTATGTCCGATATAACTGGAGGTGGAAGAAGCGTCTGAAACCGACAATGGACCGCTTGTGTAAATACCTTGAGAACCGACATTTAGACCATTGCCAACATACAAATTATTGGCTACTTGAGCATTTTCTGTTACACTGATATACCTAGAATCAATTTGACCAAATGAAGCACTAGACACATCCAAACCGGTGAAGTCAATAACTTGAAATCCGCTATCCGCTTGAGAAGCGACGTAAATGTATCTACCTTTAACTGCAATTTGAAAAGGATTATTAAGCGTGCTTACTCCTGAGGTTACATCATCTTCAGCATAGCTAATAAAGATTGGATTTTCCGGATCGGTAATATCATATATTCTAATGCGATCAGAAGATAAAGTGCTGGCAATTAGATAATTACCGCTAATAGCCAAACTTCTCACTTGACCGCAATCGGTGATCGCAGCTGCATGCGAAATTGAAGATATGTTGGAAATATCCATAATTTCAATTCCCACATCGGTACGACTGGCAATGTAGATATATTTTCCATCCACTTCAATATCCTCGGCACCTTGTAATTCTGTCGGACCTGCATCGGTGAATGAACTTAAGTAGGTCGGATTAGTCGGATCTGAAATATCTAAGATTTGAACACCGTTATCATAATAACCGGTAATATACGCATATTTTCCAATTACTTTAATTGATCTGGAGTCTTTCATTTGACACCCGCCTCCTCCCACAATCGTATCGCAAGCTGCATCAGTCAGGGTACTGACATGAGTGGGATTGGTCGGATCTGATATATCAATAATATCCAAACCTGAATTAGCGCTATCATTAGCTTGTGGAGCATTAACGATATAGGCATAGTGACCTGAGACATAAACATCATACACCTTAGATAATAGACATCCGGAACATTCATCTTCAGTAATATTACCGACCGGGTATGGATTGTCAGGATCGGTAATATTAATAATCTGCATACCTCCATTACCGCTGGAATCATATCCCATAACATATGCGTAATTGCCAGCTACAAATACACCTTGAGGTAATCTTAGAGCAGTCGAATCATCTCCTGCATCATTGACCGTGCTGATCAAAACAGGACTGCCTGGTATACTGATATCATAAATTCTGATTTGGTTAGCCCCTCCACAAGTCACGTAAGCATAGTTACCCTGTATTTTAATATCGTTAGCTGAAGAACAGCCGGTGACATAGCCTACCCCGGTTAAATTATCCGGTCGATGATAAAAAGTTCCACCATTCAGATATATTTCTTCACTGGGAGTGGTGGTCCCAAAACCTAAATTACCGGCTATAACCATATCATGTGGTATGAAAACATTGGCATTCGTGCTGGTTGGTGAAATCCAATTTCCACTAATGGCGGTTCCGGTCTCGTCGGTACTGGTGGCCTGCCAAGCCGCACTGCCTCCAGTGCTCAGATAGGAACTTAAATCTGACCAAGCACTAATAAATTCACCGCTTAAACCCAAGAGAGATGAGGCTTCAAAACTGGTTGAAGTGGCGTTACCGGTTATTATGACATTATCTTGGAAATTGAAATAATCATTGGATCCATTCCAAAGCAATGAGCCGTTATAACTAAGACCATTGAACGTAAATGTAACATTACCAGAACTGTCACCAAAACTATGAGACACACCTTCCGCCGTGAGTGAACCAAGCACTTTAAGATCTTCAGAAATAATGACACTACCGCCAACTGCCAATTCATAACCTGACCAAGGGGTGGTGGTTGCCACTCCCAGACTACCGGCAAAGAAACTAGTGGATGTAGACATAACATTTATCGTACCCTGACTAGACAAACCATTGAAACCAATATTTAGACCATCTCCAATTGTTAGACCTTGGCCAATGTTCACATTTTCAGATACGCTTAACTGACCGGTAAAAATATTCCCGGTACTGATAGTCGGAGTTTTAAGACCGTTAATATCTATAATCCTAACTGCTTCATCTTCGTCAGCAACATAAGCGTATTTACCATGAACTATAACCTCTCCAAGCGTAGCATCTGAACCAATATCAGGTAGAGTTATTGTTTCAATTAAATGTGTTAAAGTGGTGCTGGCAATATTAAAAATATACAACTCACCATCATAACTGCCTGCATCAGTCAAGTATAAATAATCTCCAGCTAGCGTCAGAGAGTGAGCATCTCCAATGTTGGGATCCAGACTTTTTACGCTGCTAGGATTGCTGGGATCGGAAATATCTAAAATCTGCAATCCACTAGAACCAGCGGCCAGGAAGGCATATTTACCCTTAACATAAACATCATCCACACTGCCGGCTGCATTATAATTAACAACACTTGTTAAATTATCCGGATCAGAAATATCTATGATATCAAACTCACCGGCTGAAGCACTGCCAGCACCGTCTGCCACATAAGCATACTTACCAGAGACAAATACTTTTTCTGCCGAACCATCGGTATCAAAGCAAGTTTTTTCAAAAATATCATAGGGATTACTAATATCAACTAAACACAATCCATAAGTGCCTCTGGCCAAATATGCATATTTACCATAAACTTCGACATCGTAAACCGTAGAGTACGACGATATCCTATCCTTTGGAATCGGAGTAGCTGGATTGCTTACATCAATAACTGCAATACCATAATTGCCATAGGCAACAAATGCCTGATCGCCAACCACATAAACTGCTTGACAGTTACCTCCCGGATCATAACCGGAAATGAAAACTGGCACCTCGGGATCCGTAATGTCATATATTCTCAAGCCCTCATCATCATGAGCCACATACATATAATTATCCTGGATAAATATATCATTAGCATCAGCACTAAAACTATTTACTAAAGTGGCAGAGGTAGAAGCAGTATGCATAATATTTCCACCTACAACTGTTAAGATATCCTGAGGGGTGGTGGTGTTTAAACCTAAATTACCAGCTATAACAGCATTTTCCGGCAGATATAAATTTGCATCAGTAGTGGTCGGTGTCAGCCAGTTGCCTGTTAATGAATAACTACCTGTCTTATCGGTTGAAGTGGCTTGCCAAGCTGCACTGCCTCCAGTGCTCAGATAGGAACTTAAATCTGACCAGTCACTGATAAACGTGCCATTTAAGCCCAAGAGAGAGGTGGCTTCAAAACTGGTAGAAGTGGCATTGCCCAACACATTAAGATTACCGGTGAACACTCCATCACCAGCTACCGCCAATTCATAACCTGACCAAGGAGAAGAAGTAGCCACCGAGAGTTGGTTGCCTGCATAAAATCTATCTGTAGTGGTTGCGCTGCCGGTCACACTGACATTATCTTGGAAACTAAAGTAATTGTTGGCACCATACCAGATAAATGAACCATCATTGGTGACACCATCGAATGAAAATGTCACATTACCGGTATCATCTCCAAACTGATGAGCTGTGCCTTCAGCGTCAATATTGCCGGTAGCACCTAAAATCATTTCCAGTGAACCTTCAACATACAATTCAACACCGGAAGCAGGATTAAACTTCATACCGGTTTCACCATATAAGCTGTCCTCATACTTAAATGGCCAGAAAGCACCTGCATTCTGTTGTTCAATACCGACTCCGCCTGTCAATCCAAAGCCATTGGCTGTGGTGGTTCCCAGAACCGTTAAAGTGTCATCTATGGTCGCTAATCCCCCCACATGTAACTCATCCTGAGTAAACAGGCCATCTGTCGAAGATACATAACCATCCACATTGAGATTGCCTGACCAAGTGGTTGTCGCAATTAAATCCGCTTCCGACAGCTTTGTGGCTAAGCCGGTTGAGGTGGCATAGTAACTACCGTCTTGTCCATCCAACTTATCTGCATCAAAAGCGGCTGGTACCGCACCTAAAATCTTTCTAGGTGTCAGAGTTTCCCATGAGGGTGTAGCACCTGTACCCCCAATTCTAACTTCCAAGTACAGCGCTTGGCTGAAGTTAACTTCTTCCAAGAGATTTGAAGTGGAAGATGCACTGCCGAGCATAATACTGAACAAGCCATTGGTGACTGCCACTTGGTTGTCCACGCTGCCGCCAGAATTGCAATTACCCTCATTAACACCATCACCTCCGGCACAATACACTTCTTGCCAGACAGAAGAAGTACAACTGGCATCGGTGCACAGCTTAAAACTCATATTATAATCATCATCTGAGACTGCCACATCTGAAGTATCTGTTAATTTACCTTGGTAATTCATCTGCCAATTAGGTGCGGCTTGGGCTTCTTCAATCGGTGGCAACCAATTTAGCATAGGACCAAAATCTGCAAAGACCAAAGAGATGATCATGAGCATGACCAGGAGTGATTTAAATTTTCGACCTAGATATTGCATAGTTATCTGAGTAAACGATCAATACTACCGCCAGTTAAAACTGAGGCAATAGCCTGTAGGGTGGTTAAGGTTGGATTAGAATTAAAACCACCCTCTAATTTGGCTAAATTAGAGAGTTTTAATCCGGCAGATAAAGCCAGTTGTTCCTGGGATATCCCCTTGTGTTGTCTGAGCCGTTTGATATTACGGCCCAATTTTCTCGGGTTATGACCCATGTTCTATCAATATATTGATATCTAATTAATGACTTCTACTTAGTGATATCAATATATTGATATTATATAAGATATTAAAAGGGGAGTCAACCCATATTTTAGACCATAAAATCAAGTTATAGTGCAAATCAATGATAATTATCCACATCTTAGGGACACTTTATGCTAAATGAGTCATTTTGTGGTATAATATGGATAATTAAATTGTACTCAATGAGATATTATGTATCATCATTCATATTGTGCGTGGCTCTGTTTCTGGGCCTGTTTAATTATGCTCAAGCCGGTACTCCCAGTGGAGATAATTGGTTTCAACTGCTAACCAGCCATGCGACCGGTGGAGACAATACCGGTGATGGTGGTAGTGGTAATCCCAATGACTATAACTATTACTATGTTGGTCAATCTTTCACCTCTACAATTCAAATCAACTCCACCGGTACCAATGCCTCGAATATCTGGATAGACTATGAGTCAGCTACCACTTCAGCTGCCAACTTAACGACCGGTTCCTACTTCCCAACCTGGTCCAACCAAACCATTGCGGGTGGACGAATCAAATCAACCGGCTTCCGTGTGACCGGCGTATCTTCCGGTGTGGGCACCTTTGGCAGCGTGGATTTCAGCTTAACCAGACCTACCGCCGCTAACTATTCCACGTCCACTCCCACTGTTTTAGATATTAATATCGGCACTGTCGGTCAAACAACAGACAGTAATATTTCTTACTTAGGTTCAGATATTCTTCAAGATGCTGAAGACTTTTATCTACACATCTGGGCAGATACGGTTAAGCCATATGCCTACAACGCTTCTCCGGCAGATACGGCAACTGGTGTTGCAGTGGAAGACAATTACACTTTTACTCTATGCGACAGCAAAACTGGCGAAGGCGAAGCCAGTTGTTTAGATTCTGGAGTGGGAACCGGTGTTAATACCGCTACACCAGCCGGCACTTTAACTTTTAACGACGGAGGTGGAGCCACAGATTACACCAGCTATGACTCATACAGCTGTTCCGGTTTATGGGGTACCAATGAATGCCATGCTACGGTTAATCCGACCAGCCCCTTGGGTATTAGCGGCGACCAAAGAAACTGGCAGTACAATACCACCTATACCGTTAATATCGGTGGCTTCCAAGATTATGCTTCAGCTTCTCAAGACCAACTGGGAGATGCCAACGGACCCAATGCCATGAATAACAAAACATGGACCTTCACAACTGAATCAGATACGACTGCACCCAGTGTGGAAAATGAAAGTCCAACCAGAGGCAGTAGTGCCAACAGCGTCTCGACGAATTTAACCATAGATATCACTGACAAAAAGAGTAACAATGTGTCAGGAGTGGGTTTAGACGCCTCAACCTGTAAGATTAATGTTTCATCCCCTTCTTTTGCTTTAACCACCTTCACCTCTGTTTCGGCTGAAGTCACGGTTAGCAGTATAGACTATGGTTCTCGCTTTACCATTAATCCAGCCACTGATTTTGGCCAAAGCGAAACAGTTACGGTCAGTGTGTATGATTGCCAAGATTTGGTTGGCAACACCATGACAACAGACACCTATACTTTTACCACCATCGATACCGGAGATCCCTACTTAGACGATTTAAATCCTTTAAACGACCAGGAAATTGCAGCCAACGGCACTGTGGGTTTTCATCTTAAAGATGCGGCCGGGGGTGTTAATTTGAACAATACCGTCATCTATGTCAACGGCACCTACTACTCCAATGGCGGAGGAGCCGGCAGTTTGTCGCTCAACGGTAAAACCGTCAGTTACACGGCTCTGGACTTTAACGGCAGCAACTATGTTGGAGACACTACCAATCTGACAGACGTCAATGGAGACGGAACGGATTATGCTTTTGTCATTGATCCGGAAGCCAATTTCACAGCCGGTGAAGCCATTCCGGTCATAGTTTATTCCAGAGATAATTCCAATAATATTATGGCCAGAGAAGTGTATGGCTTGGTGGCAGCCGGCGGAGGCGGCACTTGTGACGGTTCCAGTTATTGTGGTAGCAATACCAATTGGGATGGTTCTTTAAATCAATGTGTGGGCACCGGTGGTGGCACCTGTCAAACCGTCAGTGGCGGAGGCGGAGGCAGTCCCGTACCTCCTCAAATTACCACTCACACAGCTGAAGCTGTTCAAGTGAATGAATCTACCATTTTAATCAATTGGTTTACCAACAAACCGGGTACCAGTCGAATTGTTTACGGATTAAATTCAGTACAAAACCTGGGCCAGGCACCTAACTACGGCTACTCATTTTCCAGTCTGGAAGATACCGCTCAAAAAACATATCATTCAGTGGTGGTGAATAACTTGCAAGCTGGCCAAGCTTACTATTTTCGTCCCATTAGCCTAGTGGATGGTCAAACCGTGCTGGGACCTGAATTGGTCATGTCTCCTGAATTTCGCACTGTCTGTCCGACCTGTCCTGAATTAGATTGTCCGACCTGTCCAACCTGCCAAGTGTGTCCAGATGCCGCCAGTCTATGTCAAGACTACCTGTCACGCCCCACTCCCTCAGACATACCGGCTTCCCAAACCATTAGCAAAAAACAAGTGACCACAGATATCTTAGAAATCATTAGCATCAAATTTAACCGGACGAACGGTCAGCGCAGTATTTTGTTTGAAGGCCGAGCAGAACCGTCCAGTAAATTAAAACTCATTATCTATTAATATGTCTGAACAAGATCCACTCATTTTCAATCTGGAAAGCGATGCCAGCGGCAATTGGAACCTGGATGTTTTTCAGCAAGTAGATCCAGGCGTGCATTTAGTCGAGGTGGAAGACGAAAAGGGCAACCAACATCAAGTTATGATGTATGTGGTTAAAGACCAAGAAACCCAAACCCAGAGAATTACTTTTGAACCGATTCAGCAGGCTAGTGTTGACTACCACAAACCGGTTGTGATGTCATTGCTGTTTTTACTCATTATTTTCTTGTTCTTCCTAATCTATACCTGTTACCGGCTCTATTTAATCTGGGTTGGCAAAAACCCATCCGACCGGGAGGAAAAAGAAGAAAAAAAATACAACACCTTGGTTGTTTTAATTCTTTTGGCCGTACTGGTGATATTTATCGGAGCGGGGATGATTAGTAGTACAGGACGCACTTTTATCAAACACTGGTTTCAGACCCAAAATCTGGAATACCAAGCGGTTGATCTATCTGGCAGATTAATTGATCCTCTCACTCTGCAGGGTGTGGCCGGAGTAGACCTGCAAGTTCAAGACACCAGTATCCGCACCTCAGAAACCGGCAGTTTTGTCTTTAACCAGGTAAACACCCAAACAGGAGTTAAACTTACACAGCCTGAACTGCTCAGAGCCTTAATCTATTTACCTTCGAACCAATTAAGCAGTCAACAACCCACTCTGTATTTCAATATCCAAGCATTAAACACTTTAATTCGAGCCATTGACTTGGAAGCTCGAGATAAGCACAGTCAGGTGTATGATTTACTGGCACCTCAAATTCAAGTTCAAATCAACAGCCATGACTACGCTCAATCTGCTGACACCTATTTCAGCAGTCAAAACTTGACAGACCAATATTTAGCTCTGACTGAAACCGTCAAACTGGGAGAATTAAGACTGGACAAGTATGGTTTAACTTTTAACAACATACTGGCCATAACCGTCAGAGTCAACGACCAATTGGCAACATACCACCTTAAATACCAAGATAACCAATGGTGGTTGGTTAAATAACTGTAAACAAAAAACCCCGGCTCATCCGGGGATTTTTTAACTGCCATATTATTTGTCACCTTCCAGGTCCAGATTTTTAATAAGGAGGCTTAAATCAACAGAGTTAACCACAATATCTTGATTTAAATTAGCTCGGATAGCATTACCGGTAGGATCGTCATTGTCCAGAACGTCTATGATAATGCCCAAATCGACAGAATTAATAACATCATCTCCCATCACCGAGGGTGAGCTGGTACTACCGCTAATGTCTCCGGCTAACATAACTCTGTCTCCTAAGGTAACTGAATTATCTGCCTGGGTAAAATTAAATTGGTTGGCTCCCGGACTTAAGGTAACATCATCCAACTTTAAACTGAGATGTTGGTGGCCTTTGATGGTGACATCGTAAACTCCCGCTGTAATCGAGCCCAGGTTAATAGGTGTCAGCAGTTTACCTTCAACTGTCGTTGTCGCTAAAGTCGGCATGGTGTAGATTATGATATCGTCATTATCATCAGCTGTTCTAACCGCTAAAAAGAATTCAGAATCCCAATTTGTTTCATCTGCCCCCACTCTGCCTTCCGGCACCGCCCATTGTATGGTTGCAGTCATATTGGAAGACACTTGCAGGATGACATCCATGGCATCATTGGCTGCCCAAGCCAAACCTGCAAACACAGTCAAAAAGAGTGTCATTACAATTATGATTTTGATGTTGAAAGATTTAATTAACATAAGCCGTCATAGTTATGGTGGCGGTATAGGTGCCGGACTCTTGAACATTGGAACTGCCGGATTCAGCTCTAAATTTTATCACCGTATCTGTGCCGTTTAAAGAATGGGTACTGGACTGACAAACATTTTTGTTGGTGGTAGTTAAGTCATCCCAACACTTATCGGTCGTATCCGTGCCCCCACCCTGATTACAGCTATCTGAACCATTATCTAAATATCTGTCAATTAAATCCGCTCCCTCGGGACTGAAGCCAAATTCAGCGGCTGACGCAGAAATGCTCCAATTATAATCCGGATCTGAACCAACCCTGGAATAATCTGTGAAGTTGTAACTGCCGTTTCTTAAAGCCGGATCTGTGTCTGCTTTAATCTGCAAGGTATAGCCGGAATTGGCATTGGTGCTGACAGTCACTGTCTGCGAGCCACTAGCCATACCACCCGTCAAACCGTCAATATCTGGCGTCAAACCAACATTACCCAAATCACTGATGGTAATATAGATTTCATCGGCTTGTTGGTATCCGGCATGCAGATTATAATTTGAACCAGATAAATCTCCGGTCGCAATCTCACCACCGGTATCTTCCAAATGATAACTGGTGGAAGTACCACGACCACCGTAGAAGTTCAAGGAATCTTGCTGCAGACGGTAACTTGCGCTTTCCATGACATATGCAAAAAGCGGGGGCGGATAGCCCCCGGCAAGAAAGGAAAATATAATTGCTGCCGCTAATACGAGACTTAAGTTGTTGGGTCTCATAGTTTATTCTTTAGACTCTCGGCCCTTCCTCTGGAAATTATCATTAAACCATTTCTTTAACCTATGATACAGGTAAACTAGGAACAGTAAAATCGCTAGAATCAGTAAAATGATTTTCCAAGGTAAAACCCAGAAATGAATAACTCGCTTATCTGTCTTACCTTCAAAATCATGATTAAAATTCAATTCAGCCGTGTATCTACCAAACATAAACATGCTGTCTAAAGTCTTTTCTCTGGTAATGGTACTGCCGGGTAAGACGAAAAAAGGATCCACCTTAAACAAAGCAATATTCTTACCTAGCATATTCTTAATGCCAATAGTGGCACTGGGCTTTAAATGAACATTACCCGTATTCTTGTATGCCACACTCAAATGAACCGGTGGCTTGCCATAGAATTTCTTGTCGGACTTAAAACTTAATATTTCACCCTGTTCATCAGCATCACCGCGAATTCTTACATAATATAAACTGGCTAATCTTTCTACAATCTGAACACCCCCACTAATATTCTTTTCTTCCTGGTATGAATCGTCGTCATTGACCAATTGTTTGACAATAACAGCTCCATACAAACCGCCCGGTTCAGCATCAGCCGGTACTGCGACGGTAATGGGCAGAGTCATTCTCTCGGCATGTTCCAGGGTAAATTGAGTAATCTCAGGCGTCAAATAATCTACCAATGAATAAGGTCCTCGTTCTGAACCCATAAAAACAACCGGGGTGTTGCCATCTGCGCCTTTAATATCTTCGACTTCAATCTCATATCTCTGGGTTTGACCGGTTCGGTTGGTCACAACAAAATTTCTGACGGTTGACTCACCGGGATCCAAAAATATCTCCTGAGCACCTGTACTCAGCACCATGTCACTCTTGACTGCACTATTGGAAATTTTCTCAATATCGTAAGCTTGAGCTGAATTAGCTAAGCACAAAAAGATCAAAAGCCCTCCGATCCAAGCTTTTTTCATGATTATCTATTTATGAATACACGATTAATTATTGTTTGTCACTGTGACCACCATAGTGGCCTTGTATGTGCCGGATTGCGGATTAGCAGAAGATCCGGATTTAGCTAAAAAGATAAATTCCGTAGGTACTCCACCGGAAGCTGACGTGGATCGATCGATAACCCTAATTGTGTTACTGATTGGATTTGTAGTGTCAAATCCTCTAAAACAGACCGTATTACTGGACAGAGCACCTGTACTGCAGGCTGAGCCATTGGTTAAAAAAGCGGCGTCCATATCTCCCGGCGTAGAACTGGCACTAAAGCCAAAGCCGGTTTCACTGTCTCCCACCATATCTCCAAAATGCAATTCAAAGGTATTGGTTGTACCGGTAGCATCATCAAAAGTGTAGGAGGTGTTATCTGTTAAGGTTAAGGCGTTGGGACTGCTTGTAGCATTAACATCCATGATATAGCCTGTGGCATTATTGGTGGTGGTGGTGCAGGTTGCCAAACCACTGGTAGCAGTACCGCCGGCCAAACCATCAATCGTATTATTGGGGCCATCACCAATCATTTGAATGGCATTGCCGTCGGAACAGGCAATGGTAATCGCGCCTGAAACCACGACTTCGATATCAAAGCTGGTATTGTCTGAGTCTGGCTGAGCATTAACAGCTGAACTTTCCAATACCAAAAAACCAACAGTTAGCATAATTATAACCGCGAAATAAGACTTAAAAACGATTCTAAGCATAAGTTTAAATTATTTATTACCTATTATTTATGTATATTATACCAAATATATATTCGATGCGCCAACATTGAGTTATACACAGCATCATATTTTGGGGATAATTAAAAAAAGCCACATTTTTTTGTGGCTAATTTTAAATATATTAGCTCCAATTATTCTTTAGCTCTAAAACCGGTGCCAGCCGGAATTAACCGACCGATGATAATATTTTCTTTGAGACCGGATAAGTCATCGGTCTTGCCGGTAATGGAAGCATCGATCAACACCTTGGCGGTTTCTTGGAAAGAAGCAGCCGCTAACCAGGAACGAGTCGATAGAGAAACCTTGGTAATACCCAACAACAGTCGTTCATAGTCCACTAGTTTCTTACTCTCTTTCTTTAAGCTTTCATTGGCTTTAACCACATCAATATATTCGACCACTTCACCCGGTAAAAAATCACTTTCACCCGCATCTTTAATGTATACTTTAGAGAACATTTGGCGAATAATGACTTCCACATGCTTGTCATTCAATTTTTGTCCTTGGGAGGAGTAAATATGCTGAATTTCCTTCATAACATATTTTTGAACAAATTCTTGGCCCTGTAACCGATAAACTTGTTGCAAATCTAAACTGCCCTCTGTCAATTGGTCACCGGGCTCAACCTGGTCGCCATCTTTGACTAAAATCGTACGGTAACTGGGCAAAACATACTCCTTGACTGACAATTCTTCTCCCATCAGCTGGATATTAGTCCCGGCTATCTTGACTTCACCGTCAAGCGGCGAGGTCACATCACCGTCTGAATTAGTAAACAGCACTTGACCGGTTTTAACCTTGTCACCATCCTTAACTTGGAACTTAACTTGCTTTTTGGGACAGTTGAAAGGGATCTTTTTTTCAGCTTTGGAATTGTAGCTGATCTGTAAAGTATGTTCTTTTTCTCCGGTAGTAGCAATGACCTTACCGCTGGCATCCTTAATTTCCCTGTTGGCTGTTTGGATACTGACTGTTCCCCTGACTTCAGATACAATGGCTTTAACTTTAGGTGATCTGACTTCAAAAATTTCTTCCACTCGAGGCAAACCCTGAGTAATATCTCCTTCAGCCGCCACACCACCGGTATGGAAAGTTCTCATCGTCAACTGGGTTCCAGGTTCACCGACCGACTGTGCCGCAATAATGCCCACAGCTGTACCCAATTTAACCGGTTGGTTGTAGGCCAAATCATAGCCATAGCATTTTTGACATACTCCTCTCACATTCTTGCAAGTCAACAAAGAAAAGATGGTTATTTGCTCAAGATCTAAATCTTTAATTTCAGCAGCCAATTCCTTAGTCAGTAACTCATTCTTCTTGACAATCACTTTGCCGGTTTTAGGATGAACAATATCTTCAGCCAAATAACGACCGGCCGCTCGGTCAACCACTGTTTCTCCCATGGCCTCTGAATCCGCCTTGGTTAAAACCAGTCCCTCTTTGTCTTCGCAATCTTTGGAATTAACCACCACATCTTGAGCCACATCAACCAAACGACGAGTCAAATAGCCGGCAGAAGAAGTTCTTAAGGCCGTATCTGTTAAACCTTTACGAGCACCGTGAGTGGAAATAAAGAACTCCAACACATCAAAACCTTTCTTGAAATTACCCTTAACCGGCAGTTCAATAACTTCGTAAGCTGGGTTAACCACCGGGCCCTTCATGCCAATCATCTGAGATAATTGTCCCCAAGAACCTCGAGCACCGGAATCAATCATGCTTAAAATGGAGTTGCCTTCCTGTAAAGTGCCCTTCACTTCTCCCAATATATTATTATTCACTTCCAACCACAACTCAATGATTTTTTCATGTCTTTCTTCTTCTGTTAACAGACCCATTTGGTACTGTTGTTCAATGGTGTCTAATTTCTGGTTGCCCGCCTGAATAAAGTCATCTCTTTTGGCTACATCTTTTAAGTCATCAATACCCAATGATTGAGCTGAATAGGTTAAATAATGAAAACCGGTCTGTTTTAGCTCATCCAAGACTCTGACGGTTTCTTCTGGACCAAATTGGTACAAAACCTCGCCTAAAATCTTACCCAACTCAGACTTGCCCACTCGGTAATTAATATATTCAAAACCTTCAGGCAAGATCTGGTTAAAAATCACCCGACCCAAACTCGTTTCCATGACCTCTAACTTCTTTTTGCCAGCTAAGTCTACTGGCAGTTTAATCTTGTCTTGGAAGCTGATCACTCCCTTGTCTCTGGCCAGCAAAGCTTCATTGAAAGAGGAATAAACCTTCAATTTATCTTTTTCAGTCATGGTGGTTAGGTAGTAACAACCCCACACAATATCTTGGTTGGGGGTAACAACCGGTTTACCATGGGCAGGCTTGAGTAAATTATTGGTAGATAAAATAATTTCTTTCGCTTCCTGTCTCGCCCCTTGAGTTAAGGGTACGTGCACCGCCATTTGGTCACCATCAAAATCAGCGTTAAAAGCGGAGCAGACCAAAGGATGGATTCGGATGGCCCGGCCTTCAATTAAAACGGGTTTAAAGGCTTGAATACCCAACCTGTGTAAAGTTGGAGCCCGGTTTAACATGACATAGGCATCAGCCACCACTTCCTCTAAAAAGTCCCATATCTCGTCATGGCCCGCTTCAATATACCGGTTGGCAGATCTGACATTATGAACAATGCCTTGCTTAATTAATTTTGAAATAATAAAAGGCTTAAACAATTCCAGAGCCATAATCTTAGGAATACCGCATTCATTCATCTTTAACTTGGGTCCCACCACAATTACGGAACGTCCGGAATAGTCAATACGCTTACCCAACAAGTTCTGCCTGAAACGACCCTGTTTACCCTTTAACATATCCGCAATGCTCTTAAGCATTCTCTTCTGACCGGTTGAGGCTACCACAGTCTTGCCATGACGGGCATTGTTATCTATTAAAGCATCAACCGCTTCCTGCAACATTCTTTTCTCATTTCTGGTAATAACTTCGGGGGCATTTAAATCCAACAGCTGTTTTAATCTGTTGTTGCGATTAATCACTCGACGGTACAAATCATTTAAGTCAGAAGTGGCAAAACGACCGCCGTCCAGTGGAACCATGGGTCGTAAATCGGGCGGAATTACCGGTACAGTTGTTAAAATCATCCATTCCGGTCTTAATTTGTTCTTAATTAAATGATTTAAAAACTTAACGCGTCTAATCAGCTTATCTTTTTTAGCGCCGGTTGCTTTTTCAATCTGAGAATCCAACTCTTTAACTGTTTTGTCCAGATCAATCTTAGACATCAGTTCACGAACAGATTCAGCACCGGTACCGGCTTCAAAGATATGACCGTATTTCAAAGATAAGTCATGAAAAATATGTTCAGAAATTATCTTAAGCGGTTTCAATTCCTTTAACTCATTCTCAGCCACCAACATGGTATTTTCCAATTCCGCCATTTTATCTTCCTTTTGTCTGACCAGCTTGACAGCCAATTCCGTATCATTATTCTGCTTGGCCTGCTCTGCTTTTCTGTTCATCTCATTTTCAATCTGCTTACGATACTGTTTATACTCCAGCTTTAACTGATCAATAGCTTCTTTCTTGAGATCCTCATCCACTTTGATGATTATGAAACTGGCAAAGTAGATGACTTTTTCCAAAGCCTGAACAGATACGTCCAGTGCTAAACCGATTCGAGAGGGCACACCTCTTAAAAACCAAATATGTGAGACGGGCACAGCCAAATCAATATGGCCCATTCTCTCACGCCTGACAATGGAACGGGTCACTTCCACTCCGCATTTATCGCAGACAATACCTTTGTATCTAATTTTTTTGTATTTACCGCAGTAACATTCCCAGTCCTTAACCGGACCAAAGATTCTTTCGCAAAACAAACCATCTTTCTCAGGTTTCTGAGTTCGATAATTAATGGTTTCCGGCCTGGTAACCTCACCTTTTGACCAATTATGAATATCTTCCGGAGAAGCCAAACGGAGCCGGATTGAATCAAAATCTAAGTTATTTAATTCTTCTTGCTTATTAATCATAAAATTAGATTATTCCTTGGTAGTTTCTTTTTCCTCGGCTTTGTCTCTTTTATCATTCTCCGACTGGTTAATTTGAGTATCTAAATCCACCTGCTGGCCGTCCTTCAATAATTCCACATTCAAACACAAGCCTTTTAACTCACGCATTAAAACATTAAAGCTTTCTGGAATATTTAAATTATTAATTGGTTCACCCTTAATAATGGACTCATAAGTCTTGGATCTACCCAACACATCATCTGACTTAATGGTTAGAATTTCTTGAAGAGTATGAGCAGCTCCGTAAGCTTCCAAAGCCCACACTTCCATCTCACCGAATCTTTGTCCGCCAAACTGTGCTTTACCACCTAACGGTTGCTGAGTAATTAAGGAGTAAGGGCCGATTGATCTTTGGTGAATCTTGTCTTCCACCAAGTGATTTAGCTTCAACATATAGACGTAGCCAACCGTCGTTTTCTTGTCAAAAGGCAAACCGGTCCGTCCGTCATACAATTGAATACGAGCATCTCGAGGAAAGCCGGCTTTTTCCAGTTCATCTCGAATATTCGCTTCAGTCGCTCCGTTAAAAACCGGAGTCATGACTTTGTAATTCAAGGTCTTGGCCGCTAAACCTAAATGAGTTTCCAGGATCTGTCCCAAGTTCATACGAGAGACCACTCCCAAAGGAGATAAAATAATATCTACCGGGGTGCCATCTTCCAAATGTGGCAGGTCTTCAACCGGCACCACTCGGGAAATAACGCCTTTGTTACCATGACGTCCAGCCATCTTGTCTCCTACTTGAATTTTTCTAAGTGAGGCAACTGTCACCTGCACCATTTTAATCATGCCGGCAGACAGCTTATCTCCATTCTCTCTGGAAAAAACCTTGATATCTATAACCTTACCGGAAGAACCATGTTCCAAATACAATGAAGAATCTCTAACGTCTCTGGCTTTCTCGCCAAAAATCGCTCTCAATAGCTTTTCTTCAGCAGATAATTCGGTTTCACCTTTAGGTGTAATCTTACCGACTAAAATATCTCCGGATTTAACTTCAGCACCGATTCGAATAATGCCTTCCTCATCCAAATCTTTTAATTTGTCTTCTGAAACATTGGGAATATCTGAAGTAATAACTTCGGGCCCCAATTTGGTTTCTCTAACTTCACATACGTAATTCTCAATATGAATGGAAGAATATCTGTCATTCTGGATTAAACGTTCGGAAATAATAATGGCATCTTCATAATTAAAACCTTGCCAAGGCATAAAAGCGACTAGAATATTTTGACCCAAAGCCAATTCACCGTTATCTGTACCCGGACCATCTGCCAAGATATCTCCTTTTTTAATTTTCTGACCAATTTCCACTACCACTTTCTGGTTAATACAGGTTGAACCATTGGATCTTAAAAACTTATTCAAGCGGTATGCATCAATCTGATTGTTCTTGTTTAAAATCTCAATTCTATCGCCAGATAAGCTAACCACTTCACCGGCTTCTTTTGCCAAAATTACATGTCCAGAATCTTGAGCTGCCCTGGCTTCCATACCGGTACCGATTAAAGGCGCTTGTGGTCGGATGCATGAGACAGCTTGACGTTGCATGTTAGTACCCATTAAGGCACGCACCGCATCATCATGTTCCAAGAAAGGAATTAAAGAAGTGGCCACTGACACAATCTGGTTAGGAGCCACATCCATATAATCCACATTTTCCGGATTGGTAATGGTTGGTTGCAGTTTAACTCTAGCTTGAACCTTATCTTCTACAAAATAACCTTGGTCGTCCAAAGGAGTGGTTAAAGGAGTAGTGGTAGAACGACTCTCGGTAAAAGCATCAATGTAAACAATCTGGTTGGTTACTTTGGGTTTGCCGCTCTTGTCTTTTTCCACTTTGTAATATGGAGTTTCAATAAAGCCGTAATCATTAACCCGGGCATAGGTGGCCAAATGTCCGACCAGACCAATATTAGGTCCTTCCGGCGTAGCAATGGGACAAATCCGGCCATAGTGAGTTTGGTGCACATCACGCACTTCAAAACCAGCTCTCTCACGAGACAGTCCACCCGGACCCATGGCAGATAATCTTCTTTTATGCTCCAACTCACCCAAAGGATTAATCTGGTCCATGAATTGAGACAATTGAGAGGACATGAAAAACTCTTTGACTGAACTGATAACGGGTCTGGCATTAATTAGCTTGTTGGGATTTAAACCGGAAATATCCAAAGTACTCATTCTGTCACGAATGATTCTTTCCATTCTGGCCAAACCGATTCTAAATTTATTTTGAACCAATTCACCCACAGCTCGTATCCGTCTGTTGCCCAAATGATCAATATCATCCGGCTCTTCTTGTGTATTGTTCAAACGGATAACTTCTTTTAGGATGTTTAAAACATCATCCTTCAGCAGAATTCTGGTTTCTTTGTTATTGGGTAAATCTTGGTTGAATCTCTGATTTAATTTGTAGCGACCGACTGTACCAAAATCATAACGAGAAAAATTAAAAAACATGTTGTCGATCAACTGCTTGGCATTGTCCGGAGCAGCCAAATCACCCGGTCTGATTCTCTTGTAAACTTCAATTAAACCTTCAGCCTCATTATGGGAGGTATCTTTCTTTAAAGTTCTTTCAATGTATTTTAGATCTGGATTGGTGTCAGCATCTTTAAAAAGTGCCAGAATTTCTTCATCTGTGGGAAAACCAAAGGCGCGAAGCAAAGCGGTCGCTGCCACTTTCCGCTTACGATCGATTTTAACCCAAATCACACCATTACTGTCGGTCTCAAATTCCAGCCATGAACCGCGATTAGGAATGACTTTGGCTCCGTAGTATCTTCTGTCTCCCAACTGCTGAGCAGAAAAAAACACACCTGACGACCTGATCAGCTGTGAGACAACGACTCTTTCAATCCCATTAATGATAAAAGTACCTCTGTCTGTCATTAACGGATAATCGCCCAAATAAATTTCCTGTTCAATGGTTTGGCCGGTTTTTTTATTAACCAAGCTGACATTGACTCTCAGTGGCGCTTCATAACTGATATTCTTTTCCTTACTGATAATCTCGTCAAACTTGGGTTCGTCTAAGAAGTAGTCTCCAAAATAGACTTCCAAATCACGACCAATGAAATCAGCGATCGGAGAAACTTCATCAAATAATTCTTTTAAGCCCTCATCCCAGAACCATTGATATGACTTTTTTTGCAAAGAAATTAGATCCGGCAAATCTACTTCCAGACCCTTGGGATTAAAGTTGATTCGTTGTGTATTTTTAGACATAAAAAACCCTCATAACCCTCTCAGGCCATGAGCCGTTATAAATTATAAGTTGTATTTTTTTGTATACCCACTATCTTAGAAGGTTAAAACCTAATGACTTTATATAGCAGGATTTAAGTGATTATGCAACCACCAAAAACCAGTTGTCTTAATATTAACACAACTTATCACCTTTCGTCAAGGTTATTGACATCATAAAACACAATTTTTATCTCTAAAGGATATTTTTATCTAAATTTAAAGAATTTTTTAGATAAAAACTATACCCTTTTGAAATAAAAATACCTAAAAAATAAACTTATTCAACACATTATCCACAATCATCTCATCTTCAAAGCCTGTTTGACCGCTTGCCTGTCATCCCAAGGGATTTTTCGGCCACCAGCCACACAGATCGCCTGTTCACAACCCTTGCCAGTGATTAAAACCAAATCACCGGCCTGAGCCAAATCAATCGCTTTGTTGATCGCTAACTGTCTATCTAAAATCGACCATAAATTCTCATTTAGTATTTTACCATATTTTTCCGCTCCCTTTAAGACCTGGTCCATGATCTCTTGTGGATTATCGTCATACGGATCTTCATTAGTGACAACCACATAATCCGCATACTTGGCAGCCAACTGCCCTAAGACAGGCCTGCGAGCCACATCCCTGCCTCCGCCGCAAGAACCCAAAACATGAATAATCTTAGCCTGAGTTATCTGATGTCGCTTGATGGTCTCATACAATTGCTTAACACTCTCCGGTTCAGGCGCATAATCCACCACCACCTTAAAAGCCTGCCCTTGATCAACAAACTCCATACGACCAGGTAAGGCACTAACTTGTTCTAAAGCTGTTTTACAGGTCCTTAAATCAACACCCAAAGAAGAACAAACAGTGGTAGCGGCCAGTGAATTGTAGACATTAAACTCTCCGTAGAGTTTTAAGTTATAATCAAGATTACGTAAGGAGTATGTGGTACCGTCAGAGTGAAAAACAAGCTTATCTGCTTTAAAATCAACCTGCTCTGATTTAATTCCAAAAGTTAAAACCTCATCTACCTTGAAATTAATAAAATCATGACAATGTTCATCATCTCCATTGGCGACAATGACTGTCTTGTTTTGACTTTGTGCTAATTTTTTAAACAATTTTAATTTAGCTTGCTTGTAATTCTCAAAAGAACCATGAGACTCAATATGTTCCGGTGTCAAATTGGTAAAAACGCATACGTTATAATCAATATGTTGATGCCTAAACTGCTCAATGCCTTCAGAAGATGTTTCAATAACTGCATACTGACAACCGGCTTGAACCATCTCTCGCATCAACCGATGCAAGCCAAATCTACCAAGCATGGTCATTTTTTTATCATTTAACCACTCCTTGTCCGCCACTTTAAAAATGGCAGTTGAACTGACTCCCACCTTATAACCAGCCTGCTCCAAAATCTTAGCGATCAACAGGCAAGTGGTGGACTTACCATTGGTTCCCGTCACACCGATGACTGTCAATTTAGAAGATGGACGACCATAGATTAGATTACCCAGAAATGACAACAAGTAATGATACGGCCTGACTAATTGTTGATATCTTTTTTTCATTGGTTGGTACCTAAATATTTTAACGCCTCCCTTACTTTATCTCCGGATTCCTGACTTTGACATTTTTCCAAAGCGCCTTTGGCAGCTTGGGCTGTATATCCCAAACCAATTAAAGCTTCCAGAGCATCTGTAAAATTGTTATCCCAGGCACCACTGGTCTCACCTATAGCTCCCAGCTTATCTCTAATACCTGCTACAATCTTCTCGGCTGTCTTAGGGCCAATACCAGACACCTTATTTAAGATATCTGGATTAGACGTGGAAGCAGCTAATCTCAAATCTTCAATCTTTGCTTTTTGTAGAATGTTTAAAGCACTCTTTGGGCCCACACCACTAATGCCAAGTAAGATTTCAAAAAAATCCAACTCTTCTGGCTTGTCAAAACCGTAAAAATCCAGAGCTGTTTCAGCGACTTGGGTATAGATGAATAATTCCACAGACTCATCTATATTTTTGGAATTTATTAACTTGTCTAAAACAAAAACCTTGTAACCAACTCCGGATACATTTAACACTAACCAACTCTCTTTTTTAGCGTGGTTAGACTTAAATTGAATGTGTCCTTTTAAATAAGCTATCATTTTTTTCTGCGGATAATGCTTCTTGCTGCAATATCATAGTTATTATCTAACTCTAACATAAAGCTATCTTTTGTACCACCATGAACTTCTGAAACACTTTCACCCTTGGAAGTAATGATCCTCTTGATCTTGATCATAAATACTTGCTTGGGCGTAACTAACTCAACCAAATCAGTCTGCTTTAGAGTATTATGGACTTTCACTTTAACCAAGTTCTGTTCTGCTGAGCGCTTAACAGTGATGACTTCTCCCGCAAACTCCCAATCGCAAGATGCTTTTGAAGTTGCAAACTCTTCTCTTAAACCTTCTTCAAGACCCAACAAAAATCCGGTTGTATAGCCTCTGTTATCTATCTTGTCCAATTCCCGTTTAAGCTCTTTAACGTCACCTCCCTCTATGGCCAGACGATACGCCCGAGTGGCCACTGCTAAGTAGTAAATGGATTTTGTTCTACCCTCAATTTTAAAACAACTCACTCCCGCTCGTTTTAAAACAGATAAATATTCAATCAGAGCCAGATCTTTAGAATTTAAAATATAGGTACCTGTTCCATTGGCTTCAACTCTGAACTTTTGTTCAGGCCTTTTGGGTTCTGTAATTTCCACTCCATATTCCCAGCGACAAGGCTGGGTACACATACCTTGGTTGGCGCTTCTGGCATTGAACCAGGCAGACAAATAACATCTTCCAGAATAACTTAAACACATAGCACCATGTACAAAAACTTCCAATTCCATTTTAGGTACAGCTTTATGTATAGCTTTAATATCTTTTAAAGAACATTCTCTACCTAAAATAATTCTCTTAACACCTTGCTTCAACCAAAATGAAGCAGCCTCAGCATTTAAAGTATTAGCCTGAGTAGACAAATGAATATCTATCTTAGGCATAATTTTCTGACATAAAGACAAGACACCAGGATCTGACACTATAACAGCATCTGGTTTTAAAGATTTAACAACCTTAAGATGCTTTTCAATACTTCCCATCTGCTTCTGATGAGCAAATATATTAACAGTAATATATACTTTCTTTTTTAAAGCCTGAGCATATTCAATTCCTTGTTTAACATCAGTTAAACTAAAACCTGTTTTGGCACGCAGAGAAAAATCCGGCAAACCCAAATACACAGCATCTGCCCCGTAATCCAATGCATACTTTAATTTGGCTAAACTCCCAGCCGGAGCCAACAATTCAGGTTGCTTAATCATAATTGCCATTTATTAAGAAATAGAGTATATATAGGTTAGATGGTTTAAACAGGAGGAAATCATGTTCATAGACCGACAAGAAGCCATTCGTACCAAAGAGTTGGCGTGTCAGAGCCAAGTCAGACTACTGTCTTACATCCACAGCAATGCTCAGAGTAACACACACCAAGAAGCCCAATTACTGGCCGTAATTCTGGGACAAACCTTGAGCGAACTGGAAAAACTCAAACAAGGCTCTGGCCCGGTCATCGATCCCATTCTGTGCCCCAAGCATCTGTGCTACTAAAGCACAAGCTACCCACACGACAGCCCGGTACGGTTATCGGGCTTTTTGCTTGACACTATTGTGTGTATAATAGTATTTTACTGTATCTGACACAACCAAACAACAGGAGGAATTGAGAATGAACCAGCTAAAAAGTCAACTCACGGCACGGCGACAACAAGTTGACAAACAGCTTGAGGCCAAGAAGCAAGAAATGCGCGGCATTCAAGCGGAAATCACCACCTTGGCCGGCAATCTTCTGAATCGACAAAGCAGATTGCAGGTCGAGATCAAGCAATTGGAAGCGGAAGTCGTCCAAATTCAAGTGGAAGCCATTATGGCCGGCTGTGGTTGTCAAGAACTGTGCGCTCACCAGTTCATTGAGAAAAACCCGGCTGGTGGCAGAAATTGTTGCATTTGCAACGCTCTGATTATGATGGACTAACTACCTGCCAAGCCCATATCCGTATGGGCTTTTTTTACTGCTCTCATTCTTGTTCTACTAGATTCTTACTTGAGATCAGAATCAAACTAAATAATACCACAGTCTCTGAGTCAATCAGCCGGCTTATTTTTTACTCTGATTCCGCTTAATCCTAATCAATCCGGAACACGGCAAAATATCCAAGCCCCGCTTGGCCAATTGATCTAAAAACAAATTAATGCCAATGGAATCGGAAGAAATGTGTCCAGCAATGACAATATTAATATGGTAGCGTCTTGCCTCTTTGACGTGAGCTTCGTCTACGTGCATGCCAATTACCGTACCAATCCCGACCTGAGCCATTTTTTCGTACAACTTAACAGCCCCTTCGGTGCCGCCAGTAATTTCCGTTAACGCAATTTTACCGGCACTGCTGTCAGGAGATCCAACGAAAATCTGCGGTCCCGCCTTTCGCTTAACCGCTTCTTGGTACTCCGGTATTTGTTTTAAAGCTGTAATTATTTCGCCCACAGTCTCCGGTTTAGCTTTTTTAATCTGCTTGTCCAAATAGCTAGCAGCCAGGTTGTCGCAGGGAGTGTGAATGCACATGAGGTTAATACCCAACAACTTGGCAGCATCCACTACTCTAAAATGATTAGCGGCAGATACGCCTCGAGCGACTTCTGAAATTCTCTCTTTGGTTAAAGCTTCAGCTATATTGATCGGTACTCCGTATTGGGCTAAAACGTCAGATTGCAAATGCATGACATCTCCCAGGTCTGCTAAGCCAATACCAAGCGGATGATGGGAAATAACCGTATCAACACCCAATTCTTTAGCTATTAAAAGTTCAGATGGAGTGATATCAATACCCATCATCGCTTTTGTGACTTCCCGCTTGTTATCTGCCAGTATTCGAGTGTCTGAATACGGATTGATCAGCTTTTCTTTATCAAATTCATTTTTCTCTTCACCTTTGAGAGTGTTGTATTTAGCGTTCAGCTTGGCTAATTTCTTTTTAACAAAACTTGATCCTCTTAAATCATTTTTAATACCGATATCAAGAGCTAAATTGTAGATGTCTTGTAGATTCATATTTTTTCAATACTTAAAATTATTCTTTCTCCATTCACATTAGTTTCCTTACCCTGGACTGCTTCACGAATAACTTCCGAAGTTAAAGTAGCTGTCTTCAGATCTTCAACTCTCCCCTCCATAACCTTGTGAATAATCTCTCCATCACTCATCCAGCGTACCTTAATCTTGTCGGTCAGGGTTAAACCTTGATTCTTTCTGATATTGTTAACCGTTCTAATCAGTTCTCTCAAAGCCCCGTCGACTTTTAACTCTTCAGTCATCTCTGTATCTAACTCTACTTTAATCTCTGACGCTTTTTCAAAAGTCACCTCTTTAACATTAACTTCATCCTGGATTAAATCAGCCAGAGACTCTTCCAATTCATAACCAAACACAGCTAATTTATTTAAAGGCTGTCTAATCTTAATGTTCTTTTCAGCACGAGCAGCCAAGCCAAGTTCAACTACTTTTCTGGCTTGATCCATTTTATCTAAAAGCTTGGAATCCACCATGTCTTCATTATATACTGGCCAAGCTTCTAAATGAACAGATTCTTTAACACCACTTACATCTTTGTAAACACTTTCTGCTAAGAAAGGTAAAAACGGAGCCATGACTTTAGAAAGTTCAACTAAAATATATCCAAAGGTAGTTAAAGCTTGTTTCTTTTCTGCTTCAGACTTAAATCTATCTCTTGATCGTCTTAACCACCAAGTGGAAAATTCATCGACAAATTCTTGAATCGGTCTAACCGCTTTAGCCAAAATATAGCTATCCATAGCAGTAGACACATCTCTAATTAAAAGATTTAATTTAACAACTAACCATTGATCTAGTATATTTTCTGAGGACTCTAACTGAGAAATATCTATCTCCTTAGATTCATATAGCTTGTAGAATTTAAGAATGTTGTTAGTTAACATCACAACCTTCTGATATGCTTCTTTAACTCCATCTTCGGAAAAATTTAAATTTTCAGCGGCCATCACCGGAGAAGACAGAAGATAGAAACGTAGAGCATCTGCACCATATTTATCCATGATAATATCTGGTTCAGGATAATTCTGTAACTTCTTACTCATTTTCTTACCATCTTCGGCCAAGACAATACCATTAACAATTACATTCCGGTAGGCCGGCTTTTCCTTAATGGCAGTTGCAATGATATGCAGATAGTAGAACCAAGCTCTGGTCTGATCAGCTCCTTCAGCAATGAATTCAGCCGGAAAGTTATCATCCACCAACTCTTTATTTTCAAACGGATAATGATGCTGAGCATATGGCATGGAACCAGAATCAAACCAAGTATCCAATACATCGGGAATTCGAGACATCTGTTTGTCACACTTACTACACGGAATCTGAATCTTATCTACAATATGCTTATGGATATCTGTTACTTTTTGACCGCTTAAGTCTTCCAACTCCTTAACACTGCCAATCACTTTTCTCTCGCCACATTCACACTCCCAGATCGGCATCACCGACGCCCAAAATCTTTGACGGGAAATTGACCAATCTCTTGCCCCTTCCAGCCACTTGCCGAATCGGCCGGCCTTAATATGTTTAGGCGACCAATTAATACTCTTGGCTTCTTCCAATGCCTTATCCTTAACTTCAGTTACTTTTACAAACCAAGAAGAAGTCGCGTAGTTAATTAAAGGAGTATCACACCGCCAGCAGTGAGGATAGCTATGTTCAAACTTTTCTTTAGCAAACAAGAGTTGTTTATCTGCCAGATACTTAATCACTTCAACATCAGTCTTCTGAGTATCGTCAATCGGCTTCACATTCATACCCTTAAAATCGACTACTTCGTCTTTAATCACACCATTGATATCCAAATGCTGAATCATTGGCAAATTTGCTTCTTGACCCAAAATCATATCCTCTTCACCAAAAGCCGGAGCAATGTGAACCACGCCAGTACCGTCATCAGTTGAAACAAAGTCAGCCGCTACTATGGTGTACAAATTTTCCTGATTCTTCATTGCTACATTCTGATAATACGGAAACAAAGGTTGATATTTCTTGCCAACCAAGTATTGACCTTTTAAAGTCTTAACAATCTCATAATCCGTATCCGGCAGAACTTTATCCATTAAATTAGAGGCCAAGATATATTGTTCATCACCAATCTTAACCTGAGAATACTCAATCTCAGCTCCAACCGCCAAAGCCACATTACCAGGCAAGGTCCAAGGAGTGGTTGTCCAAGCTAAAACAAAAGTCTTGGGCTCATCTATCAGTTCAAACTTGGAAGTGGCTGAAATGTCTTTAATATCCTTATACCCCTCACTGACTTCCTGTTGAGACAAAGTGGTCTCACACCGAGGACAAACATGCATTGACTTGTAGCCCTGATATATCAAGCCTCGATCCCATAATTCCTTAAAAGTCCACCAAACACTTTCCATGTATTCCAAATCCATTGTCTTGTATGGATCATCCATGTCAGCCCAGCGACCAAGACGACCAATAGTTTTTTTCCACTCTTCTGTATATGCTAAAACTTTACTTCGACATGTTTCGTTAAATTTATCTATACCAAAGTTAACAATGTCTTGCTTGTTATGGAAACCTAATTCTTTTTCCACAATATTTTCAATCGGTAAACCATGACAATCCCAACCCCATTTTCTTTCAACGTAGTAACCTTTCATGGTCTGGTAGCGAGGGACTACGTCTTTCATGATACTGGCTACCAAATGGCCGTAATGAGGAGTACCGGTGGCAAAAGGCGGGCCATCGTAAAAACTATAAACTTCATTCTTTGAAGTTTGTTCTAAGCTTTTTTCAAAAATTCGGTTGTCTTGCCAAAACTTCAAGATTTCAAGTTCTTTGTCAACTAAAGGATTAGATTGATCAGACATAAAATAGATAATTAATTCTCATATATCTTAAAATATTTAAGCTCTTTCGTCAATAAAAAAATCACTTAAACAATTAAGTGATTTTCTATAAATCTAACTTAGCTAATGGCATCTACGGGACAGGCTTCTGTAGCTTCCTGGATATTCTCTTTCTCTGCCTCGTAGTCTGCTTCCTTAACGACGGCCACGTGCTTGTCGTCCACTTCGGAAATCTCAAAAACATTGGGGGCAATGGATTCGCAAGTACCGCAGCCAATACACTTGTCATTGTCTATGGTTGGTTTCATACTTGATTAGTTATATTTAATATTTGTTTAACTTTGGCGACTAACTGCTTAGGAGTATAATCTGATTTGATCAAATAATCTTTGGCGCCCAATTTTAGAGCTTTTTCTTTTTCATGATCCTGAGTCAGATTGCTAAAAACGTAAACCGGCACCTGTTTCAACTTTTTAGTATTACGAATTATCTCCAACACCTGGTAACCATCCATATCCGGCATGACCAGATCCAACAAGATCAAATCAGGTAAACTTTGATTTAAACTGGCCATGGTTTCATTACCGGTTTCCACTACTTCCACCTTAAAACCGGCTTGTTCCAAGACCATAGAAAACATGCTGGCAATATCTGCATCGTCTTCTACGAGTAGAATTGTATATTGCTTAGCCATGGCTACTGCTTTATATAATTATAGACTAGAGCCAGAGCAAAAGCAAATTACATTTGGTCTAGCTGGTCTATGCCCAGAATCTCCAGGCCATTGACCAAAACCTGTCTCACGGCGGAAATTAGGGCTAATCTGGCTTGCTGGGTTTTAATTTCAGACTGCAGAATAGGTGTTGCCTGATAATAACTGGCGAAAGTTTTGGCCAGATCAAATAAATATTGAGCTAAATCCGACAGTTGGTAATCTTGACTGCCAGCTGATACCACATTGGGGTAATCGGCTAATTTCAAAACCAGCTGCTTCTCCAGCTCAGCCCTTAATTTAGCGTAATCTGTTGCGGACGTGGATTTGAGCTTAACTTTCTTCAGCACGCTGTTAATCCGACTGACCATGTATTGCAAATATGGTCCGGAAAAACCGTCAAATGACAGAGCTTCATCAATGTCAAAAACAATCACATTACGGTTACCGGTTTTTAGCAT
>CAZLFP010000002.1:0-103852 GCA_964558935.1 uncultured Gammaproteobacteria bacterium | reverse complement strand
AGCATGTTAAATTTTATGGCCGAGAGAGCAATTTTTCGAGCCACTTCATCCAATTGCTTGTCGTTCCAATCCTTATGCCTGACT
The DNA here is from genome assembly GCA_964558935.1 of uncultured Gammaproteobacteria bacterium. Lineage (GTDB taxonomy): Bacteria > Patescibacteriota > Patescibacteriia > 2-01-FULL-39-33 > 2-01-FULL-39-33 > CAZLFP01. Next base: position 103,768 of record CAZLFP010000002.1, on the reverse strand, counting down.
TTTGTTTCAATCCTTGCTTGATGCATCACCTGTTTAAAGAAATCTTCAAATAAAACCACGTTGCCGGTTCGTGATGCCATGGCTCCTTCTTTCAAAGTCACAAACTCGTAAGATACATGAGTGGTTGGTTTGGCAAAGCCAATCACTTCCAAAGTCTTGATAATCTGTTGAAAATAAAAATCCTGACGACAATCGGTGATAACGAAACTCCGGTCTAATTTATACTTCTTAAACTTAAGTTGAGCCAAAGCTAAGTCTTTAGTTGAATACAAAGATGATCCATCGGATTTTAACAATAATAATTTCTTCAAACCATATTGCTCTAAATCAATGATGACAGCTCCCTCAGACTTTTCAGCTATTCCTTGATCTAATAATGACTGAACTAATTTTTTACCCGGCTTTTCAACTTCAGATTCAAAAAAATCATATTCAAAAGGACAGTCTAAAATCTGGTAAATCTGCTTAAAGTCATCTAAACTCCATTGCCGAGTTTTTTTCCATAAAGCCAACCACTTGCGATCTCCATTCTCTAATTTTTGCAAGACTTCGTCCGCTTCTTTTTTGAACTGGTCATTCGCTTCCACTTTTTGTGAAGCCTCAGTGTAAATCTGACCCAAGTATTTACCCTTGTTGTCAGGCACAGTTTCATGCTGATGAAATTTATCTAAAGCCCACAAACATTTGGCCACGTGAGCTCCAATATCTCCGATATAATTAACCGGGATGACTTTGTAACCAACAGTCTTAAGCAGTCTGACCAAAGCAGAGCCTAAAATGGCGTTACGAGCATGGCCAATGTGGAACTCTTTGTGAGTATTGGGCTGGGAATACTCCAGCATAATTCTGTCTGTACTCAGCTTTAACTGACCATACCGGGACTTTAAAGATTGAATCTGGTCAATGACTTTTTCACTCACCTTGGTTTGGTCAACAAAAAAATTAAGATATGGTCCTTCATTTTTAATGTCTGCAATGAAACCCACTGGCTTAATACGACTGGCCAATTCTTCAGCAATCTGGTTGGGTGATCTTCGCATGACTTTGGTCAAATAAAAACAAGGGACAGCGAAATCTCCCAAACTTGAATCTGGTGGCACACTGATCTCCAATTGAGACCTGTCCACCTCTTGATCTAACCCAGATTCCACCAAATCCAAGATATCTTGTTTAAGTTGGTCAATTAGGTATGACATAACTGACTATATTTTAGCCAATAGTTTAAAAAAAGGCAATAAAAAAGCGGCTAGTTTTACCTAACCGCATATAATCTAGTCGGAACGATGCATATGCGCGAGCACCGCTCTGACACTTGTGACTTTGCAGCCAACCTCGTCGGCTACGGTCTGACAGTCATGGCCATCCTCCAGCATTTGCCGGACGACAGACGAACCATACTTGTTTAATTTGCCGTCTGACTTGAGCAAGACAGACTGATGGCGTGACTTAACTTTGGGCACAGTTGCTTCCTTTCTGGTTGTTAGATACTTGGCGTCCAATACTACCGGACAAGCGTCCGGTTGAAAACGAACTAAAACTTTCGGCACCTCCAGACTGATGGCTGGCAGATGAGTCAAGTTCGAACAAGAACGTAGGTTTAAGCTGGTGCCACTACGCAACACCACCTGGAATTGAGACTGACCGTAGCTAGTTAAAAACTGCTGAGTCAAACTAGCTAAAGATATGGCTGGTTCAGCTGGCTGAAACTGCACGTAATAACGCTTGACCAGCCAGGGATGAACCGAGTGGTACAAAAATTGATTCAACTGCTTTAGGCAGATAACTGACTTAAGCTGTTTGGCTAGGCGTTGGTAGGTACTGGTTTGGTTAACCTCATGTCTGACCATCTTCAGTACCCGAGTCAAACAAATTTCCGTATCTGATTGATGCATAATCTGCGCCATCACCTGTTTTACCAAATGACGAGAAAATCCCCGGTAGGTTGTGAACAATTTAGCTTGACCGGTAACCTGTGCCGAGACAGCCAAGCAATGCTCAATTAAATCTCTCAGCCACATCATGTCTCTTAAGACCAAATTGGTTTCTGAGGCAAAAACCTCAGCTGCCGAGAGTCTTAAAACCCGCTGGCCCAGAGCCTGGCATAACTCAATTTGCCGTCCGGATTGATCCAGCCAGGCTAAGATGATTAATGAGGCGAGAGCTTCACACAACAAACGCCCGTCGCGTCCAATACTGGAAGTAAATCCAATAATGTGGTTCGGCTGTTTGTAAGCTAGCGCCAGTAAACGACTCAAGCAGTGCCCAATCCGGTTGCGGTAAGTACCGTAAATATCCAAATCCATGAGACTGAATCGCTGCTCATCCCCAGCTGCCCAATTCAAGAACTCTGCCAGGTCCTGGTAATAAATGGCGATACCAAGATTTTGACCAACCAAATCCAGATAGCGATCAAAATCATACTCCACGCACACTATCTGGTTGCGAGCAAATATTTTGTCCAAATGAACCAATTCACGAGTCTGAACTCCGAGCAGGAGCAGAGCTCGCGTCTGCTTCAGCTGCTGCGGGTTGAGCCATTGTTTGGCACAGCGATAGAAAAGTTGACGACCTTTCTCCTTACGCTGTTCAGCCGCCTGAACCTCGTCTTCCATCTATCAGCCCTCCCGGTTTAGATTGTCAAAGGTACAAGATTATATACCATACAATATTAAATATGATATGTCAATATAGATACATCTATACTCTTGACATATTATAAAAAATATGCTAATTATTAACATTCTGCCGGTTAAATATAACAGGTGGATGATCTTTGAAAACCAAAGCAACCAAAGGAGGAAAACCTCTATGAGTCATCAGGTGGATTATGCAATTAAAGCCCAAGCGCTCAAAATCTTTCGAGATCAAAGCGCTGCGCTAGTTTCAGCCTTAATTCAATTCATGGCAGACAACAGTCTGTCAGATAAGGAGTGCGCCAATCTGTTTGACATGGGCAGTAAAGCCCTTAGCAACTTTCTGCAAGGCAAGAGTCTGTTAAGTGCCAAGAGTTTGAACAAAATTCTTGTCTACTGCGAACAGCATCAAGTCAAGCAGGTTAAACCTGTTGTCAAGCAGTTGTTGCGCCAAGTTGAACTGGGCAAACTGGCTGACAGAGATTCCAGTTTGGCAGCCTGCTCAGATCATATTATCGACATGGCTTGCCAGATCAGACAAACCTATAATCACTACACCGGTAAAGAATGCCGGGTTCGCGATTTTGCGGGGCTGTTTGGACAACAGTCTGAGATCATCGAACAGTTTCTTGTCAACGGCAATGTTAACCAGCTCGCCGAGCTGGATTCCGAAGCCGTGGAAAAGACTCTGACAGATCCCAATATTGAAGACAACATCCGCAAAATCTTCCAGCAACGTCAACATGCCATCATACAATTGCGCCAGCAATTGCAAACAGCTGTTATTGCCGCTGAAAAACGCGGTCAGACCATTGAGCAGCAAGCGGTTGCCTGTCAGATTATCTCCACAACGCTAACCTCCTGCCTGAGCGGATCTGACCGCAGTTCAGAGAGGAATATGCAACAGTGGCTTGAGATTATCAGCGGTTTGCCAGAGGTTGAGGCTAAACCAAAGCAACCGACTGCCAAGCCGAATCTTAAGACAGTTCAAGCAGAAGCTTCACAAGCTAACCAGCTTGATCTGCCAACAGCGATTCAAAACTTTCAGGCAGCCACTAAAACCTTGGTGGCCGGACTGGAAAGCTTGTTAAAAGACACTCCGCAAGTTATGGGAAATCAATTACCGATCACCAAATCAGATCTGGAAGTCAGCCAACGAGGCGTTCGCTCCGTGTTGACCGCCAAGAACTTCGAACCGGTTGAAGGTCAGATTGACAACCGCACCATTAACGAAACTCTGGAAATTATCCGAGAACTCAGGAGTCGTTTTAATCTGTTTAGCCAGCTTGCCGATGCTCAGGCCAAGGCTCGAGTCAAGAAGCAACTGGAAACGGAGATTGAAGAACTATTTATAGCCATGAGAATTTTGTCAACAGAAATCGCGCCCAACTTGCTGGATCTGTTCGATTCGCAACGTCAGGCGTTTGAAAGCTTCAACGGCGGAGGGAAATAGAGTATGAACAACAAGCCAAAACGGAAATCCAAACCTTCCCAAACCAAGACCATGACGGAACAGATTATTCCGGAAATTGGTCGAGGCATGGTTCGCAACCAGTTTAAGGATTACCGGTTCATTGAATCTGTCATGGAACTGGTCATGAATGCTTGGGACTGGGGTGCGACTGAACTCATTATTCAATCCTCCAAGGATAGCATTACCTTTACCGACAATGGAATTGGCATGGATGAAAATAACCGACATGCCTTTTGCTGTTTGAATCTGAGTACCGCTTGCTCTGAAGGCAAGCTGGGCAGATTCGACACCGGTACCAAGAAATTGCTCTTTTCACACGGCTGTGTGGTAGAGGTTTGGACCGTACCCCAGAATGATCCAGACCATGTCTACTATTTCAGTTTGAGCAGCGATGATTATGAAGATCAGATTTGGGACAAAAAACCGGTGAGCGTGAAATGCATGGCCAAGAAAGACAAAACTTGGACCTCACCGTTCAACCAAGGTAGCATCATCCGCTACTCAAGATTTCAGCACACCAGGGACATTTCAACCGGTGAGATACTGCGCGATGCTATTTCAGCCCGCGTAGCCTCTTCCCGCTATGCCCAGATCTGGGTGGATGGCCAAACCTTGGAAAAAAGAGAAATTCTGGCCAAACCTTTTCTGCTGACTGAACAGGATCCTCGACTGGGCAAGATAACCTTGGAACTCTACCGTCCTGCCAAGCGACGGCAGAAGGATCAGGTATCGGTCGGTGCCTTAGACATAGGCATTTGCCGCCTGACAGATTTTATGGATCTGCTCAGCAGCAAAGATGCCGACCGCATTCCCAGCGTTTACCGTTTTCATCAAGTCTGCGGACTAATTCTGTTTGAAGCTCTGAGTGAATTCCGAGCTGAAAGCAGTAAATCTTTCGATCCCAGACTGAACGAATCTGGTTTGGTTGAGCTTATCCTTCAATTTCTGTGTCGACACGAAAATCGTGTTCGCGAAACCCTGGGTCTTACTCAGGAACAGCAAAACACAGAAGCTTTTGACAGTGCGGCTCGGGTCGTAATTGAAGCTTGTGACCGGGCATTTAACCCGGAAGGAACGATTCCTCCGGGAGATAACGGTTACAAGCCGTCAGATCCTACCAGCCCAACGGAAGATGCAGAGGATTTGCCTCAACCCAAGCATTATCCAGCTATCTCCCTGAGACTGCCTCGTCACGAATTCAGTCTGGGTGAAAAATTTCAGGTTGACTGCCTAACCGTTAAAAAGTATGTCAGTGAACATGAGAAAATTCGCTGGCATTTTGACAAGAAGAGTGTGGCTGATTGTGAAATCAGTTCCGACACTCGTTCAGTCGTCATTACTCTGGGCAGAAATTTGGGCACTTTCAATATCAGTGCTTCGGTGGTTGACAAGCCGGATCTCATTGCAACTGAACGCTATCGCGTGGTAGCCAAGCGTCGCATGCATTTGCACAGCAATGAATTCCACCAGAAGGCTGGTCTACCCTTGTTGCTCACGATCCATAACTCAGACTTGACCAGCGGCAATATTGCTTGGGAAGCCACTGGCGGCCAATTGGAAAATACCACTGGCCTGAGGAACACTTACCAGTGTGGCTTTACTCCGGGTACATACCGGGTTAAAGTCTGGGACAAGCAGAATCCATCCTTGTCAGATGAAGCCACCATCATCATTGAGCATGGCCAAAAGCTGATTAAAATCAGGGATCACTGGTTCCGTTTGCAGACCTTTAATCTAAAAGCGGCCAATTCGGGTGATGAAGGTATGGTTTTTTTCCGCGAAGGCACTAAGGTGCACGACATCTGTGTCGACTGCGGTCATATCACCTACCAATTTGCCTCTCAGCACGCTGCTTTGACCGCTCTCTTGCTGAAAGAAATCGCTTTCGGCTATCCCAGATTTGTTTGGCTCAGGTTGCAAGATCATGGACAGGACGTTTTCAGCACTCATGCCATGACTGACCTGATGCACAGCTGGGAAAACCAGGGCTCTGTCATTATGGAGGAGCTGTCGCAACAGCTGTCTTCCGGTAACAAGAGCTAAAGAATCATTTTACTGCCTAAGATAAAGATCTTAGGCAGTTTTCTTTTTGAAAAGAAAAACGCATCTGTCGGTGACAGATGCGTTAAATATTTTATTTCCCTTGGCGTCGCTGGCCATAGGTTTCGCTTCTTTCCTTAATGATTGCCTCCCACTGTGCTACAACCTGGGAAGTGGCAAATTTGCCAGCGTAGATGCGCAACGCTTGACAGCCGGCCCGCGAACAGGCGTATCGCCAGTTGGTTCCCCGACCTCGCGTACGAGAACTCCGGATAAACCACTGACTGGTTGTCTTAAGCAGTTGGTTGCTGTTTTCCAAGTCAGACAAGGTATGAGTCTGTTCCGTTAGAAGATCTCGGGCTGACTCATACACTTCCTGTTCTGCCGAAGTCAACAAGCCGGGCTTAAGCAACAGTTCTCGAAAAATGACGTGTAGCATGCGAGCCCGCAGATAACTGGTACTGGTCTTAGCTAAGACACAGCCCATTTTAAGCATCAGACTCTCGACCGGATCATCTGAGAGTTGAAAGACCTGTCCGACTTCCGAGTTTGTATCCTGACTGGGAGCCGTTGCTTCCAGAGCAGGTTTTGGCTCAGGTCTGACCCGTGAAATGGCAGCCGGAATGACAATCTTGGGAGCCGGTTGTTCCTCAATGGCTGGCTGAATCCTGAGTGCCTTGGACTCCAACAGGTCATGCACTTTATCCCAAATCGGCAGATGGATGGGCTGTTGCAATTGCTGTTCAATCGCAGTCAGTTCAACCAGTAGTCGACGGATTGCCTCTTGCACGGCCTCCGGCTTAAGACTGTCATCTTCTAAGACAGCCAAATAATCTTGAAAAACATCGCTGGTTAGAACACCAATGGCATCCGGACTGGCCAAGTGACATTCCTGGCAAACACGCTGGTAGAACCTGAGCTCACTATATGCCTGCTTTAGTTCATCCCGGTTTTCCAGTTGTTGCCTGGTTTTTTCAATTTGCTGACACTTGGCACAGACATTGGCTGAGATTTCAGCTGCTTTGAGCTTAAAACTTTCCAGACGGTCGCCGACCTGTTCAAAAAATTGAATGCTGCGATCAATGGCTTCCGGCCGTAACCGGTCATTAAGCAAATCGTACTGGAAGACAGCCAGTTCATGGCTATTCTCTTCCAGCTGTTTAATCCCGACTTGCAACTGCTCCACCTGACGGCGCAAGAAATCCAAAGAAGACTTAAGATCTCCGAGCAGTCGACGCATGGGTTCAACCAGCTTGGCATACTGCTCCAAATGAGCAGCATAGCTGAGAATCAAATCCTGAGCCAATGACTCATTATCCGGCTGATCCGCAATCTGCTGCAACTTCTCTTCATGACTGTGAGCGGAAATCATAGCACCCTGCAGACGCAAATCCATGTCGGTAAAAGCTTCCAACAGACCGCGAAACTGACTGAGATAACCGCGCACCAGATTTCGAAAATGAGATTGACTGACCTGATCAGGCAAAGACAGCAGATGCTCGATACTCAAATCTAGAAACAATTGTCTCAAATCAGAACCCAGATCCGGATAATCATCCAGCAGATTCTTTAGACCCTGCTGATACAATTCATTGAACTGACCGCGCTGAATATCGCTTAAGCGCGGTTTCAATTCTTGACCGGGCATCATGGGTATATAATTCGCTTCCTTGCCCTTGCTTCTGACCCGTTCATAGTCGGCCATATTTCTTCCTCCTGGTTAAAACTAATTGCCGCAATTGGCAACATTTTCTTATATCACAAATAACCTTAATTGTCAACTCTTGTTTTTTTTATTATATATCCGTATAATATAAACACAAACAAAACGATTGAAGCGCCCACCAACCGCTTTGCCTAATAAATTAGGTAGATATATGCCAAATATATCCTAAGTTTTCACCAAATTAAGAGCCCGCTACGGGAATCTGGGTGGAACCGCGAGAACTCTCGTCCCAAAAAATAACCTTTGTTACTTTTTGAGATGAGAGTTTTTTAAATAAATAAACAAACCATATGTCCAACAACCAACCTTCAGAACTGGAAATCATTCGCCATGGCGTTGCCCATGTTCTTATGCATGCCTTATCTCGTCTGTACAGTGCCATTCCAGGTGTCGGACCGGCTATTGAGACCGGCTTTTACCACGACTTTGAGGCAGATTACCAAGTCACAGAAGACGATCTTAAAAAAATTGAAACGGAAATGAACAAGATAATTAAAGAAAAAATCCCGATCGTTAAGACAACTCTGGATATTGACAAAGGCATTGAAATGTTAAATGAGAAAGGTTACACATACACAGCTGAATTAGCTCAAGATCTTAAGGACAAAGGAGAAAAAGAGATTACAATTTACGAACAAGGTGACTTTATTAACATGTGCCGAGGTCCTCACCTGGAAAATACCGGAGATCTTAAGCATTTCAAACTCTTGTCTGTCGCCGGAGCCTACTGGAAAGGTGATGACAAAAATACCATGTTACAAAGAATTTACGGTACTGCTTTTGCAACCAAAGACGAATTAATGAAGTATTTAAAACAGCGAGAAGAGGCTTTTCAAAGAGATCATAATAAACTGGGTAGAGAATTGGATTTGTTTATAACTTCAGAACCGGTTGGACAAGGCCTACCTTTGTTGACCCCCAAAGGCACAACCATCTTTAATACTTTAGTCAGATGGATTGAAGATGAAGAAAGAAAAAGAGGCTACCAACTGACCAAAACTCCCTATTTAGCCAAAAGCGACCTGTACAAGATTTCAGGACACTGGGACCATTATCGAGATGGGATGTTTGTCATTCAAGATGAAGATACTGAATTGGCACTCAGACCTATGACCTGTCCTTTCCAATTTCAAATCTACAATTCACGAAAAAGAAGTTACCGGGACTTACCCATCAGATACAACGAAACTTCCACTTTGTTTAGAAACGAAACTTCAGGAGAAATGCATGGTTTAATCAGATTAAGACAGTTCACCTTATCTGAAGGCCATTTAATTTGCCGCATGGATCAATTGGAAGAAGAATTTGAAGGGGTTTTAGACCTCATTAACCATATTATGCAAACTTTGGATTTAACCGACTACTGGTACCGTTTCTCAAAATGGGATCCTGAAGATAAAAAAGGCAAATATATAGACAATCCAGAGGCCTGGAATGAATCACAAGCGGTTTTAAAAAAAATCTTAGATAAGAATAAGCTGGAGTACGTGGAAGCGGATGGTGAAGCTGCATTCTATGGTCCCAAATTAGATATCCAAATGCGAAATGTATTTGGAAAAGAAGATACCATCATCACCGTTCAAATTGACTTTGCTCTGCCAGAAAGATTTGACATGAATTATACAGATCAGCACGGTAAAAATGTGAGACCGATTATCATTCACAGATCATCCATCGGCTGTTATGAAAGAACCCTGGCTCTGTTGATAGAAAAATACGCCGGTGCTTTTCCAGCCTGGTTGGCTCCCACTCAGGTTATGATCATACCGGTCTCAGAAAAATTCAATGACTACGGAAATCAAGTTCTAAAACAATTATCAGACAAAGAGATCAGAGTCGACATTGACGTCAGTGATGAATCTTTGGGTAAAAGAATCAGAAATGCTGAAAAAGCCAAGACTCCCTACATCCTGGTAGTAGGAGAAAAAGAACAAGCCAATGAGTCCGTAGCTGTTAGAAAACGCAGTGAGGGTGATTTGGGTTCTCAAAGCATTGATGAATTCAGTCTAAACATTCTCAAGGAGATTGAACATAAACTCAACTAAAACCTTTCCATATCTCTTTAACCACTTGCTGGTTAAATCTGTGACTGGGCCGATAAGCGAAAATATCCGCCTCTAGCCTGTAACCCAGTAAGGCTAAATCTCCAATTAAATCCAAAACTTTATGCCTAACAGATTCATTGGTAAATCTTAAATTGGTTACATAATTGGATTTGAGATGCGTAATGACCGGACTGTCCAAAGGATTGCTTGGCAGTGCCTGGTATTGTTTTCTAATTTTTAAATATCTGGTTTTAGTATAGGGTTGTACAAAAAAAGTTCTGGCCCTGGCTATTTGCACAGCATAAGCCTGGCAAGTAAGCTTAAAAGCGTAAGACTGACAACCAATCAGGTTATTAAAATCTATGACCACCCGTATGTGAAAATCTTCGGCCGGTTTTATTAGCATGAAACCGCTATTGTGCTTGGCTTGAATCAAATGAGTTTGAGTTATTCGAACAACTTGTCTTTGAACCGCCAATTTCTTAACACCCACTTGCTGTATTTTGTTGACATACGCCTGACTACTACCATCTAGCAAGGGTGACTCTGTACTGCCCGTATATTCCATAATGGCATTGTCTATGCCCATGCCCCAAAGAGCAGATAGCAGATGTTCAGTCGATTTCAGACACACCCCGTTGGTCCCAACTTGGCTAATATGGTAAGTGGTGCTGACTATATTCTGAGGTTTGACTGAAATAAATTGTCCTTGAGCCAAAAAAACCAAACCGGTATTGGCTTTGGCTGGATAGCAGGTAATCTTAACCTGCTGGTTGCTGAAAAAAGATCTACCTGTTACAGAAAAAGGCTTATTGAGAGTTGTTTGTTCTCCCTGATACAGTCTGGTGTACATATTGTTACAAAGTTAAAGGAGCTGACGATCTCAGCTCCTTGATGATGTTAAGTAATTTGTCCGTAACAAGCCGGACCACTCTGTTGGCTGAAAAAAACAGACAGTTTTTCCCCACGACCGTAATGCCAGTATTCAAAAGGATGAGGTACAAAAACTTCCACTTCTGACAAGACGTAAGGCAATGTCAGTAAGTTGTGTATCAGACGCCGATTGTCTCTAATCTGTTCTTGTTCAGCCGATAAATCTGTCCTACCTTCCAGGGCAGACCGATTGCAAGCCTGTTTGACCTTGGTGGGCAATACCTTCCGATGCTTGTGATCCCAGACTTCCAGATCAAAAGCCGCGCCGGTGGCATGTGGCAGATGATGATCCGGATCCGCCAGCATCTTCTTGGCCAACCGCCCTTTGCCCTGCTGTTCTGCCAGACTAATCACGGCGCGTTGCAGTAAGGGATGGCGGTAGCCACTCAGTAACTCCAACCTCAACCGGTACCGGGCCAGAAATCGATCCACCTTAATCAAGGAGTGCAAAACACTTTGTCTTAGAAAAACCTGAGGATGCAAGTAGGGTCGCAATTCCACCTGTTGCTGCAATTCTGTCTGTTTGTAATAGTAATTCTTGGTTCGTATGCCACAAGCCTGACAATCTCCCAATTTTTCATGAAAGAGAGGGTGAAACTCATCCTCTTCAATCTGAGAGATGACTTGTCTTTGAAAATGAGTCCGGTCATTCCAATACTCTTTCAATTCTCGTTCTAAAGTGGAGTCAATCGGTCTAGCGCGTAGTTCATCCAAGCTAACCATACCACCTCCTTTAAGTGTCCAAACGATAAACCAGACGCATGCCGACTCGGCTGCAACGACAGCTGACATCGAACATCATGCGTCCCACGATCCGAGCGGAATACGGACAGTTACCAAAAGAACCTCCTTTGACCAAATAATAGGCACCATCACTGGCATAACCTGAATGACTGCCTGCATAGTACCAACCTTTGGTCATCTCTAAAACGTTGCCGCTCATGTGGTACAAACCGTGGCAATTGACGCCATACCGGTCATCACTGACCATTAAAGTATGGTAATTGCAACGATTGAAAGTATGGGCCTTGTCTGTCTGCGGTCTGGCTTCAGCCTGGTAGGCATACCACCAACCGGCCGGAGCTGCCGCCAGCATCCATTCGGCTTCAGTCGGCAAGTCAAAAAGCAAGCCACTGGTGCGAGACAGCCAGTCTATGTAGTACAAAGCCTCGCCATAAGTCAGATCCGTCACCGGATCATTCTCCCGATCTGAAGTCGGAGGACGAAAATGTTTGGGCAAAAACTTTTCAAAATCATGATTGGTTACACAGGCCTGAGCCATCCAAAAAGGCTTGACGCTAACGGTACGCATTGGCGTCTCATTCCTGCGACAACCTTCAATACGACAAGGCAGAGGATTATCCGTACCCAGCTGGACTTCACCGCCAGGTATCTTAACAAAACCTCTGTGTTGAACCACTTGCTCCGAAAATGTTAGACTCATGCTGTCACCTCCTGTTTAAGTGTAAAGAACTGCAGACTGCAATTTGAATCTAACATACTCTAGTTTAACAAAAAATTAACAAGATCTAAACAGTCTCTCAACTTGATTTTTTCAATTCATTGGGCTACAATCCAAATTGACTTAGTTGTGATGGTCACAGCTAAGCTGTTGTTTCAAAACCTAGGAGGTGTCTACATGCTACATACCGTCGGAGCCGGGTTGTATGTCAGTTGTTAAATCAACTCTGACTCAACCTAAAACTCAACTGGCAGAACTGAAATTTCTGCCCAACTACCGACGCAGTTCTGTGGTCAGATATATTTCGACCCACCAAGGCTGCTTGGTATTTGCAGATAAACAGCTGGATGCCAAGATTCGGCAACAACGCTTGAGGGGAAAAACTATACGGGTTCATCTATCTGAGATAGACAACCAACGAACAGATACTTGCTTGTTTCAAGCACACCAACCTCGTAACCGTTTTGGATTAGGGCCGGAGGTAATTCAAAGACCGGATATTCGTCAGCTGTCGACTGTATTCCTGGTGGACTGCCAGAATATGATAGGCAGTCTCAGGCAACTCAGAGCTCACCGGAATCTGTACCAGATCATCCAGCGAGTTCAAGCACTGCTTAAACTGCCACCCCAGCAGATCAACTGTTACGCTTGCGAAGATGAATACGAAACCGACTATGTCAGGCAGCTGAGGATGCATCGACGGGAACTGAAGATTATCCTGACACCCAGGAAAGAGTTTCAGTCGCAGCGTCACGACCATCGCCAGTACAAACGTGACGTCGATCCTTACCTAACACCGGAAATCGTCAGGCAAGCCTTTTGTCCTGACCCACCAGACTGTTTAGTCGTGTTTGGTGGCGACAGCGACCTGTGTGAGTCGCTGAAAATGTGGATGGGATTGCCCGGTTTCAATCCCTATCCAATCCAGCACCAACGGCCATTGATTCTGGTGAGTTCTCACCAAAGCAAATCTCTATCCGTGGAGCTTAAGGAACTGGCTAACAGTCCCTGGGTCGAGCTGATCCTTATCGAGGATCTACTCAGAAAAAACCGTCAACTTTGAAGCCTGACCAGTTGGGCTAACCACTCGATTTCAGACCAAACCAAGACCAACATCGCAATGTTGGTCTTTTCTTATCTAAAAAAACTCCCATCAACTGGGAGTCTTATATTTTAATTTTTTTAGCTTTAGTTTTATCTGCTAACGGCAGACTAAAAGAGAATTTACTGCCCTGGTTGAGACCGGGGCTCTCCGCCCAAATTCTACCCCCCATGTTTTCAATTAATTTACGGGCAAAATACAAACCCAAGCCGGTTCCTTCAGTATGAATCTGCATCATACCCTTACCTCTGACAAACTTGTTAAACAGTTTGGGCAAGTCTTCTGGGTCTATGCCATGCCCGCTATCTTGGCAGGAAACAACCACAGATTGGCTTTCCACGTGCAGATCCACAATAATTTCTCCCTTTTCCGTGTATTTTATGGCGTTATCTATTAAATTAGAAATCACCTCTTTGATTTTAATCGGATCAGCCATGACTTTCGGAATTTTGCCGTCTGAATAATATTCCAAATCCAATTTTTTTTCCTGAGCCTTGAATTTAAAATCATTTACCAAACTCTGGGCAATAACCGCAATGTTTGTCGGCTTAACGTCCAATTCCAACCGACCGGCTTCAATTCTCGAGATATTGAGCAAACTTTCAACCAAAGAAATCAGTCTTTCAGAAGAGGCATACACTTTTTCCAAATTTAAACGGATAATCTTCGGCACTCGACCGAAACTGCCTTCCAATATCATGGAAATGTAACCTTTAATAACCGTTAAAGGAGTTCTCAACTGGTGAGAAGCGATGGACAAGAATTCAGACTTAGCCTGGTCCAGCTGTTCCAACTTTTTATTGGCATTCTTCAGTTGCTTGGTGGTTTTTTGCAGGCGCATGGTTAGAATTTCCATTTCTTCCCGTCGTCTCACCTCTTGCAAAACCGCTCGAACTAAGAATATGGCAAACACCAAGGTTATTATGAAAATAATAATCCGGCCGACAATTTCTCCCACAGAATTGGCGGAAAAAATTTCTACCAAAGATATTAAACTGAGTAAGACCGCAAAAATTTCAGCGGCAACCACTTTAAGATCTAAAAATTGCAATTTTACAATGGCGTAAGTGATGAAGCAGACTACGATCAGAAGAAAAATGGGACCGGTCCAGGCATAGGTGAAGTTGCCCAAAGCGGCCAGCACCATATTAATGATACCGGCAAAAACTAAAGGTATTAAAACACCCCAAAAAATGATTTTAATTTGCTGTCTTTTTAACTTTTCCGTATACCGGTAAGATTTAATAAACAAATGAAACAGACCAATACCCATGTACAGGAAAAAATGCATGAAATAGAAAGGATAATACGCCCCATACACGAGTTGACGGTTATTTGGCAAATTGTTTATTCCAATAATTATCTGTTGGTCAATGAAGAGAAAGTAAAAAATAACTAGCAGGGGTAAAAACAAAATTAACTGCCAATATGTTTTAACATCGGTTTTGGCTTCCGGGTAATACAGCGTAAAAAACAAAAAACTCATCGCCACTAAGGAACCGGCTAAATGCAGCAGAATTGACCAGTCATACACTGCCTGTTCCACAAAAGGATCTCTGGCGTACATCATCATCCCGAAAGACCAGACAGCCAAAGAAAAAGCAAAAACAGAAAACCACTTACTGACTAAATTGCGTTTGCCTTGGAAATATATAACCAAACCCAGAGCACAATTCAAGAAAGCAATGGTTACTAAAATTGTCACCTTGATGTCCATAAAAAAAGATATATGTATATTATAAAATTAAACGTAAATCTAGTCAAAAAAAGACTGCCACTTAGAAGTAACAGTCTTAAAGGATGGCTTTTGATCAAGCCTTGTCTTGAACTATGACCCGCCGGTCAAAGTCAAAGGTGAAATCACAGGTTTGAGCGCAGTCGTAGGGCTGTGAATTAGCCGCTATGACTAACGATCCTCGAGTCACCCAAGCTGTATGAGCCACCCGCGGTGGCACAAACAGGATATCTCCTTTAACTAACGCATAAGTTTGGTCCTCTTTGACCTGGTCAACATTGACCAGTCGGTAGGTACCGCCTCCTTGAACAATGCAGAAAAGTTCTGCAAACTGATGAAAATGACCTCCCACCTTGGCATCACGCTTGAATTCAAACCATTTGAGCTGTGCGGCCGTAAAATCCGGAATGTCTCCATTGAAAATGGAAAACAAATCCCGGCGGTCGTCTTGGTGGGCCAGCTCAACTCGTCTGACAAAAGCACCGGTTACGTTCATGATTGGAATTTCTGAATGTTTGGATCTTCATCCATAATTTTGGTCAAGGCACGGATCCCGTCTGCCAAGGTATAGGCGGGCTTCCAGCCTAAATTTTGCATAGCCGTACAATCCAGGATGAAATCGCGAGTATCTGGATCGATAAATTGGTCATCGCAATACGCACGCCCACCGATCACTTCAGCTGCGGTCTGCGCAATTTCCAGCTTGGTCCAGCAGCCACTGGCAATGTGCATGATTTGACCAGCACAGCCGGGCTGCATGAAACAGGCAAAGGCAAACGCATTGGCCGCATCCCTGACATCGATCAGTGTACGAGTAACTTCAGGGTCTGACACGTCCATCTCACCCGTCTCGTACATGCGGCGAGCAAAAAAGTGAACAATATTGTCCCAGCGCATGTTAGCCGAGGGGCCAAAATTGGAAGGAATGCGGAAGATGCAGGGCTTGGCGCACTGCATAATGATCTGTTCGGCTTGCAATTTGAGCTGGCCATACAATGAGCCGGGATTGCAAACAGCATCAACCTGGCACAAGCCACTGACCTCATTACCATAAACAGCATCAGAAGAAGCAAATAGGACCAATTTGTTTCCGGCTACTTGAACCACTTGGCGGGTACCCGCTTCAGCCAAATGCTTGGCCAAATCCGGATTTTTTTTTGCAAGCCGGACCGCCGACCACAAAAGCCAAATGAATGATAACATCCGACTTGTCAGCCAGAGGTTTGACCTGATCCGGCTGACAAACATCACCTGAAATAAATTCCAGTTTGACGTACTGGCCAAAAATCCTGGCAAACTCGCCCTGGAAATTGACGGGCGGAAGATTGACGTCCAAAACCTGGATGTCAAGCTGTTGCTTGTGGCAAATGGCTCTCAGACCCAAGCTTTCGATAATGCTCAGGCCCAAATAGCCAGTACCGCCGGTTATGAAGATACGCATAGCTGGTCCTCCTTGGTGGTTTAATTGCTCAGACAAAATCTAACACGCTACGAAACTCAGCCACTAATGAGTCAAGCTGGGTATTGAGCTTGTGAAAACGACAGTCAAAATGTTCACATTCTGCTGAATCAATCCTAGTCAGGGCTTCCTGATGACGAACACCATACCACAAAGAATTGAGGGGAGCTTGCTCAATGTTGCCATAGGTATGTGTAGCTCGCCGATGATGAAAATAATTACACAGGTGAACATCGCCTTCAGCGGAAATAACAACTCGCAACGGCGACAGCCAACATGGCGTCTGGCATTGGATTGCAGTGGCAATACCGCCTGTGACCTTAACCTTGCTGGCTAACTTCTTAGCTTGAGTTATGAGATAATTGGCATTCTCAACACACTCGGCCGGCACTTCTTCCGGATGCCAGCGCAGAGGCTTGTATTGCACATTGTCCACTTCCAATTCTTCGGCCAAGTTTACAAAATCAATGATCTCATTGATATTGGATTGACGCACCAAAAACTTAAGGCCAATCTCAAGGTTGGACCCGGTTTGCTGACGCTGTTTAACCAACTGTTTGACAAATTTGTTGACTTGCCAAAAATCAGCCGCGTCCACTTGTCGAATGGTTGCATAGGTTTCAGGTTTGGCTGCATCCATGCTCACCCTGACAAACGTGACATGTTGGACAATCGCTTGCATGATTTTTGAAGCGGGATTGGTACCGTTGGTAAACAAACCCAGTAGTAGTTTACAGGCCTTGGCTTGCTCAATGACCTGGCAAAATCCGGGATGCAAAGTTGGTTCTCCGCCTCCGGAGAACAGCACAGAGAAAGCACCCAAGCCCATAATCTCGATCATGAGATCCAAAGCTCTTTGGGTGGCGATCTTAGCTGCCTGTGTTCCATGCACGGCTGCATATTCACAACCCAGACAAGCTTGGTTGCAAAAATTGGTTAAATGCACAATGGCCATACGCGGCGCAATTTTCTGACCCAATTTAAGCCGTACCGCCTCAGGATACAAGCTTAAATCCGACATCTGCCTAACATCTTGAACTCGCATGTGTATTTCCTCCGGTTAGACCTGTATCCAAGGACACTCTTTAATGTGCTGGTTACCCAAAGCTTCCACCCAACGGCTGATCTTCTCAATTTCACCGGCTTGCCTCAACTGTTCTATCTTGTCAAAAACCTCGTTTAAATTCAGAGGCCGACAAGTTACCGGGCAAACACTGAAATGACTTTGTTCCACGTAATCCAACACCTGCTTATAGCGGGGGGATGAATAAATCTCTTCCAAAGACTGACGAGTCAAGTCGCCAATGCAAAATTCTTCTTGACCATTGGTCTCGGTGCAAATGAACATACGGCCATCCGGCCAAACACTGCCAATTAGACCGCAAGCTCGACATTTGGTGTAATTGCGAGCTTGAGCCTGACGAGCCACTTGACGGTAGCGCGGGAAAAAAACGGAAATCTTGCTCTGTGCCAAAATGGGACGTAACTGTTCAACCGAAGCTTGAGCTTGGTTAATAATCTCCTGAGGCACTTGATTGTCTCCGAAGTAATCTATCACCGGACGAATCACCAAGGAATTAACCCCGGAAAAGGAAGCCACTTTGACTCCAATCTCAATTAATTCCTCGTAATTTTGCTCATTGAATATGACACAAATGGTCAGTCTGGTTTCAGCGTCTTTTTTAACGCGGCAAATCCGACCGATATTTTCCAAGGCCACTGCTAACCAGTCAGTGGTTTGCTTATTGTAACCGTGGAAAGTGTCATGATGACGCAATGTATCCAGGCTGATCCTGACATTACCAAAACCGTATTCTATAACCTGTTCGGGTTGGAAATCTCCACCCGCAAAAGTGCCGTTAGACGACATGCTGACAGTCATACCCAATGCTCTGACATGCTTGACAATCTGTCCGAATTCCGGGTGGTAAGTTGGCTCTCCACCACCGGTCAGCAGAACGGCTTTACAACCGCCTTGCACCAACTTTTCCAAATAGATTTTAGCTTGTGTCAACGGCATTTGGTAGCAACAACTCGGTAATGGCCGGTCTTGCCAAACCCCAACTTGCTCCTTGGGTCGCTTGTAATGACAGGTCGGGCAATGAAAAGGACAACTTAAAGTTGGAATGAATTCGCTGAAAGTCGGCCTGAGCAAATGATAGTGACCTGCCATGACCAGGTCAACGACTTTGCGTACACTGGCCCATCTGGAATTGTAAAGTGAGTTACTGGTTAACTCACTTAAACCGTATTCACCCGGTTCTTGCACGTTGGGAAATCCCTGTTGATCTGACATGGCATTACCTCCATAGCTGGTATATGTTGTAAGGTACTGCTTACTCTCGCACCTTTCCATGCTTAACCTACACCATATACTTTAAAAAAACAAGTAAAAAAGGTCGTTACACATTGGTAACGACCTGAAAGCGGTTATTCCATATCCAGGAAGCCAGGCTGGATAAAGACCGGATTCGGATACGTATAGAATCCTTGACCGGTCTTCTGGCCCAGATGTCCAGCTTCAACCAGCTGGTTGAGAATCTGCGGCACTTCCTCCTGTCGCTGTTTGAAGATGGCTCGCACCACGTCCAAACCGACTTGATCCATGACAGCGAACGGACCTGCCTGCATACCGGTCACGATCATCCAGGCGCGGTCGATGTCTTGGTAGTCGGCTATCTCGCGATCCGCCAGATACAGAGCTCCTTGCTTGATCATGGCCCACAGGTAGTTGAAGACAAAACCCGGATTCTCTTTCTTGACTCGAATGGGAATCAGGCCTAAGTGTTTAACGAATTGGCAGCAATCTTCAAACACGGATGTGTGTGTCTGACTGCCGGCCATAACTTCCACCAAACGACGTTCCGTGATTGGCGGGTAGAAATGCAGATTAACAATACGTTCAATCCGAGCCGCCGACAAACCGGCTTCCAACAAGCGTACGGGCATCGAAGAGCTGTTGGTTGCCAGCACGGCTTGACTGTCAGCTGCCTGATCCAATCTCTGGAAAACAGCTTGCTTGAGCTGCAATTCTTCAGGCACACTTTCAATGACCAGCTCGACTTGGGACACGGCATGTTCCAAATCGCTGGTAAACATGATCCGGTTGCGAACCCTTTCCATATCGTCTGTCTCACCAACCATCTTCATCAGCCATTGGTCGGTGGCGGCAATCGCATTGACAATCTCAGTGTCAATGTCAACTGCTTGCACCTGGCAATTCTTGAGAGCGCAATGAGCAGCGATCTGACTGCCCATAGTGCCGATTCCAATCACAGCGATCTTTCTCATGGATTCCTCCTTTTGTTGACTTGAATAACAATATTCAAGATTAAATAGTAGCATACAAATTCAATTCTGTCAAAGAAGAAAAAACCCTGTTAGTTATGCAACTAACAGGGTGTGAATTTTAATCGTCTTCGCGGGTTGATTCCGGACCGGGGCCCATCTCTTCAACCTTACGAGCCAGAACCAAAGTGCCTTGCCCGGCATAGCATTGGCCGGCACTAGATTCAATTATCTCAAAACCGGTTTCAACCAAGACTTGGTTCCAAGCCTCAAGCGTCAGATAATGAGCTCGTCCATCAGCTTGAAGCTGGTTCATGAAGCGGGAAGCCTTTTTGGCTGGTACGCCATAACGAATGGCTTTGTACAACTGTCTCAGCCGAAAATTCTTAGCCAAATAGCTTAAGGAAGAATTGAGCACCTTGCCCCAATCCGGATCCGGACAGGGAGCGGAAAACGCCAGCAGGCCATTCAGCTTCAGAATTCGGTTGATATCCAGCAAACATTTGACCAAAGACTCGTGCCTTTGACAGACAATGGCTTGAGCAGCCTGCTTTGGAGTAGAATGATCTGGATTAAACTCGACTTCTGAATCAAAGGTCCAACCCGCGTAGGTCAGACCTCCCAGACTGGAAACTACCGTGTCAATTCTGCCGCTCCAGATAGGCAACTCGGACAGAGTCCAGCCCTGAATCAGAGCCACTTTGCCGGTGTAGCCTGCCTCTTTAAGCACATAAGGCGCTTTTTCCAGAGCTTGCCAGTCGATATCGACAGCATACACTCTTTTGATAGACGTGCCATTATGGCTAAGCAGTCTGGCCATGAACTCACAGGACCCGGATCCCAAATCCACAATGTAACGACCTGTTTGGTTGCCGATTAAAGCCGCCAACTTTCGTTGCATGTCGATATAAGGATGCGAAGTACTGTTAACTAGCCACAAAACTTTGGCATTCCAGTTCCAGAAGTCACTTACGAACTGCCTGACAGCCGGATGCTTGCGGAACTTGGTAAAGGCCGGTTCGACGTAAATGGTTGGCGCCAATTCCAGAGGATTATTGTACTCCTCAAAGTCAGCCATATCACAGAAAGTAATACGATGCTGACTGCGCCAAATTTTCCTCGAGACCGTAGCTGGAGGCGCTCCACGCCCCAGCCACCTTCGGTACAGATGATGGTTTTTAGGCATGACAGCCTCCTTTCGGTTGGATTGACAGTTAAAAGAACTGCTATGAGATTAGCATAGAAAGAATATATTGTCAAGACTTATCTGGCTAAATTTATCCAAAAAAAGAAGGCCACATCTCTCGAGCTGATGTGGCCTGGGTAACGCTCATGGGAATGTCGCTTTGGTCTTTGGCTCTGTCTGAGCCTACTATCCTGCTAGAGAGCAGGAGCCTAGCAACTGTAGATAACCCTTCCCTGGGGCCTCTATAGAGAGCATAGCTGATTTATAAATAAATGTCAAGTTTTTCTAAAGATTTTTTAAAATAATTCTCAAGAAATACTAAAAAATATTTAAATTTAGATAAAAAAATATATTGACAAGCAATCCATTTTTTGATATGATACAGAGTCAACTAGTGAGTTATCCACAACCTTAAAGGAGGAAAAAATGAGAAAGTTGACACTAGTTCTTTTCATGGCTGGCTTCAGTCAGCTAGCGTGGACAGCCGGTCTGAATCCGGCACCTGGCATGGGTGAAGCCATTGGACTGTCTGGAGCATATACTGCTCTGGCCGATCCAGATACGGCTTGCACCTTTTACTACAATCCTTGCGGCATCCTAAATCTGGATGATCCGACAGACACCAAGCTGAGAATCAATTTGAACACAGATTTTGTTATACCTCAGTATAACATACGCAAATCAGGGTTTAATCGCAGCAAAAAATCTGAAGCCGGCAGCTTCTATCTTCTGCCCCTCTTGGGTGTCAGCAAGCAGTTGAATGAGAATGTTGCCCTAGGCCTGGGTCTCTACACCCCCTTCGGATTGGGTGCTACCTACAGCCGAGATCTGACCAAAGGCTTTTACCGGAGTGAAACCTTACTGTCTCTGACCAATCTGAGCCCGACCGTTGCTGTCAGGCTGTCAGACAAATGGTCTGCCGGACTGTCTGTGAATATCGGATACGGGCAATTCAAGTACATTGCCCCCTTTGACATTCAAGGCCGACCTTTGCCCATTCCGACCGACAACCAAGCTGACGGCTTTGGTTTAGGCGGTAGTCTGAGTCTGCGCTACCGAGCGTCTGACAAACTGACTTGGGCTCTGACCGCTACCAGTCCCACCACCATTACCTACCGTGGTGGTGAAAGTCAGATTCAACTGGGTCTACTGAGCATTAAGGATTCTTTTGAAACTGAATTTACCTTTCCGGGTAAGATTGGAACCGGCTTGGCTTGGCAGATCCATAACAAGTGGACTCTGGCAACTGACTTCAATTACTACTTCTACAATTGTGCTGTCAATGACATGCTGTTGGATTTTGACAAACTGCCACTCATCAAGCGCAGTCAACTGGATTGGCAGGATGTCTTTTCAGCCCATTTGGGTGTCAGATACCAAGCGACTGACAAGTTGTATTTGGACGCGGGCATAGGCTACCAGCCGGCTGCCATTCCGGATGAAACAGTCTCACAGCTGACTCCGGACGTGTCGGGCTGGTCTGTCTCCGCCGGTTTGGGTTACCAAACCAAACGGGTTAACATCTCCGGCTATCTCGGTTATGCCTGGGGCAGCCGGGATGTCAGTTGGCGACTCTCACATCGTGAACCGGGCCACTACTACGCCGGCGTCTACCGGCTTGGTCTGGGTCTGGAATTCTAAACATCAACACCGGTCTTGATTTAAGACCGGTGTTTTCTTTAGCCCTTGATTTTTTTCTGGTTAATCTGCTTTTCCAATTGGATAACTGTTTCAAAATTATCTGAAGGCAGAATCTTGTTTTTCGACTGCTGATGACATCTTTGGCAACGATGGATAATTATCCAATTCGGACCTTGTTTGTAGATATCTACCGGCTCCATTGGTCCCTGACACTCATTGGCCCTGTCACCCGGTTCAATATCGACATGTTTGGACCACAAGCACTCCGGGCAATGATTGGTATAACCAGAACCCCTAACTTGATGTCCGCATTGCTGACAAATGAAATCTTGTGTGGTCTTTTTAAACATATAATTATTACTATTGACATTCTACTACAAAACTGCTATACTGGCAAAAGCTATTTAATAACCTGCACGCACAAAATTAATTCATAAAAAGCAGGACTTTTCTGAATAACTAGAAAGGTTAAGTAAAACATATGACGACAACTACTATTAAAGAGTCTCCAATGAAAGAACTGCTTGAAGATAAGCAGTATTTTAATTTGCCCAAAATTGGAGATCTGGTTCAGGGCACAATTATCGCTTCAGACAAATCTGAAGTTCATTTAGATATTGGCGGTGTGATAACCGGTATTATACGTGGTCGGGAAAGATACTCGGAATCAGATGAGTACCGCAACTTAAAACCGGGTGACCAAGTGGAAGCGACCGTTTTGGAATTGGAAAATGAAAATGGTGAAATGGAACTGTCTTTCCGTTACGCAGGCAGACAAAAAGCTTGGAAAAACATTAAACAGTATGAGCAAGACGGTGCCGTGGTGGAAGCATTAATTACTGACGCCAATAAAGGCGGCTTGATGATTAAAGTCGAAAACACCATCGGCTTTCTACCGGTTTCTCAATTATCTCCGGAACACTATCCTAGAGTTCAGGGTGGTGACAAGAACAGAATCTTGGAAATTCTCAAAAGCTACATTGGACAAAAGTTTGAAGCTAAAATTATTGATGCCAATGAAAACGAAGATAAGTTAATCGTCTCAGAGAAGGCGGCGTGGGAACAAACTCAACAGCATGTGATCAACAAATACCAAGTAGGCGATGTCATTGAAGGTAAGGTGACAGCCGTAACTGACTTTGGAGTGTTTGTGGAATTCGACAAGTTGGAAGGCTTGATCCATATCTCTGAAATCGCTTGGCAACGAATTGATGATCCGAATGATTTTGTCAAAGTTGGCCAGAGCGTTAAAGCTGAGATCATTGGCATTGAAAATTCCAAAATCTTTTTATCTATGAAGAAATTAGCCACTGATCCCTGGGCTGAATTAGACAAGAAATACAAAATTGGACAAAAAGTTAAAGGCAAGGTAGTGAAAGCCAATCCCTTTGGATTATTTGTCAAAATCGATGAAGATATTCAAGGCTTGGCCCATATTTCCCAATTAACAGACAAGCCGGTTAACAACATCCATGATGTAGCCAAGGCTGGTGATGAACTGGATTTCTTCATTGTTTCCATGGAACCCAAGAATCATCGATTGGGCTTAAGTTTGGTTGAACCTAAACCGGAAGAAGTAAAGAAGGAAACACAAGAAGAACCAAAAGTTGAAGAAACATCTCAAGAACCTAAAGCAGAAGAGCCGGCTGAAGACAAAAAAGCAGTTCCGGCTGATACACCTCAAGCAGAAGAACAAGCTTAAATAAAAAACTCCCTATGGCTAGGGAGTTTTTTTATTCCATAACATGTCGGTAAGTGTAGACTAGAATGCTTAACATGCCAAGCAACAATGCGGTTATTAAAACAGCAACGGATAACCAGTAGGTATAGATGGTTGGGAAAGCTAAGAAGATAAAAACACAAACAATGCCTAAAGATTCCAACATCATCTTTAGATTGCCAACTACATTAGAAGTTGGAGCTTGCCCTTTAATAACCAAGGATATGAACGCACCCAAGCCTAAGATGATATTAATAACAATGATTGCAATAAACAAGACAGGTTCTGGATAATATAACATTAAAAACAAAATAGTTAAGATGATTAACAACTTATCTGCCACCGGATCCATTAAAACACCTTTGTCAGATATCTGATGCCTGGTTCTGGCTAAAGCTCCGTCTATACTGTCTGAGACAGCTGCCAAAATAAACAGACTTAAGCTTAAACCAAACCAATTTAGAACGATAAACAGAACCACAAAAGGGATGAGTACCAACCTTAAGACCGAAAAGAAATTGGGGCTTAACCAACCAGGAATTAACTTTAATAGACTGGTAGCCAGTACCTGATCCGTAATTTTTTTCAACTTATTTGACATTTTGAGTCAAAATCATTATTATATGCATATATTATAACTCATATCTAACTTGAAATAAACTCATGAAAAGTGTGACTAAAAATGTATTAATCTTTTTTTTGGTGCTAATTCTAATCGGCGCCTTGCTCAGTTTTTTTAATTTGTCTGAAGATAATATCGAACCGGTAGATATTACAACTTTAATCAACCAGATAGAAACCGACCAGGTTCAAAAAATTGAAGTTCAGGACACGAAGCTCTTAATTACTTTAAAAGATCAAAGACAGGAAATTGCAAAAAAGGAAATGACTGAAAGCTTGAGCTCACTTTTAAACAATTACAGTGTTGATCCTGAAAAAATCAGACAAATAGATATTGAAGTGCAAACGGATAGCGATTGGCAAATTGTTTTAGTGACTGTTTTGCCTTTTGTTATTCCCATTATCTTTTTTGTCGCCTTTTTTTGGTTCATTATGCGACAAGCTCAAGGTGCCAACAACAAAGCCATGAGTTTTGGACAAAGCCAGGCCAAAGAATTTAATCCCAACAAAAACACCAAAGTGGCTTTTAAAGATGTAGCTGGTGTTAAAGAGGCCAAGCAAGAATTAACTGAGGTAGTGGATTTTTTAAAGAATCCCAAAAAATTCATTGCCTTGGGAGCTAAGATTCCAAAAGGCGTTCTGCTTTTAGGCGCTCCTGGAACCGGTAAAACTTTATTGGCTAAAGCCGTAGCCGGTGAAGCCAGTGTGCCATTCTTTTCTATTTCCGGTTCAGAATTTGTGGAAATGTTTGTCGGTGTGGGTGCTTCCAGAGTTAGAGATTTGTTTAAAAAAGCCAAAAAGAATTCTCCCTGTATTATCTTTATCGATGAAATAGATGCAGTGGGCAGACAACGAGGGGCTGGCCTGGGCGGTTCTCATGATGAAAGAGAACAAACCTTAAACCAAATCTTGGTTGAAATGGATGGTTTTGAACCCAACGCCAATGTTATCGTCATTGCTGCCACCAACCGACCAGACGTTTTAGACAAAGCACTGCTGCGACCAGGTCGTTTTGACCGAAGAGTTATTTTAGACTTACCGGATATCAATGACAGAGAAGCCATTCTAAAAGTACACGCCAAAACCAAACCCTTATCTCCTGAGGTTAATCTAAGATTAACAGCCGAGAGAACACCTGGTTTTTCCGGAGCAGATCTGGCTAATCTGTTAAATGAAGCAGCCATTTTAACCGCTTTGGAAAATAAGAAACAAGTTACCAATGATCATATTTTAAGAAGTATAGATAAGGTTATGTTGGGGCCGGAAAGAAAGAGTCACATCTTAAACGAACAAGAAAAGAAAATTACTGCTTACCATGAAGCCGGTCATGCTTTGGTCGCCCATCTCTTGCCGAACACCGATCCGGTTTCCAAAGTATCCATTATCTCACGAGGTAGCGCAGCCGGTTTTACTTTAAAACTGCCATTGGAAGACCGAAAACTACACACTAAAGAAGAATTCCTGGAAGACTTGGCTGTTAGTTTGGGTGGTAGAATTGCTGAAGATGTGGTCTTTAACCAAGTTACCACCGGAGCTCAAGGAGATTTAAGACAAGTAACCCAGTTAGCCAAACAGTTAATTACGGAGTACGGCATGAGTGACAAAATGGGACTAAGAACTTTTGGTCAAAAAGAAGAATTGGTTTTCTTGGGTAGAGAACTGCATGAACAAAGAGATTATTCGGAAAAAACAGCTCAGGAAATAGATGAAGAAATTAAACGCTTAACAGATGAAGCGGCTGCTTTAGCCACCAAAATCATTACTGAGAATAGGGAGATGCTGGACAAGATAGCTAATGAACTGCTGGAAAAAGAAACTATTGAAGCAGAAGAATTTAAAGCTTTGTTTGAAGAAAAGAAAGAAGAGGTTAAATAAGGTTAGATCTAAAACTCCCCTGTATGGGGAGTTTTTTTAATTGATATTCTTTTTTATTTCTACATTTTCTTTTTTATGTTATAATATAAGGGAGATAAAAAATAATCTAAGATATGCGAACAGACCAACTATACCGACCAATCTTTGCTCAGGCTTGGTCAATTACCAAGAAATTCAAGGCAATTTGGTTTCTAGGCTTTTTTGCAGCTTTAGTTACAAGTGGTGAATTTGAAGTTTTGTTCAGAACCTTATCTGATCCAGAGCTGGAGAACAGTTTCCTTAACAGTATCTGGGTTGGTTTTGCCACCGGTTGGCAAGAGGGACTGGCGATTAGCGGCAATGCATGGACTGGCATTTACGCCGGTTTGAGCAGTCATCCTTTAAATATCTTAGCTTCCCTTTTAATGCTGCTGCTAGTCATAGCTTTTGCCATCTTTATACTCTGGCTCTCTGTTGTCTCGCAAGCTGGTTTAATCAACAGCATCAACACCTTAAGCCGTAACCGTAAAACATCCTTAAACCAAGCTCTGGTTCAGGGCAATAAATATTTTTGGCCGGTCTTGGCGGTGGATATCACACTGAAAGTCATCTTAGGGCTAGCCGTATATATCTTGGGCAAAGAGTTGCTGCTTTTGGCAGATTTGGAACTCGCTGGTCGCATTGTCTATTACCTATCTTTCATTCTTTTCGTCTTCTTGGCTGTTATTGTCGCTTTTTTGGTGCGTTTCCAAATTCTGTACATTGTCCTGAAGAAAAAACCCATCTTCCAAGCTATGGACCAAGCCTGGGAACTCTTTAAACGCAATTGGTTGGTCTCATTGGAAATGGCGTTCTTACTCTTTATCATCTACTTTTTAACCTTTGTCACAGTTACTCTACTAACAACCATCTTAACCGCCACTACGATTGTAGTCTTACCTTTTTACATTGGCATACCATATTACTTAAAATTGATTATTGCCGGCTTAACTTTCTTCCTAGCTGTCGCTTTGGTGGTTTTCTCAACAGCTATTTTAAGTGTTTTTCAATGGTCATGCTGGACAATTTTATTTAACAAAATCAGTAGTAATGACGGAATAGCTAAGATTATCAGGACATACCAAAAATTTACAGACCGCCTAGCCAGTAAATAACTTCAAGCTAATATTCACTCAACCCCGCCCTCATTCAAGGCGGGGTTTATGCTTGTAAAGACAGTTTAAAAAGTCTATAATACAAATAATTATTATCCTAACTTTGACTATGGGAATCGGTCCATCCATTGAAGACTTGCTGCCCAGCCATAAAGGCCAGGCAGATGAGGACGCTTCAACTGAACAAGAATTACAATCCAAGATCAAACAAATCACCTTAAAAGACATAGAAGAAGAAACGGAAAACAAAGCCGCTTTACTTGGTATTGGCTATGTTAATTTGGTTGGCTTTCAAATCAGCCCGGAAAGTATTCGAACACTAGATGAAGCCACCTCCCAAAAACACAAAGTCATTTGTTATTTAAACGACGGGGCAACCATTAAAATTGCGACCACAGACTACAACCAAAATATTAAGAATTTGGCTAAAGAGCTGTCAGATAAATTACATGCCCAAGTTTCAATCAGCCTGATGTCGGAAAACAGCTTTCAATCCGCCTACAAACTATACCAAATTCTTCCCAAATTAAGGGAATTCAAATCCGGTTTAGACATTAAGCAAGCTGACTTGGACCGCTTTGAAAAAGAAATCGCTGACTTTACAACTTTAAACCAAACCATTCAAAAAACCTCCATTACAGACATGGTAACCCTGCTGATCGCTGCCGCCATTAAGGCACGTTCGTCAGATATTCATATTGAAGCTGAAGAAAAAGATGTCAAGATTAGATACAGAATTGACGGTGTATTAAACGATGCTGCCATTTTAAATAAAGAAATCTGGCCCAAGGTGGCTTCCAGAATGAAACAATTGGCTCAGTTGAAAATCAATATCACAGACCGACCACAAGATGGTAGATTTACTATCTATTTAGACCAAGGCAAGGTGGATGTGCGTGTCTCTGCTCTGCCAACTGCTTTTGGAGAAAGCATTGTAATGCGTCTTCTCATGTCAACAGCTGTTGGTTTGGCGTTTGAAGATTTAGGCCTGAGAGGACAAGCTTTTAAGGTTCTACAAAGAGAAATTAGTCGTCCCAATGGCATGATCATTACGACCGGTCCAACCGGTTCCGGTAAAACCACCACTCTGTATTCGATCTTGAGAAAATTGAACAATCCGGAAACGAAAATTATTACCATTGAGGATCCAATCGAATACGAGCTGGAAGGCATTAACCAAAGTCAAGTCAACAAAGACTATACTTTTGCCAAAGGTTTAAGATCGATTGTGCGCCAAGATCCGGATATTATTATGGTGGGTGAAATCAGAGACTTGGAAACGGCTGAAATTGCCATTCAAGCCGCATTAACCGGACACTTAGTGCTATCCACCATTCATACCAATGATGCCTTTGGCACTATTCCCAGATTTCTATCTATGGGCGTTAAACCGTTCTTACTAGCACCAGCTTTAAACGTAGCCATTGGACAAAGACTGGTCAGACGTATTTGTGATCACTGCAAACAAGAAGTAGAACTGGAGTCTGAACTGCTGGAAAGAGCTAAAAATTTACTGGCCAAAATACCTGCAGCCTCAGGTGAACAAGTGGATATTAATAATCTAAAGTTTTATGCCGGCCAAGGTTGTGACAAATGTCAGGGTCTGACTTTTAAAGGCAGAATTGGCATTTACGAAATCATGCCCATAGATGATGATGTTAAACAAAAAATTAATTCTGACATATCTGAGGTGGAAGTTAAGAAAATAGCTCATGACAAGGGTGTAATAACCATGGCTCAAGACGGCTTATTAAAAGCTTTGGACGGGATTACCACAGTTGAAGAAGTCTTTAGAGTGGCTGAATAGAGAACGGACCATTGGTTTGGTAATGAGATTAAAAAAACTCGGGTTAAGCCCGAGTTTATTGTTTGATCTTGTCTACTTGATTATAATCTGCCTGTTATCTCCCTGTACTTTGAATTCAATGACTCGCCGGTTATCCGGCCAAATATCTTTGACGCGTTCTGCCCATTCAATTACGGTAATGGTCTTGGGATCATGAAAGTAATCGGTAGCTCCGATCGCCTCCAATTCATCACCTGATCTCAACCGATACGCATCAATATGCACCAACTGCTTAGTTCCTTCATAAACTTTCATTAACACAAAGGTCGGACTGGTAATTGTTTGTTTGATCTTTAAAGCTTTGGCTACGCCTTTGGTGAAAACTGTCTTACCGGAACCCAGATCTCCCATTAAACACAAGACTTCTCCACCTTGCAGTTTGGCAGTCAAAGCCTGAGCGATTTTCAAAGTTTCTTTTTCACTTTTAGAGATTATTTTCATAATTCCCAATTAGGATCTACACTTATTTTTTTCCAATTATCCAGTTTAATCTTTTGCTTTTGAGACAAAAAATAGGCAGCAATGCCAACCATAGCAGCATTATCGGTACAAAGCTTGAATTCCGGCACCTTAAATTCCAGATTCAAATCCGTAACTCTTTGCTCTAAAGTTGACCTTAATGCCTGGTTAGCTGCCACTCCACCGGCCAACATGACAGTTTTAACATCATACTCTTTGGCTGCCTTCACAGTCTTACCAACCAATGTATCTATCACTGCTTGTTGGAAAGAAGCACAAATGTCTGCCTGAAACTGTCGAGATCTGCCTGTGTGTTTTTGTACTGCATACAAAACAGCTGTTTTTAAACCAGAGAAACTAAAGTCAGAGTTCTGACGGTTTAGCATCGGCCTGGGGAAGGCGAAAGCTTTGGGATCACCATCTAAAGCCAACTTAGACACAATGGGTCCACCCGGATAGCCTAAATCCAGTAACTTAGCCACTTTATCAAATGCTTCTCCCGCCGCATCATCAATGGTGGCTCCCAGCTTTTCAAAGCTAAAATAATCCTTTAAATAAATTAATTCGGTATGACCACCGGACACAATCAAACACAAAGCCGGAAATTCCAAAGCTGTTAAAAAATTACCAGCCATATGGGCATACATATGATTGACTGGCAGCAGTGGTATTTGCCAGGCGTAAGACAAAGCTTTCGCGGCTTCTACTCCCACCATAAGCGAGGTAATCAGACCGGGACCAGATACAGTGGCTAACAGATCAATTTTATCCGGTTTGACTTTGGCCTGGCAAAGAGCTTGCTCAATAACCGGAATAATATTCTTAACATGCTCCCGCGCCGCCACTTCTGGCACAACACCTCCATATTGTTTATGAATGTCTATTTGGGAAGAAACCAAATTTGAGACAATGTTAAGTTGACCACGGCTGTGACAAATAACGGCCGCTGCAGTTTCATCGCAAGATGTTTCAATGGCTAAGATATGCATAATCCTTGGGATTATAGCATGCTGGCAGAGAATATTCAATGCTCACATTGACAAATTTAATGTTTTATGATACAAGTAAGAAGCTATTTCAACCAACACAGGAGGAAAGCGATGAGTTTCTTAGACCAACTTCAACATCAGATGAGTTGCTTAAGCGAAGCAACTATTAGTGAATGGAATCCTACGATTGAAGGCATTTTTGGCACTACATTCCTTGGTACTCTCAACGACTACCAAAAACGCCTTTCGATCATTCGAGCTCAGAATAAAGATCGGTGTGATCGTGTATTCAGACAGCTACGACAACAGCTTGAAGCTGAAGACAGCGTTAAAAAGCGAACGGCTATCAAAGCCAAATTCATAAGTGAGAACGCCAATCTGATTAGGGTTGCTCCCCCTCATTGAACATCTGTTTTTGACAGAAATGTCGCTTGCCTTTGATCCGCATGTTCAATGCGAGAATATCTTGATTTGCCAAGACTGGCAAGTCTGCCAGATTTCCACAGAAAATTTGGAAAAAGCCAAGCGGGCTGGTCATCTGATCTCGACCTTAATGTGCCTGGAACAGATGATAAAATTGGAAGAAGACTAAAAGCACTTAACCTCATTTCAAACGTGAAATGAGGTTTTTCTGATCTATAAAAAAACAACCATGTTTGGTTGTTTTTTATTTATCCAAGTAGGGCCACGGGGAATCGAACCCCGGTTACCAGGATGAAAACCTGGTGTCCTAACCACTAGACGATAGCCCCAAGGTACAAACAAGATTATATCTTATTTTAAGTCACAAGTCAACCTTGTCTTGACATAAATTTCATGGTAAGATATACTCATTAAGCAATAATCCAATGATATGGCTTATCGCAAGTACGAACCGGAAAAATGGACCGGCCGTTTGGCAGAAAGAGAAGCTTTTGAGGCAGTTGTCGATGCCGTGGAATGGGAAGAGTGGAAAGAACAAAAACACGATTTCATGACAGAAGAAGAAGCTTTGGCTGATGTCATGGACAGACAACCCAGTGATCCCAAAGAGCCCAAAGCTTACTTTGCCAATTATCTCAGGCAATATCTCGCTTCTATCCTTGAACAGTTGCAACTGGGAAGTTATGCAGAAGTGAACGAGAGGCTTAAATTCTATACAGCAGTTGGTACTTATGCAGATTATGCTTCTCACGTTGCCACTGATGCTTTCTTTGATTACGAGGTCAGCGACGGAGTCATTCGCGTAACTTTGGGGGTTTCCACTTATGACAAAGGCGGAGATACCAAGACAGATGTGGACATTGTATATCCCAAAAGCCTTGATCCGGAAGGCGATGAACACGACAGACAGATCTGGATGAAATTATTGTGAACGCTGGCAGTGAAATCGCCAGTATCATATATAGTCACGCAATCAGAAAGGAGGCCGTATGAACAAAGCAGAATTACTTGGCCAAGCAGTCAAGAGTAAACCGACCGGTAATCATAAACCGGTGCTCAGAAAGCTAAACGAAGCTGAAGAGCTGTCTCAGGGTATTGCCATTTTTTGTACCGGCTGCGGTAGAACCAGAGGTACAGATCCTGAGGGATTAAAAAAATTTGCCAGGATTCTGGAACTGCAAGTTCCAGACACGACGGATAAGTACATTTCCGTCAAACGCTGTTTATCCTGTCATGACCGATTCTCTGATGCCGAATTTAAAGACAAACCCAAATCTTAGGAACGAGCCACTCGTTCCTTTTTTTAATTATAAAACCACCTGACAAGGTAGTTTCTTATATCTGACTTACTTCTTAGACTGATTCTTAACGCCTTCCCAAGCCAGTTCAAAAATAGATTTAAATGTTTCTGCGATCTCCTTATCTTTAATGAGAATCGCCGGTAATTTCTTACCCAAAGAAGCAATTCTGACTATTTCACCGTAAATATTAATATCCGCTTTAATCTGGTATTTACTGGGTATTTTTAACCTATCCCCATCTGGGGTTGATTTAACTTCACCTGATCCAGGTAGGAGGACCCATGTCCTCCAAACATGGCAAGAAGCACTACAGCCGCCAGGATCGCAGATCCGGCAAGGCTGAGCTTCGGCAACGCCAAGAGGAATGAGCATGTTACGACCCCCTTCGCCTATCCGTGTCGAGGCGGAAAAACAGACACGGCGGTTTCGTTTTGAACGGAATCGTAAGAAAGATTTGGCCAAGCGTCGCAATCTGGGGCGACGTTCGGTCAATCTCAGTATCGGAGAGATGACTCGTAATCAGTTCGAGCGTCTACTCCCAGGCCTGCCCCTGAAAGTGTGGCGACAGGCCAGAGTTAATCTTTGCGATGACTCTTACGATTTCTGGGAAGATGAGCCAGACTACAATGATTCGTACTATGAGTCAGACTACTGCAAAAGTATGTGCGAAGACTCAATCGAATCTTGTGAGCTGGTTATAACCACCACCTCCCAGAAAAAAGTCCAGATCGTCTTGCCATATCTGCCGGATTCCATTCGGCAAATACTGGAAGACGAAGGCTATTGGTACGACTAGCCAACCCACCCACCTTACGCACTAAGGTGGGTTTTACTTTTCATTGAAAAAAAACCCATTTTAAGCTACCATTAAAGACATGAAAACCACTATACCGCAAGTTGCCATAATTGGAAGAGCCAATGTCGGCAAATCTACCTTGTTCAATCGCTTAATTGAAAAAAATAAAGCGCTGGTTTCAGATATAGCCGGTACAACTAGAGACCGCAACATCGACAAGGTTAAATGGCAGGGTCGGGAATTTATCTTAATCGACACTGGTGGCTTGGATATAGATAACAAAAAGGATAATCCAATTGAAGCCAATATTGTAAAACAAGCCAAGCAAGCGATTGCGGAAGCAGATTTAATCTTATTTGTCTATGATGCCAAAGTCGGCATTCTACCTCAGGATAAAGAACTGGCCAGGGATTTAATTAAGAGCAAATTAAAAGATAGAACTTTATTAATCGGCAACAAAGCAGATTCAATTCGGTGGCACCAGGCAGATTCCGAGGTCTACAAACTGGGCCTGGATGAACCCATTATGATCTCAGCTGTCAACGGTTCCGGTTGTGGAGATCTGTTGGACATCATTTTCAGTCGCTTGCCGAAAAAAGATACTCGAATTAAAAAAGCCGACCAAAAAGAACAGATTAAAATCGCTATTGTCGGCAAACCCAATGTCGGTAAATCTTCTTTGTTAAACTCCATTTTGGGCGAAGAACGAGTGATTGTCACCGACATTGCGCACACGACCCGTGAAGCCCATGACATTGAATTTGAATACCAGGATCAGAATTTTGTTTTAATTGATACAGCCGGCATTAGAAGAAAAAGCAAGATTAATAATGAAACCTTGGAAAAAAAATCCATCCTGAAATCTTTATCTGCCATTGAAGACGCGGACATTGTCATGTTTGTCACCGAAGCTCAAAAAAAAATCGATGCTCAAGATAAAAAGATAACTCAAGCTATCTTAGAAGCTTCCAAACCTTTGGTGATTGTAGCCAATAAATGGGATTTAATTCCTGACAAAGAAACCAATACCATTCAAGAATACATAGACTACTACCAAAAGCATTTTCCTTACCTGTGGTGGGCTCCCATCATCTTCACCTCAGCCTTAGAAAACCAAAGAACTAAAAAAATCTTAGACCTGATTTTAGACATTAATCAGGCTAAAAAGATTAAGCTGACTAAGAAGCAACTTGAGTTATTCTTAAAATCTAACATTAAGAAACACAGACCATCTCGAGGCAAGGGCTTGAAGAACCCGTATATCTACGCCATCGAGCAGGTTAAAACCAATCCGCCTCGCTTTATCATTTACGTAAATGATCCTGCAATCTTACATTTCTCTTACATCAGATTTATTCAAAACAACTTAAGAAAAAAATTCAACATCATTGGCACTCCCCTTCAAATGGAAGTTAAAAAATGGAGTACAAAAAAGAAATAGTATGAAAATCATCATTGGCCTGGGCAATCCCGGTCCTCAATACCGTAAAAATTGGCACAATTTGGGTTTTCTGGCTTTAGACACATTAAAACAGGACTTGGATTTAAATAATTTCAAAGACCAATCCAAACTGCAAGCCAGTCTAACCGAAGGTCATTGGCAACAACAAAAAGTCATCCTGGCAAAACCCCTGACTTACATGAACAATTCGGGACAGGCCGTACAACTGGTGACTCAGTATTACCATGCTCAACTAACAGATATAATTATTATTCATGACGATATAGATTTAAACTTTGGTCAGATTAGAATCAGCCGTAACTCATCAGCTGGAGGTCATAATGGTGTCAAATCCATTATTCATGCCCTGGGTTCTCAAGATTTTGTCAGACTTAGAATTGGTGTTAAAACACCAAAATTGGCACGTGTGGATACTGCCGATTACGTTTTAGAAAATATTCATCTCTTACATGGTATAAAACTAAGAGCGGTCCTGGGCAAAACATCACTGGCTGTACAGGACCTGCTGACAAAATCATTACCTGAAGCCATGAACTTGCATAATTGAAAGATAATAAAAAAACGGTTACTTGCGCAAGTAACCGTTGTATTGTCTGGTCGGGAGTAGAGCATCTCTGGATGGATGGTGTGCAATGCATCTGGTTGCGCACTGTTGTTCTGCTCTACTCCCGGCAGTAAATTGGTGGGACAGGTAAGCTAAAAAAGCCCTTAGGCGCCTACGAGCTATTTAGCACTACGTAGCTGCCCCATAGAAGAAACTATTGAGGTTGGAGAGGATGAGGACCAAGAGTGACCGTTGTTGGTAACTAAAGGAGGAATTGAGTTTCCTGGTCGACTCATCCTCTCCAAGATCTGGCACTGACAAGCAGATCACTGCCTGTTAGTATATGACTCCATCCAAAAAGATGGGGCCATAATTCACGGTAGTTTGACTGCAGGAGGGGGGCAGCCAAATCCACCAACTAACAGACAGAAATCTGCCTGTAAAGTGCTCTCAATAGCTAAGTTTAACACCCTTTACCTAAAAAGTCAAGTCACATATGTCAAGCTGTCAAAATACCACCAATCTTAAGTATTTAATAGCCTTCTCAGTCAGTCGTAAAATATCCTTCCTGCGCTTCCAAAGAATCTTAAGCCACTTTCAGCGAGACATGGAAGCCGCTTGGCAGGCCAGTTATCCAGACTGGTTAAAAGCCGGCTTTAAGCCGGAGCTGGCTCAAACTTTAGCAGGACTCAAGAAGAGAATTGATCCGGACCAAGAATTGGCTAAACTGAAGCATTACCGAATTCAAGTTACCAGCTGGTTGGATCAAGATTATCCCTACTTGTTGAAGCAGATTAAAAACCCGCCTTGGATCTTGTATTACCAAGGCAACTTAAAGTGTTTACAACAACCAACCTTGGCAGTGGTTGGCACTCGCCAGCCATCAGGTTATGCTCAGTCAGTCACCCACAAGATAACTCAAGACTTATGCTTACATCACATCACCATTGTATCCGGTTTAGCCCAAGGCATTGACACTATCGCGCATCAGGTCTGTTGGCAGAATCATCAGCCGACCGTGGCTGTCTTAGGTACGGATTTAATCAGTCAAAACAAGCGACCTTATCTGCAACATATATTAGCGACTCAAGGCTGTGTTCTCTCCCAATTTCCATTATTCACACCGGCCAGCATCTACACCTTTCCAATTAGAAATTGCGTCATTTCCGGTTTAGCCCTGGGCACTCTGGTCATTGAGGCTCCGGAGCGTTCCGGTTCTTTGATCACGGCTTACCAAGCCCTGGAACAAAACCGAGAAGTTATGGCTATTCCGGCTAATATTTTTAATCCTCAAAACCAAGGTACCAACCGCTTAATCCAGTTGGGAGCCAAGCTGATATTAAACCCAAAAGATGTGCTGGAAACACTCAATTTACAATCCAACATTGACAAACCAGCCAAATCCTGTAATATTAAAACTAATGTCTTTAAACTATAAAGTTGTATATGTCTAAATTAGTTATTGTTGAGTCTCCCACCAAAGCAAAAACTATTTCCAAATTTTTAGGCCGGGATTACAAAGTAGAATCCTCGTTTGGCCATATCCGAGATTTGCCGAAATCCAAATTGGGAGTGGATATCGACAATAATTTTGAACCCAGCTATACCGTTCCGGCCAAATCCAAAAAACAAGTTGCCAAATTGAAAGAGTTGGCTAAAAAGGCGGATGACATCTACTTCGCGACTGATGAAGATCGTGAAGGGGAAGCCATTGCTTGGCATCTGGCGCATATCTTGAAAGTACCGGTTGACCAAACCAAAAGAATCACTTTTCATGAAATTACCGAAGAAGCCATTAAGGAAGCTTTGGACAATCCTCGCCACATCAACATGGCTGTGGTGGATTCACAACAAGCCAGACGGGTGTTAGACAGATTGGTTGGCTACAAACTGTCTCCTTTGTTATGGAAAAAAATTGCCCGAGGCCTGTCAGCCGGTCGAGTGCAGTCAGTTGCGGTGAGACTGATTGTTGAAAAAGAACGAGAAATTCAAGCTTTTAAAAGCGATGAATACTGGGAAATATTTGGGGATTTCAAACATGACACGTCTGAGCCATTTACTGCTCAGCTGAGAAAAGTAGACGGCAAGACTTTAGATAAACTGGCCATCGGTTCTGAAAAAGCAGCAACCAAATTAGTCAAAGATATTGAAAAGCAACAATACCAAGTTGGAGAGATTACCAAGAGACAAACCACCAAAAAACCGCTACCGCCTTTCACCACTTCCACTTTGCAACAAGAAGCTAACCGCAGATTGGGTTTTTCCGCCAAACAGACCATGATGCTGGCCCAACGGTTATATGAGGGAGTGGAATTAGACGGAGACTCTGTTGGATTAATCACCTACATGAGAACAGACTCTTTGAATTTGTCTGCCAAATTCCTAAATGAAGCCAAGGATTTCATAAATAATAAATTGGGCGACAAATACTATAAAGCTCAGGTATATAAAGCCAAATCCAAAGGTGCGCAAGAAGCGCATGAAGCGATTAGACCAACTTCTGCTTTAAGAACACCTCAAGAAATTGAATCTAAATTAGATCCCAGACAATTTAAACTCTACCAATTAATCTGGCAAAGAGCGATTGCTTGTCAAATGGCTCCGGCTGAATTGGAAAACAGCTCGTTGGAAATTACGGATGACAAACAGCGATACATATTTAAGATGACCGGTCAGATTATTAAATTCGATGGTTTCCTTAAGATTTATCCGGCTTCCACCAAAGAAGAAATTTTGCCGGATTTGGAAAGTCAAGATAAATTGGATTTATTAAAAATAGATCCGCAACAAAAATTCACTCAACCTCCGGCCAGATACAGCGATGCTACCCTGGTCAAAGCTCTGGAAGAAAAAGGCATTGGCCGGCCTTCAACCTATGCTCCCACCATTGCCACCATCATTGCCAGAAACTATGTGGAAAGAAATGACCAAAAAAGATTAGCTCCCACAGACATTGCCTTTGTGGTTAATGATCTGTTGGTAGATCACTTTAAGGAAATTGTAGATTATGATTTCACGGCTGAAATGGAAGACGACTTGGATAAGATTGAAGAAGGCACAAGAAAGTGGCAACCCGTCATCAAAGACTTTTATACACCTTTTAACAAAAATCTTATGACCAAAGACCAAGAATTAAATAAGAAAGACTTAACTGAAGAAAAAACAGATGAAAAGTGTGATAAATGCGGAGCTGAGATGGTAATTAAAATGGGCAGGTTTGGCAAGTTCCTGGCTTGTTCCAATTATCCGGACTGCAAGAATACCATTAACATTGGAGATAACGGAGAAAAAGAACCACCTAAAAAAATAGATGAGAAGTGTCCTGACTGTGGATCTGACTTGGTTGAAAGACATGGCAGATATGGAGCTTTTGTGGGCTGTTCCAATTATCCCAAATGCAAATACATTAAAAAAGAACAAGCTCAGGATTTGAACCTGGATTGTCCGAAGTGCGGCAAGGGTAAAATTGCAACCAAGAGAAGTCGCAAAGGAATATTTTACGGCTGTGACCAGTACCCAAATTGTGACTTTGCTTTTTGGGGTAAACCAACCGGAGATAAGTGTGATAAATGCGGTTATCCCATGACTGAAACGAAAAACGGATCTAAGTGTAGTAATCGGGAGTGTCAATAATTGACAGACTAAAAAGGAGTGTAGTCAGACACTCCTTTTTTGCTCTTTACAGATATATCAACTACTTAAATATCTTATTTAAGACATCATTTAACTCTTCATCGGTATGAAAGGTAATAACTATCTTACCCCGCCCTCCGGATTTAATAATATTAACCTTGGCTTCCAAATATTTTTCCAGTTTATCTTCTTTAGCCATCACTTCCGGATCTATCTTAGCCTTGCCGATCTTTTTTGCCAACATCACTTTCTTGGTTTCTTTCTCCGTATCCCTAACACTCATTTTGTTGGAGATTATCTGATTTAAAATATTTAACTGATCTTCTTCCGGCAAAGAAACAATCACTCTGGCGTGACCTTCGCTGATCTTGCCTTTAATCATCGCCTGTTTAACTTCATCCGGAGATTTCAAGATTCTTAAAGTGTTGGTAATAGCGACTCGGCTTTTGCCAATTTGCTTAGCCAATTCAGCTTGAGACAGATTAAAATCATCCATCAGCTTTTTGTAAGCAATGGCGGTTTCGACCGCATTTAAATTTTGTCTCTGCACATTCTCAATTAAAGCCAATTCAAATTTCTTTTGCTCATCTACATCTCTAACAATACATGGTACCTTTTTCAGACCGGCTGACTTGGCCGCCCGATACCTTCGCTCTCCCGCAATAATTTGGTATTGATCTTCAACTTGAGTCACGATTAATGGCTGAAGTACGCCATGAATCTTAATTGACTCTGTGAGTTCATCTAATTCTTTTTGGTCAAAATCCGATCTCGGTTGATGAGGATTGGGTACAATTTTACCAACCTCGATCTCCTGAACTTGCTCATTGGCTTGTCCGGTTAAAGTCTTTAAAGAACTGTCTATCTCTTTATCTAAGTTGGAGGGAGTTATTTTTTTATTGGGTATTAAGGAATCTAATCCTCGACCTAAACCTGCCATATGTTTAATAATTATGATTATATAATACTTCTCTGGCTAATCTTTCATAAGCTTTAGCCCCTTTACCCTGAGGATCGTACTCTAAGATGGTTTTACCATGAGATGGTGCTTCAGACAGTCTAACGGTTCTGGGAATGACGGATCTAAAAATTTTATTCGGGAAATATCTGTACAATTCCTGTAAGACATCATTGGCCAATCTGTAACGGGAATCATACATGGTTAAGACCGCCCCCATCACGTCCAATTCCGGTTTAATGTGTTTTTGGATTAAACCAATTGTGTTCATGAGCTGGCCCAAGCCTTCCAAGGCGAAATATTCAGCTTGCACCGGGATTAAAATCTGGTCAGAAGCCACCAACCCGTTAATGGTTAAAAGTCCCAACGAAGGAGGACAGTCAATAATGATGTAATCGTAATCGTTTTTAATTTCCAACAGATTGTCATATAATCTAAACTCTCTTCGATCTAAGTTTACAAACTCCACATTGGCTCCGGCCAAAGAGGTGGTGGAAGGCACCAGTTTGTAAAAATCATGCTTGGTATCTAAAACTACTTCTCTAAAAGAATAAGGACCGGTTAAGACTTCATACACGCCTTTATCCAGTTCTTTGGAAATTCCTAAATTAGAAGTGGCATTGGCTTGAGGATCTAAATCTATGAGCAACACAAATTTACCCAGCAAGCTTAAATAAGCTGCCAGATTGACCGATGTGGTGGTCTTTCCGACTCCACCTTTTTGATTTACAACCGAAATGATTTGTCCCATAATTTGTTTATATTATACCACATATAGGTGAAAGATGCATTGGGTATAAATAAAAAAGAACTAAATATTGCCAAAAATTACTATTTATGCTACAATACTAATCACTAGTGACGCGGGGTAGAGCAGTTGGCAGCTCGGCGGGCCCATAACCCGCAGGTCGCCGGTTCGAGTCCGGCCCCCGCAACAAGACAGGCCAGGGTAGCTCAGTGGTAGAGCAGAGGACTCATAAGCCTTTGGTCGTGGGTTCAATTCCCACCCCTGGTACCAACATTAGCCGAAGTGGTGGAACTGGTAGACACGCACGACTCAAAATCGTGTACCTTCGGGTGTGAGGGTTCGACTCCCTCCTTCGGCACACATGAAGATATTGAATTTTGGAAATATACAATATCTACTTTATCTAAAGTCTCTAATTTGGCTGGGGCTTTCTTTTTTTTATTTTTTCTATCAAGCTAGTCCTAATTCCAAAGCTAGTTTTTATGTAGTTGCTCTACTACTGCTTATAAATTCAATTATCTACTTTGTTCTGGGATTGCTATGGAATACAAAAAAAATAATTCTTTGGCTGACTTTACTCTTTATCTTTGGCAACATTATTCTAACCGTTACAGATGAAGTTGGAGCAATAGATATTATATCTCTCATAACAGATCTTCTAATTCTGATTCTAATAGTAAAATACAAGAAAGATTATCTTAAGTCTTAAGTCTTGACTTTTTCTCTAAACTAATCTAAACTCTCATATTGAGCTATGTAAGGCTCGGTGTTCTTTTTAACCCAACCTTAGGAGGGAAACATGCAACCCAAAGACAGAATTATTGTAGCTCTGGATGTCAGCGATTTGGATCAGCTCAAAAAGCTGGTCGAACAATTACATGACCAGGTCGGGCTGTTCAAGATCGGCTTGGAAGCCATTACCAAATTTGGAG
This sequence comes from uncultured Gammaproteobacteria bacterium, assembly GCA_964558935.1. GTDB lineage: Bacteria > Patescibacteriota > Patescibacteriia > 2-01-FULL-39-33 > 2-01-FULL-39-33 > CAZLFP01. The sequence goes on along the minus strand of CAZLFP010000002.1, from coordinate 61,604 downwards.
CGCCTCAAGTTGTTGAAACTGTTCACCAGCTCGGAGGCAAGGTTTTCTATGACGGCAAGTTCTGTGACATTCCCAATACGGTTAAAGCGGCTACCCAAGCTGCAATTGATTTGGGCGTCTATGCCTTAAATGTCCATGCGTCCTGCGGTATCAAAGCTATGCAACAAGCAGTTCAAGCGAGCGAGACCGCAAAGTTGCTCCAAGAATCAACCTTTATCTGGGCTGTTACGGTCCTGACTTCACTGGAAGAAAACCAGGCTCACCTCATATTCGGAGCGCCCAGCAAGGCCAAGGTTTTACAGTTGGCACGCGATGCTGACTCGGCCTGTTGTGACGGCATTATCTGTTCACCGCAGGAACTGAAACTCCTTAGACAGCAACTGGAATTGCAGGAATTGGAATTCATTACCCCGGGCATCCGTCCCAAGTGGGCAGCTTCCAATGACCAGCAGAGAATCACCACTCCCGAGCAAGCGATTGAAGACGGAGCAGATTACTTGGTCATTGGACGACCCATTACCCAACCGCCGGAGGAAATGGGTTCACCGGTGGAAGCGGCCAAACGCATTGCCGAAGAAATCTCACAGGCAGGACGAGGAGAATAATCATGCCGGGACATCAAGCACATGAACAGATCAAGGATCTTTTCAAGCGAGCCGGAGCTTTGCGACAAGGTCACTTTGTCCTAAACTCAGGTCGTCACAGTGACACCTATGTTAACAAGGATGCGGTCTACACCGATCCCGGAGTTATCTCAGGCATGTGCAGTCTGCTGGCTTGGGAATTTGCCACTGACAAGATTAACACGGTTTTGGGACCGGCCTTGGGTGGCATTATTCTGGCTCAGTATGTTGCCCTGCATCTGTCCCTGATTACGGGACGACAAGTCAAAGCGATCTACGCTGAGAAGAATCAGGAAGGTGGCTTTGAAATCCGTCGCGGTTACGACCAGTGGATCAAAGACCAGAGAATCCTGGTGGTGGAAGATATCATGACTACCGGCAAATCTGCCAAGCAAGTGGTGGAACTGGGCAGACAGCATGGTGGTATCATTACCGGTCTGGCTCTACTCTGGGAGCGGGATGTAACCGGCTACGAACAAGTTGGCGAGCCGCCCAAGATTGTCAGCTTGGTTCAGCAAGAGATCAAGAGCTGGTCGGCAGATGAGTGCCCGCTGTGTCAGACAAACACTCCGGTCAACACGGATGTGGGCAAGGGACGCCAATTCCTGGAGGAAAAGAAGACTAAACAGCCTCAAAGCTAACCCATTTTAGGGTGTTATTGTCAAGACAACAACACCCTTTTTTTATTTAAGAAAGCTTGATATAATCAGAAAAAGGTATTATTTAGCTTATGTTTATTACCATACATGCGGCCGCCGGAGCCATTATTGGCAAAAAAATTAATCATCGTGTTTGGGCCTTTGTTTTGGCCTTTCTATCTCACTTCTTGTTGGATATTATTCCACATGGAGATGAAATATTGGAAAAAAAATTCTTTGGCATCAAAGTCAATGATATTGCCAAAGAACGTCTGATGGCTTTATACGGTTCAGTGGATGCTGTGGTTTTGGCTCTCTATCTGATCTTTATTTTTAAAACGTATCCTTTTGCCCAAAACGACCCGGTTAATCTGGCTATCATTGGAGCTATTTTGCCGGATCTGTTGGTCGCCATTTACAAAATAAAAAACATTAAAGCTTTGGAATGGTTCTATCTACTGCATTCCAAAATCCATCGTTGCATAACTCAAAGAATTAAATACACTATGCCAATTAAAATTGGCATCATACTGCAAATTGCCATCTTAATCTTTCTAACTTCCATTATTTCCTTCATCTAAAAAACTCGGATCAGTTCCGAGTTTTATTCTCTCTGCTTATTTTGTACCCTGGTAAACTTGCTGGTAAACTTTTAAAGTGCGCTCCGCGCATTTATCCCAAGTAAAATCGCCCGCTCTTTTAACGCCATTAATACTTAATTCTTCCCTTAGTCCTTCGTCTGTTAAAATTTGCGTCATGGCATCGACTATGTCGGATTCTTTGCCGGGATTGACCAGAAGGGCATTCTTTTCACCAACAACCTCTGGCATGGAACTTAGGTTGGAAGTAATAACCGGAATGCCAAAACTCATAGCTTCGATTATCGGGAGTCCAAATCCTTCATACCAACTGGGAAAAACAAAGCCAACTGCATTTTTAAGCAAAGCGATCTTTTCCTGGTGAGTGACATAGCCAATATGCTTAACCGGTTGGTTGTTTCTTCTGTCTCCGGTTTTTCTTCTTTCACCTTGTTTTTGTTTTTGCTTGTCACTGCGGGTATCGAAGCCGGATCTTCTTTCTCTGCCACTTCGCTTGTTGTCTGAACCAATAATGGCGGCATTGGCATTGGTAATTTCTTGGTAAACTGGCTTGTCTTTCCAACCGGGAGCACCGGCTAAAACCAGCTGGCAGTCCTGAGCCGGGGTGTCATATTCCATCTTTAAATTGCGAAAAGCTTTGACTAAGGTGACTAAGTTTTTTCTTGGTTCAATTGTACCCAAAAACAAAAAATATTTATTTCCCAAACCATATTTAGCCTTAACAGCTTCAAAGTCCACCTCTTCTCTTTGACCAGCCTTTAAGACTCCAAGGTATACCACTTCAATCTTGTCCTCTTCGATACCGAATTCTTCAATAATATCCTTTTTGGTGCTTTTGGAATTGGCAATAATCTTGTGAGCTTTTTTCAGCGATTGTGGCAACAAAATCTTATTGGAAAAACCTTCTCGACTCAACAATTGGGCGGGGAAAAACTTGGGGTACTTGTAGACAGCCAAATTATGGATGGTTATGACGGAGGGACGGTTGTATGGCAGGGGTAGGGTATTGGCCGGTGAATGGTAAACATCCAACTTTTCTTGTCCCAAAAAAGCGCTCATTAGCATTTGTGAATAGGTAATGGGCAAATAGGTTTTGTATTGGTAGAAAGGAAAATATTTAATCTTAACGTTAGGAGCTTGGTACTGCTTGGTTTTTTGGTAACGACTGTCAAAAAAAAGTACGTACTGGTTGGTCGAGTCCAATTTAATTAAATTTTTAATTAAATAATGGGTGTAGTGACCAATACCAGCCTGTTCTCCCCGACCTGGATCTAAAATTGTACGGCAATCTATTCCAATTTTCATACTATTTAACTTTTAAAATATCCCTGAAAGGTTGACGATTGGTGTAAGGTCCAATAATGGCTAAACTCGCCTTGTTGAAATTAATCACTTCTTTAGCCACCTGTTTAACCTGACTGCCGGTTACCGCCATAATCTTCTTGATTTTGCGTTCCGGAGTTAGAATCTGGTTGGTCAACAATTCTTGCTTACCATACCATTGAGCCAATCTGGAAGTGTCTTCTAGGCTTAAAGCGGTTCGGCCGGCCAAATATTCTTTAGCCCTAGTCAACTCTTCGCCGGTTACACCTTTAATGATTTTTTGCAATTCACAAACAATTAAAGACAGGGCCTGTTCTAATCTTAATTTATCCAAACCGGCTTGTATAACCAAACTACCAATATCTTCATAGATATTCAAATCAGAATGGACAAAATAGGCCCAGCCCTTTTTTTCTCTGACATTCATGAACAATCTGGAACTCATATTACCCCCTAAAATAACGGACAAAACAGTTAAAGGATAGATTTTTTTGTTGGTGTAGGCATAGGCGGGAAAGCCCAAAGCAATTTGTGTTTGTTCCGTATCTTTGTATTTAATCTTGACCTGGGGTTTTTTCTGGTTGAATTTGTATTTATCAAAAGTCGTTGGCTGACCACTGTGGCTGAACTTGAATTTCTTCTCAATTTGACTGATATGACTGTCTGCAAACTTACCGGCTAAAGTAATTACAGTTTGCGGACCAGTATAGTATTGGTCACGGTAGCTGACCAATTTTGACCGATCAAGATGAAAAACACTTTCGCGACGACCGGCAATGAAATAGCCCAGCGGTTTTTTGTCGAACATGGTCTGCTCCAATAAGTCTTCCACGTACATAACCGGATTGTCCTCATACATGTTAATTTCTTCAATGATCACTTTTTTCTCACGATTAATCTCTTTGGTTTCAAACTTGGAATTGAGCAACATGTCAGATAACACATCAATGGCTAAATCCAAATGTTTAGTATCCGCTTTAACATAGTAACCGGTATAATCTTTGCCGGTAAAAGCATTGAATTCCGCTCCGACGCCATCCAAAGCTTTGGTCAGATCCAATGCTGTCGGCCGCTTCTTGGTTCCCTTAAACATCATGTGCTCAATGAAATGGGAAACACCGTTATTATCCACTGACTCGCAACGCGAACCGGTTTTAACCAAAGCCAACAAAGTCGCTGTTTTGGTTTCAGACAAAGGAGCAGTGATTAATCTAACTCCGTTATCGAATTGTTTAGTTTTATACATTAAATTTGTTAGCTAAATAATGTTTTAGATCCGCCAATTTAACTCTCTCCTGCTGCATACTGTCACGATCCCGGACAGTAACATCTTCGTTTTGTAAAGAATCAAAATCGACAGTTAAACACACCGGGGTACCAATTTCATCCTGTCGTCGGTATCGCTTGCCAATATTGCCGTTATCATCGAATTCGCACACATAATCATCTTTCAAATCATTGAACAATTCTTGAGCTTTTTCAACCAATGCTGGCTTGTTTTTGAGCAATGGAAAAATCGCAATCTTAACCGGTGCCAGAGCATACGGAAATTTCATCACCACTCGCTCACCTTCTTCCACCTGCTCTGAGGTGTAGGCGGCACACAGGGCCACCAAAACAGACCTGTCCACTCCAAAAGTCGGTTCCAAGACATGCGGCACATACTTTCTGTCATGAGCTTGGTCAAAATAGCTTAAATCCGTGTTGGCGTATTTAGCATGAGCAGACAGATCAAAATCTCCCCGGTGAGCCAAGCCGTACAATTCAGCAAAACCAAAGGGAAAATTATATTCAATATCCACGGTTTTTCTGGAATAATGAGAGAGCTTCTCTTGGGGATGCTGGTATCTGCGAATATCTGTCTGACTGGCTCCCAAAGCTAAAGTAAAAGCTTCTTGCTGGTCCAGCCAGGTGTCAAACAATTTTTCCCATTCCTCTTCCGGGTCTATAAAATACTCAATTTCCATTTGTTCAAACTCTCTAACTCGAAAAATAAAGTTACCGGCAACAATCTCGTTGCGAAAAGCCTTGCCGATCTGAGCTATACCAAATGGAATTTTAACACGCATTGAATCCACGACATTTTTGAAATCCACAAAGATTGCTCCGGCCGTTTCTGGTCTTAGAAAAATTGGTTGGTCAATGCCGTTCATCTGAGTCTCAAACATCAAATTCATATTTCTCACCTCTGTCCAATTGGAATTACCGCAATTGGGACAGGCAACCTGCTCCTTAACCAAAACTTCGGACAAAGCTCTGAGATTGCCTTCCAAATCCTGTCCGGTGGCCTGCTCGACCAAATGATCTGCCCGGAATCTTTTTTGACATGCCTTACAATCCACCAGAGCGTCATTGAAGCCGGTGGTGTGGCCTGAAGCTTCCCATAGCTTGGGATGAAGCAAAATCGGTCCATCTAAACCCACAATATCTGCCCGGTCTTTTACAAACGTCTTCCACCACAATTGCTTAATGTTGTTTTTTAACTCTGTTCCATACGGACCATAGCTGTAGGCGTTGGCTAAACCGCCATAGATTTCACAACAGGGATAAATAAAGCCACGTCTCTTGGCCAAAGCCACAATCTGAGACATAATATCTGATTTTTTGTCAGCCATATGATGTATAGGTCAATCTTTTAAGTGGTGTAATTTTAACTAATAATCCATTATTTGACAACCAGGGGTGTCAAGCGAGCAAACATTCTCACTTATCCCAGCCACTTGGCCGTTTGGCTGCCAGATATCTGACATTAAAGTCCGAAAACCTAAAGTTAATCTCTCGTCATTGATTTGAGGCAGATCCCAATCCAACACCACCAAACCGATCACTCCCAAAACAATGGAAAATACCAGAGTCAAACCAATGGATATAACCGACCATTTCCATGCCGGTGTCTGAAAAAAAGAAACAACCGGCAAAACATAGGGTGAAGTCTCCCGGCTATTATCTCCTGTGTGTTTGATGGCTTGCTCAAATTCAACTTGCAACGACCGGCGGTATTCTTGCAACCAGTCTGAGGTGGTCAGCCAATCATAACCCATCTTAAAAGCCTTGAGTCGGTGCTGTTCAACCAGTCTTTCCACAAAATCTACTCGACACTTAAGTAACTGAGCTGCCTGCTCAAGCGTTAAATAGTCATTGTCTGTCTCCCAATGGTTTTGAGTCATAATTAGATATCTATATCCTTATTATATCATAAAATCCCGCCGCTGAGAGGCGACGGGATTTAACTAATAACTAAGCACTATTCTTGCTGTTTATTGATGTAATCTTGAATACCTTTAACCACCGGAGAGTCTGCCTTTAACTTTTCAGTTAACAAAACCCGATCCCGGTTAATAACCATTTCATCGGTTGGTCCGTGTAATTCATTGCCCAACTTAACCAGCGTTAATTCCTGTTGAGTCTGTTGAGTGGCGTCTTCTGTACCATCTGCTGTCATTTGCAACGGCTTGTTAATCACCTGCAAATAGTAAATGTTGGTTAAGACCAATTCTCGGTCACTAACAGATTTAATCTGACCAAAATACACCTGGCCATTGTCTAAGAAAACCGCCTGCCAGTCATCTGACACGCCCTGAACGCTACCGCCCTGTCCAGGAAAACTAATGTCAGTAAACAGGCTTAAAACATACCAGCCACCAATAACCACAACAACGATCACGATGATGGTGATAATGATTTTCATCAAGTTGCCGCCCTTCCTGGGTGAGTGAGCTTCGACTTGTGCTTCAAAGTCTTGCTCAACTTCACTGGCAAAGTCTTGATCTTGGTCGTCTACCATTTCGGAGACGTCCCGATTAGTTCGTCTTGGCATTTATTTTTCTCCTTGTCTAACAGTTTAACCATCAGACATTATTTATAAACTAAGTGGTTTTTTTAATTTCTTTATCTTTGGAAAAAAAGATATCTTCAAATAAAACTCCAGCGGCTGTGGTGACTGGAATCGCCAATAACACACCCAATACTCCGGCAATCTGGAAACCAACCAACATGACCACAATAGTCACGATTGGATTCAAGCCAACCGCTTTTTTCATTACCTGAGGCACGATAAAATTATTTTCTAACTGTTGAATAATCAGATAAGCAATTAAAATAATTAAGGCCAACATGGGGGACTGGGTAAAAGCAATGAAAACAGCCGGCACCAACCCAATAAAAGGTCCGATATAAGGAATGATCTCCGTAATGCCGGCAAACAGAGCCAGGACTAAAGCGTATTTAACGCCGGCAATGGTTAAAACAATCAAAGTTAGAATAAAGATAATGAAAGAAAGCAGGAGCTGGCCTCTGAGCCACAATCCAATCTTCTCTTGCATGCGATTGACAATGTAAGTGAAGTAAGGCTGGTATTTAACCGGAATGGTGGATCTTAACATTCTTTTCAGAGCTTGTTCATCCACCGTCATGTAAAAAGTAATCATCATAATAATAAAGAACGACACAACTCCACCAAAGAATGACCAGATGGTACTGAATACGCCACCGCTTAAAGCATCTTGCACGGCTTTCAATGATCCGCTGATATTATCATTTAGGCCATGGTCAGTACTGAAGGCACGAAAATTTTGCAAACTGCTATTGATGTTCTCCCAATAAACCGGGAAGTCATTGGCCAACTGACTGACTTCAATGGCAATCGGAGGGATAATGGAATAAGTGGCAAAACCCAGAACTAAAAACACAATCGCATAAATGATTAAGACACCAACTACTCTGGGCATCTTATGCTTTTGCATGTAATCCACCCAGGGATCAAAAGCCGAAGCTAGTATTAATGAGACAAAAACCAATAAGATTATTTGACGAATGAAAAACAAAAAGAAGACCAACAAAATGATGATTAACACCTTAATCATGGTCAAAGAAGAGATTTCAATCGTAATTTTATCTTGTGAGGCAGGCATGGAGCAAATAAAATATTGCCTAAATGAGTTATCTTTACTAAAATTATACTAACCATTAGTCTAAGTGTCAATTCTATCTATGGGTATAATTCAAACCAACAAACAGGGTTTGTTCAATTATGAACTGATCCAGACCTACCAAGCCGGCATTGCTTTGACCGGGCCGGAAGTCAAAGCGGTAAAAAACGGTCAAATTAGCTTAAAAGGCAGTTATGTAACCATTGACGGCCAAGGTGAGGTCTGGCTGAAAAATAGCCATATTTCTGCTTACAAACCGGCTCAAAGCCAGCAAAAAAACTATCTACCGGAAAAACCGCGCAAACTTTTACTTAAAAAAAAGGAAATTAAATCTTTAATTGGTAAATTAAGCCAAAAGGGCTTGACAATTATACCAATTTCCGTATATACTAAGAAAGGATTAATTAAATTAGATATTGGTCTAGCCAAAGGTAAAACCAAGCTAGATAAGCGCCAGACTATCAAGAAAAGAGAGGCTGAGCGTGAAATTAACCGATCTTTAAAAAGATCCTGATTCCTATCTTGGGGATGTTATGATTCGATGGGAATAACAGGTAAATCAGCAAGTCCGGTTTGTTGGCAACCAGGTCAAAAACCATCACCAGATAAGTGCAAAAAACTTATTAGCTAGAGTCAAAACTGCTTTTAGCGGTTTAGCTTTGGCACCAGCTGTTGCTTAAATAAGCTGACAGCCATCGCCCAGCTTAGGCCTATATGGTTGGTAGCGGTGTCATATTCTTAGGCTCGGTAACTTGCTTAGTCTGGGTAAGTTATTTAAACTTACAGACTTCGGCTATGACTATCTCGCTCTTTAGTTAGGTTGTAGCTTAAAACATTCAAAGAGCAAAAACTTGTCAACTGATTTACTTCGCTTATTGCCAGACAGGAGTTCATTACTCCTCATCTCCACCCGATTAATAATTCAGCTAATGCGCAGATCTTTTCGCGGTCGTAAAAAACAACAACAATCCAAAAGCCACAAAGAATTTAGAGCCAACGAGAAAATCTTGGCTCAACAAGTCATGTTAATCGATGACCAAGGAGAAAGCCTGGGAGTGGTCAATGTCCGCCAAGCTTTGGCTTTGGCTCGTGAGAGAGACTTGGACTTAGTCGAAGTTTCACCCAAAAGCCAGCCGCCAATTTGTAAGATTATGGACTACGGCAGTTTCAAATACCAGCGAGACAAACAAGAAAGAAAACAGAAAGCCAAACAAAAAACCACCGAAACCAAAACGGTTAAGCTATCTGCCAGAATTTCCCAGCATGACCAAGAATTCAGAGGCAAACAAGCTCTTAAATTTCTGCAAGAAGGTCACAAGGTTAAGATTGAAATGCAACTCAGAGGCAGAGAAAATCAGCATGCGGATCTGGCTGAAGAACAAATTATCCGGTTTATCTCAGAGATTAATAATTTAATTGAAGATAAAGAACTTAAAACAGAACAGACAGTTAAAAAACAAGGTAACAAATTGTCTGCTGTTATCAGTCTGTAACTAATCATATGCCTAAAAAATTAAAAACCAGACAAGCGGTTGCTAAGAGATTTAAGGTCACTAAAAAGAAAAAAATTCTTAAAAGAACCGGTGGCCAAGATCATTTTAATGCTCGTGAATCCGGCAACACCAAAAGAAACAAAAGACGGGATTCACAGATCGCTAAAGCTGATGTGAAGAATATTAAGAAAATGATACCGTATAATTAAAACATATGCCGAGAGTTAAACGTGGCGTAATCCATTCAAAAACTAGAAAAAATATTTTAAAGCAGGCCAAGGGCTACAAGTGGGGCAGAAAGAATTTGATCAAGTTGGCTAAGACTGCCACCACCAAAGCCGGAGCTTATGCCTTAAGAGACAGAAGAGCCAAAAAAAGAGTCAACAGAAGATTATGGCAGACAAAATTAAACGCTGCTGTCAGACAACACGGCTTGAGTTATTCTCAATTCATAGACAAACTTAAGAAAAACCAGGTGGAGCTGGACAGAAAAGTCTTGTCTCAACTGGCAGAAAAAGAACCTCAGGTCTTTGCTCAAATTGTTGAGAAACTGAAATAACCATCAACTACAAAACCACTCCTGGCCGGAGTGGTTTTTTGATTCATCTTACTGCTTGGCAGATTGGATAATAGCGTTGAAGTCTTGGCTGAGCTGCTGTTTAAACTGGGTGATTTCCTCGGTAATGATCATCTCCAGATCTACTTTGCCTTTGAGGAAATTATTGATCTCATCTTGACCGGCCTCTGCTTGAATTAATTTGTCCAAAGCTTCATTGTCTGCTTCAGACAATTGATCCATGACTCGGAACATGATTCTTTGCCCGACAATGGCATTCATTTTGGTTAACATGGCAATCTTTTGATCATCCGGTAAATTACTCATACCCATCAGATCAAAGATATCGGCAGCTAGGAATTTTAATTTCATATGTTTGAGTTAGGTTAAATTAAACACTATTTACAATTCAAGTCTTACCTTGGGATCGAAATTTCGCATGTATTCTAAAGCATTATCAAAACTGTTACCAAACGTTCCGGAAACATCAAATTGCTCTCTAACCAATCTATCTCCTTGAATATATTCGATAATCGCTTGTGGCCTTCGCATTCCATACTCTAGAGTCAGCTTTAAATTATGCGGACCCAGATTTTCAATCGTTACGTTACGCAAATTGTCAACAACCGGTACGGTAGTGTCGCTATGTACTAAATCTCCCAAAATTGGTTCTAACGACTCTGTAGTACCCTCTACTATACTCTCCATCAAAAAGACTTCTCCTCCGCCTGGTAGAACACTTTTACCTGTGACTTTGATAATATTGGCAATTTGTTGGTAATCAATATTTTCTTTAGATGTAGCTAACAAATGTTCAAATATCTCTTGCTGCTTAGCTGTTTGAAGCCAACTACCTACATATTCCTTGGCTAATATACCCACTGGCTCACACTTTACGCCTTGGTAAAAAACTGCCATCTGACTTTCATCTGTGTCTTGTACGGCACTAATCAAATTCATGAATTTCAACGCTTCTTCTCCGTTGTCAAATCCAGCGGTTTCTTTAACTTCAACTATATTCTTAACAATGGTTGCAACTTGACTTTGTAACTCAGGTGAAAATTGATCATTTAGATCAGCGACAGATGAGCCATCGATTATCATTTCAACCGGCTCATTTCCTATACTTAAAGTAATCGCAAGCTTACCATCCGTTATTTCTTTAAAAACATGAAGTTTACCCTGAACCTGGGCATTTAATTTCTCAAGTTCATTGTTTAGAAACATCTGGGTTATATCGTTCTGTGGTGTCTGCATGTCAGCCAACATCTCGCTAGTTATGTGATCCATGTTTTCTGCAGATAGAACTGCAGCCTCCCCGACTGATTCAGCAGGTACTTCCGCAGATGGTGCATACAAACTGTCAAGTGAACCACTTGTTTCAACCGGCACGGTTTCAGACATGCTGTCTGGTTCAATTTGAACCTCTACCGGTGATGGTGTTTCAGCTGTCGGTATTTCCACCTCGACTCCTACTTCTGGCACAGCAGCTGCTTCACTCATCGCCAAGGGAGTTGGCTCAGGCGCAGCACCATCTACTGGCTGAGGCATGGACATGCCGGGCTGGGTTGGGCCAGCGTCAGACACAAAGCTATTAAAATCTACATCAGCAGTGTTGACCGAATCTTTGAGAGCAAACATCTTTTCCCAGTTTTTAACTGAGGTAGCATTTATATGATCCAAAGCTCCTGACTCTTCAGTGATGATTTCTTGCGCATGGCCTAACAACTTACCATACAAGCCTTCAAATTGCTCGTAATCCTGTACCACCAGCTTACCGTCCGCATAACTCACCACCCCCTTAATATCTTCGGGTTTAAAACCGGCTACCGGATTACCTTCCAACAAAGTTCTTAAATTAGCTAAAACGTTTTCAGCCTGTCCGGCTTCAAGAGCACTGAAAGTATTATCCTGTCCGACATTGAACTCTTGAACGACCAATCTTCTTAAGGCTTGGTCTAAGTGCGCAAAGTCTTTGCCGGCTCCAATCTCGTAAGTAACTTGGATAGGGCCACCCGCTTCAACCTGAATTTCTGCTCCGGTTGCTTCAAGTAAAGCATGGGATTGACCAAACTCTTGAGCCAGTGTTAAATCCGGTTCAGCTGGTAATACAAGATCTCTGGGCCCGACAGAAGCTTCCACACCTGTCTGATCTGGGGCCATGTCTAATTCGGACGGAGTGTCAACTGCCGGTGGAGTATTATAAGCCATTAATTCAGAATCCACACCGCTGGCGTCAGCGATTTCTGCTCCGCCCCAACCGGTAATTAAACGATTAGCCGGAAAGGCGGCTAAAGCTGTACCAGCCGCTAGGGAGATGGCCATACGTCTTTTTGCAACCGCTTTATCTTTGCGACCCTCGGCTTCTTCTGCCAGATGTACATCACCCAGGTAGTCGTCTAACATGCTGTTTAGCAACTGAGCCTTAACCTGTTCATCCTCTTGAGAATCATCGCGCTGCTCTTGTTCCATCCTGGTAAAACGAGCTGCCATTTCCACAATAGCTTTCTGGTAGATAGCTTCAGCGACATCCGAATAGCCCGCTCCAAACACCTCTTGCCGTCTACCGCCTTTGCGCTCGGCAATCACTCTTAATTTAGACAGTTCCTTCTGCAATTCAGGTAACTCAATGTTCCCGATAGCATCAGGAATTTCTTGTTTTATCGCATCATGATCTGTTTTCCGCCACCACAAAATGCCTTTGGAATGTTTTTTCTTTAACTTATTGTAAACATCTGTGGTTATACCTCTTTCATATGATCTAGCCATTAAACCTTCAGCTAATGCCACTCCACCTAAAAAGCTTAAAGGAATACGAGTAATAGTTGTTACTGTACCAACTACCGGTACGGCAGATAACAGCTCAGGCGCCAATTTAGTTACTCCCCATAAAGCTGTATTTGCACCCAACATGCTTAAACCTACAGCCATACGTTTACCAGCCTGCTTATTAATCCAAGCCAGTTTCTTTTCCCACCAAGATCCGGTATGCTCTCCATATAGCTCTTCAATCTGTTTTTCTTCCTGTTGATATGCCTCCAACATTTGATTTGCAATTGCTGACTCTGTATTGCCACGATCCACTTGAGCTTCAATCTTAACTCTTAAAGCTGCTTCGTAGGCTTGTCTTAAAGGCTCTAAGTCTGCCGGTTTTTTGTTTTGCATTCTAGCTTGGTAATAGGCGATTCTGGCTTGTTCTAGGTTGACTTCTAACTCAGCGCTTACTTCTGGGGCAATTGGTTTAGCGCTTTCTTCTGGAGTAATTGATTTGGGTTGCTCACCATCTGGTTCCCAACCGTGAGCTTCAGCTTCCGCAGGATAAAAATCATCTTGCTCTTCAGGTTGTGTTTCTTTTATTTCACGCTGGTTAGCTTCCTTTACTATTGTTTGCCTTTCTACATTACCAGCTCTACGATCTGTAACTTTAACCTTAACTGGTTCTGGCTCTTGAGGCTGCTGTTCTTGAGGACTCACACTTGTTTCATCTGGAGCTTCAGGAGTTGCCGCCGGTGGTGTTTGTTCAGGAGTTGCCGCCGGTGGTTTTTGTTCTTGCTCTTTTATTCTTTTCAATTTATCTCTAAATGGATTAACTTTAGTAGATCCTGAATCTGTTTCTTCATCAGGTAAAGCCTCAAAAACTTGTTTGTAATATGCTTGCACTTGCTGATCAAAATCATCCAAAGCCTGACCTTTTAAATCATACCGATGCAAAACATCATCTTTAAGCTTGTCTCTTAAGCCAAGCATAACTGAACTATTAAATTCTATTTTGTTGGAAACTTTGTTTTCTACATAATAGTCCAATAATTCTTGAAAGTAAGCGACTGCTTCTGCAACTTCATTCTGCTCTTGTTCAGCTGAATTTTCAGCTGTTGTTACCTGTTCACGACCATCTTTAATTTCGCTGACAAACCTTGCAACATATTCTTGGAAATCATCTATAGCTTGGTTTTTATTAAACTGCCAATCAGCATGCTGTTCTAAGATTCTCTTGGTCAAAGAAGCAACTTCTCTATTTTGTATGTACTGTTTCAGATTGGAATATTCCATCAAATTATATTGCTCGACCTCACGCTCAAATTCTGTGATCAGGGCATCAGTCAGCTCTTGTGTTTTGTCTTCTACGGTTTCTGGCTTTGTTGGCTGACGATCTGGTCTGCGGTCAATTAGTCTTCTCATATGATTAATTAAATATGTTTCGGTTTGTTCATCAAAACTCTGGTCATCCATCTCCGCTCGCTTGTATTCTTCATACACTCGTTTGTAAATCAGATCCACGCCCACCTCCTGTGTACCATCACCGGCATTGAAATCTTTAATGGCTTCAACGGTAGTCAGGTCATGATCTCGCACCGCCTGATCAAATAAATACTTAAAATACTCAACTGCCTGTTGAGTCTTTTGCTCCCGTTGTTCTGCAGTTGTCACAGATGAAGACTCAACCTCACCCGATGGTTCTTCCACTTCCCGATAATCCAGACACTTTTCTCGCACCAGTTTTTCAGGTAAGAATTGTGCCAGAGCCGCCACAATCTGTTCAATATACTCAGTCTGTTGCTCATCTATGTTTTCCGAGCTGAATTTATCTTGTAACACCTCAAAGTATACTTGTAACTCACTTAACTGATCCTCATCTAATCCAGCTAGATCAGTTTCAGTAAAATCCTCAAAATGTTGATGGGTGGGATCTGCTTCAGCTATCGTTTCTTGCAACATGCCAAGAGTGCTTGATCTCATCTGAGATAAATCGCCTCCCTCTTGAGCTGACAACTGTTCTTGTGCAGCAGGGGTTTCTGACTTTTGCTTAGTAGCCATATTAATTAAAGATATTTTCTTGCATATATTATACCATATTTATATCAAAAGAGAGAGGAAGAATATTAATCTTCTCGAGTTAAAGATAATTTATCTAAATTTAAACAAATTTTGTTTCAAAACATTGACATTTTTGAATATTTATGATACACTAATATATTCGGTAAACATGGTGTTTGCTGATGTTCACTGACAACCACAAAATCCTGGCAAGATAGTCTTGCCGGGAAAAATGAGGAGGAAGAAAGAATGAACCTGGATGAACTGCAGGCAGATCTACAACGCCTGAAAGGGCAGTTGGCGGCTCTCGAGTCAATCGAGAAGCCGACAGATGAAGAGCAGGAAGAAATGATGGCCGTGTCAACGGCCATTAAGCAGACAGAGAAAGACATCTCTGAGCTCAACAAGACGGCCGACGCGGTAGATGATACCCAACCGCAACCGAATGAGTCTTGGCGGATCAACAGGCTGGGAGTGAGTCTTGGTCTGGCCTGGGTCCTAATGTGCATGCTGATCGCCGGACTTCTCGTGTCCGCTTGGTTCACCTACCGAGCGAACCAGACGGCCAGGGCGGCGACGAGAGAAGCCCAGGATGCCGGTGAACTGGCCGCCAATATCAGCGGCAAGTTCAAAGAATTCTGGAACTTCGAACAGGAAGAGTGCCCCATCACACTCACGGATGCGGCAGACCAGATCCAGGTTCTGGACTCGAACCTGCTAGATGTCCAGGGTGAGTTGAAGCAAGACAAGAAGATTCTTGCCAAGGCTGCCTATCCGGAAGCCACTGACCTGGAAATCAATGACCTGGCTAACACGGAAAAATTTACCGAGGTCCAAACCTATGTCTTACAAGCAGGCATTAGAAGCCTGGACAGTATCGACAAGGTTTACTCAGACCTCTACACCGACATCCAGGCCAATGCCAGGTCCATCAAATCCGTACAAACGGATTTGAACACCCATAAGTCCCGCTCCCGGACTGAGCTGGACAAGATTATGGGCAGAGTGAGGGTTATCGAAGAGGCCGCAGTGGCTGGAGTCTATGGAGAGAGCGAGGTGGACTTGCTCTGCAATGACAAGAATAACGACTTCGAAGATAAGGCTTTGAGAACAGCTTTCTCTTCGCTGGCCGCCTCGACTGCTGCGGCAGAGTCGGCTGCAACATCGGCTCAGGCAGCCCAACAGGCTGTCCATGATCAAGCCAATGCGGTGACTGAAGCGGCTATGACTGCTGCTGGAGCAACCGTTCAGCAAGAGCTGAACGATATTTACGGGCGTCTCGAACACATCGAGCGTCAACGCCCGTTGCCTTGGAAGCGCCTGGGCAAAAAGTAACCTTTACCCCCGAAGTCTAAGATAGGCTTCGGGGGTGTTTTCTTTGATGACCAACAAGAGATTAAGCTATACTTCTAAAATCCATTATCAATTCAATTAAAATCATTAGTTCCAACATTGTACCTATCACAGTCAAGACGATAATCGAGACTGCTCCATAAATCATAAGCAATATTATTAAATACAAGATGATATCATTTACCCTGCTTTTACTTTGAGCCAACTCATTTAATGGAATTATTTTAAATTTTATTAATTGTATTAATAATAAAGATATCAGTCCAATGAAATATAAAAATACAATTGAGTAATTTGAACCGAATTGATCAAACCAAAAAAATAGATTCAGGCCCATAACAAATATAAACAAAATGGGATTATCCCAAGCATTAACCACGTTACTCAACATCCACTTATCAGTTCTGTCTTTTATTTTTTTATTTATCTTTTTCATGTTTTTATTATACAGTAAAACTCCCTTGTCAGGGAGTTTAATATTGCATTGTAATGCGGGGACGAAGGGACTTGAACCCTCGACCTCCTGCGTGACAGGCAGGCGCTCTAACCAAACTGAGCTACGCCCCCAGGATTCTTACTACCATCTTATGGTAACACAATAGTTAGAATAAGTCAATATTAGACTGGTTCTAAATACTTGGGGTCATTGTTAGCAGGAGTGTTTATTGAGAGACTTATGGGATAAGCTTTCATCTTTAAAGAATTAAAGGGATCTAGTATTTTTTTTAATTGAGATGTGTTATTTTCTTGTAACCAAATCTGTTCTTGTTTTTTGTCTAACATAACAGGCATTCTGTTATGTATTTTTTTTATAAGAGAATTAGGTTCTACTGTCAGAATGGTAAAAGTTAATATTTCTTTAGATCCTTTTTTAAAAGATTCCCAGAGTCCTGCCAAAGAAAAAATACCTTTATCTTTTAAATGTATGTAGTATGGTTGTTTTCTGTTTCCAATCTTCTTCCATTCAAAAAAACCATCAGCTGGTATTAAACATCTTTGTGAGTTAGCAGCTTTTTTAAAAGCTGGTTTTTCAAAGATAGTTTCTGACCTAGCATTTATGAATCCAGCTGGTCTTTGATCTTGCATCCACTCAGGTAGAAAACCCCAAGTAGCAGGTACTATCTTGTTAGGATTATTGTTTTTAACAATAGGGAGTGTCTGAGAAGGAGCTGCATTGTAAGTCGGTCTGAAACTAAAAGTCAGCTTGGAATTGTAATAGTTTTCCAAGTCTTTTTTAGTTACTCCCAGTGATAGTCTTCCACACATATGTCTATATTGTAATACATTTTTAAAGATAAACAAACCAAAGATAGTTATCCACTTGACAGGTGAACAATCGTTCACTATACTGAGATTATGAACGAAAGAGAAAAAAACAAAATTAGAAAATTCTATTCTAAGTTCAGACGCCTTCCTAGTTACCAGGAGATGATGGACTTGTTTAGTTTTAAATCTAAGAATTCTGTTTTTAAGCTAGTTAATAAATTAGTTGACCAGGGATTTGTGAGAAAAGATGAAAGTGGCAAGCTCATCCCTGATTCTTTAGCTGAGAGTGTTAAGATTTTAGGCACTGTTCAAGCTGGGTTTCCTACTGCCGCTGAAGAAGAATTAGCAGATACCATGTCTTTAGATGATTTTTTAATTAATAACCAAGAGGCCACGTTTATGCTAAAGGTCAGTGGCGATTCCATGATCGAGGCAGGTATTGTTCCTGGGGATCTAGTCCTAGTGGAGAGAGGGCTAGAACCCAGGAACGGAGATATTGTCATTGCTGAAGTAGATAGTGAATGGACCATGAAATATTTTAAAAAAGAAAACAACAAAATATTTTTAATTCCGGCTAATAAGAAATATAAGACAATCATGCCGGATACGGAATTAAAGGTGACTGCGATTGTCAAAGCTGTTATCAGAAAATATTAAACTTATGACCCAACCCTTAAACTTATTCAATTAT
Source organism: uncultured Gammaproteobacteria bacterium (assembly GCA_964558935.1). Lineage (GTDB taxonomy): Bacteria > Patescibacteriota > Patescibacteriia > 2-01-FULL-39-33 > 2-01-FULL-39-33 > CAZLFP01. The sequence continues at coordinate 43,319 of CAZLFP010000002.1, read as the reverse complement.
CCCAGAGCTATAATCCACATAGATGGAGATTGTTTTTTTGCCTCTTGTGAAATTGCAACTAATCCCAAACTGAGAGGCAAACCAGTGGTAACCGGCATGGAAAGAGGCATTGTCTCTTCTATGAGCTATGAGGCTAAGGCCAGGGGCATTACCAGAGCAATGAGATTATTTGAAGTTAAAAAAATCTGCCCGGAGGCTGTTTTTTTACCTTCAGATTATGAGAAATACAGTTTGTTTTCCATGCGCATGTATAATATTGTCAGACGTTTTACTTCAGCTGTAGAAGAATACAGTATTGATGAATGCTTTGCGGAACTCACCGGATTAAGGCGTCCGCTTAACATGTCTTACCAACAAATAGCAGCCAAAATTAAATACACTTTAGATGAAGAACTGGGCATTACTTTTTCTTTAGGCTTAGCCCCAACTAAATCTTTAGCTAAGATTGCTTCTAAATGGAAAAAGCCTTCTGGTTACACTCCTATTCCAGGTAGAGACATTCATAAATTCTTAGCTAAACTACCCATAGATAAAGTGTGGGGCATTGGACCTCAAACCAGTGCTTACTTAAAACAGTTTGGTATTAACACTACTTTAGAGTTTGCTACCAAATCTGAAGATTGGGTTAAAGCTAAAATGACTAAACCTCATTATGAGATTTGGCAGGAGCTAAGAGGTAAGGTAGTGTATGAGTTAGATAAAAAACCTAAACATAAATATCAGTCAATTAGTAAAACTAAAACTTTTACTCCACCCTCTAGTGCCAGACAAATGGTTTTTTCTCAATTGTCTAAGAATATTGAAAATGCCTGTATTAAAGCCAGGCGCCATGGACTAGCTGCCACTAAATTTTTCTTTTACCTAAAGAGTCAGGATTTCAGATATTATGGATTAGAAGTTAAACTATCCAGGGCTACCATTATTCCGACTGAAATTATAGATTTGGTAGATAAATATTTTAAATTCGTTTACAATCCTAAAATTGAATACAGAGCCACTGGTGCTGTCTTACTGGGACTAACCGATCAGAAAGACTACCAATTGGATTTATTTGGACAAGTCTTAAAAGCTGAAAAAATGGAAACTGTCTTTGGTAGTTTAGATAAGCTGTCTAAGCGTTATGGTAAGCACACTTTGTTTATGGGCTCTAGCTTTGAGGCTATGACCAAAGCTACTCATCAGAATGACAGAGGCACCAAAACGCAACGCTCTATTAATCTATTGCCAGGCGAAACTCTCAGAAAAAGATTGGCCATTCCTTTGCTGGGTTCAGTGATATAAAAAAGACCTGTCCTAACTCGGACAGGCCGTAAGCTGTAACAGAATCTCAATAACTTGCTTGAGATCCGTAATCGTATAATTTGGCTTTTCAATCTGACTGCCGGGTTCTTCCTGAGCGAATTTACCCCTGCGGTACCATACAGTTGTGGCATCAAATCGGTTACCCAAGACAATCTCTTTCTTAACCCGATCTCCGATCAATAGAATATCTCTGGGTATAACATCCATGGCGTAAGACGCCCAGATGAAATGCTCTGCCGTCTTATGACCTGCAATTATCTGAATATCAACAAAGAAGTGTTGGATACCGCAAGCTTGAATCTGCTGTTCTCGATTGCCTGACCCTTGACTGCTGAGTAAACACATGGGTAAATCATGCTGTTTACAATGCTCTAAGACCGACCTGGCTCCGGCCGTCAATGATCCTGATTCAGGATCATACAACGTGCGCATAAAATCCCAAATCACACCTCGTACCATGTTAACCTCCTGACAGATTGATTTTCAACCAGCTGTATTTTAGCCGAATTTATACATGTAGTCAATTGTCTAACAGCGATTGTCCAGTCATACTGACTGGTTTTTCAATTCCCATCAATTTAAGAATAGTGGGGGCAACATCCGCTAAACCACCTGTTTGCAAAGTAACCTGAGCATCCGTGATCAGACACGGTACCAAGTTAGCAGTGTGGGCAGTATGCTTTTGACCCGTTTGTACGTCTAGATTGAATTCAGCATTGCCATGATCAGCGGTGATAATGGCCAAACCGCCGGCCTGTTCTATGGCCGGTATCAACAGCTGGAGCTGTCGATCTACTTCTTCCAGAGCCTGGATGATCGCCGGTATATCTGCCGTATGACCCACCATGTCTGGATTGGCATAGTTGATGAAAATAAAATCTGTACCTTCTTGAATGGCAGTTAGTGCTGCTTGAGTAATTTCCGAAGCTCTCATTTGGGGCTTTAAGGCATGGGATTCCACATCTTTATGACTCTCAATTAATATGTGTTTTTCTTGAGGATAAGGTTGGGTTTGACCTCCATTTAGAAAATAAGTGGCGTGAGCAAATTTCTCTGTTTCGGCAATATGAGCTTGACTATAACCGGCTTGCGAGATTTCCTTGGCCAGAGTTGTTTCAATTTCAACCGGCTCAAAAGCGACCAAACAGTTGTAATTATCATCATATTTAGTCATGGTGACAAAACGGAGATTCAGATTTTGAGCTTTATTTAAAATTGTTTGGGAAATCATTTTGGCTCGATCAGCTCGAAAATTGAAAAACAAGACACCATCATTCTGGCGAATGGGGTAAGCATCATTATGGTCATCCAAGAAAACAATCGGTTCCAAATATTCATCAATGACCCCTGTCTGGTACAGTTCTTTCACTACCTGAGATGGCCTCTGGTTGCGACAGACTCTGCCGTCGCAGTCAAAGATGGCTGACTCGGCTTTTTTAACGCGCTCCCAATTATTATCCCTGTCCATAGCATAAAAGCGACCGGTTGCGGTGGCAATAAAGCCGATGCCAATATCGTCTAGAATATCTTCCAACTCTTTCAGGTAATCAGCTGCACTTTGCGGAGGCGTGTCTCTGCCATCGGTAAAGGCATCGATGGCAATTTTTGTGATGCCGGCAGACTTGGCTGCTTTCAAGAAATACTCCAGATGCTGACTATGGCTATGAATACCACCGGGACCGATTAAACCTTGAATATGCAAGGTGGAATTGTGTTCTTTAACATGATCAAATAATTGCACAAAGGCCGGATTGGTGGCAAATTCACCCGCTTGAGCTGCTTTAGAGATTCTGACCAAATCTGTGTCAATGATCTTGCCGGCGCCAATGGTGGTATGACCAACTTCACTGTTACCCATCTGACCTTCAGGCAAGCCAACCGCTTGACCACTGGCCTCTAACAGAGTGTGGGGATATTTTTGCCAGAGTTGATCAAAAAAAGGTGTTTCTGCTTCAAAGATGGCGTTATACTGTGTTTCTTCAGAGTAACCCCAACCATCCAAAATAATTAAAACAATCGGTTTGTTTGTCATATAGTTGTTTATCTTTACACATCTATTGTACCTGATGACAAGCCAATCAGCAATAAAAAAGCTCATCGCTATGATGAGCTAATTGTCGACTACGAGTTGGGCAGATCTGTCTGTAAGACATCAGCAATCACCTTAGCCAGCGATTCCAGTCCTCCCAATTCTTGGCTGGTTAAATTACAGCCATGATGATGGTAGGCGATTCTGGTATTGGTGATTGAACATGAGCAATACCGGCTCAAGCTGACATACTCCAATTTTGGCTCAAACAGAACTCCGGCAGACTGTTTGGGATCTGCACACACCTGTCTGGCCAGAGCACGACAGACTTCGATCACAATCCTGTCATCCCAGATACTGGCCTTGCACACCAAAATCTGTCCCGTTTCAAACTCCAGCATCTTCTCCAGAGTTGAGACAAAGGAAAAGAGGATATCAAACAAAACACCCACAACATGAGAAGATACTAGGGTTGGTCGGCAATACTTCAAAGACTGATCCACTCTTTGCTGCATTGACCATTCATACCAAGTGTGGTTGGTTAGAGCCATAACAGAAACCCTCCTGGTTGGATAAGAACAAACTACTGTTTGTATCTTAATCTGAGAATACCCAGATGTCAAATCTATATGGTATAATACTAATATGGAAAAAATCCAATCTAACAACTCACTTAAACAAGGTACGCTCTTAATAGGTTGTATTCTCTTAACAAACGCCGCCGGTTTTATCGGTAGTTTTTTTACAACTCCTCAAATACCCAATTGGTATGCTGATCTAAACAAACCGGTTTTTAATCCTCCTAACTGGGTGTTTGCACCTGTTTGGACCACCCTCTTTATTCTAATGGGAATCAGCTTGTTTTTAGTTATCAGACAAGGTATTAAAAAACCACTGATCAGATCAGCGGTCGTTGTTTTTGGTTTTCAATTAATGTTAAATATTCTGTGGTCTGTACTGTTCTTTGGCCTGCAAAATCCTTTAGCTGCTGTATGTGAAATCGTGGTACTAATCATTGCCATTATTTGGACTATGTTGCTTTTCTACCGACTATCTAAACCGGCTGCTTATCTACTGATTCCCTATCTGGCCTGGGTCAGTTTTGCCTCGGTCTTAAACTTCACTATTTGGTGGTTGAACTGATTTGAATCGCCTTACCTTGAATGATAGCCAATGATATTTTCGAGTAAGCTGAAGACAATATTCTTTGGAAGGTACTTTGTGAAGTTTTCATCTGACGAGCAGACTCGACCTGACTTAGTTTCTTAATGTTCTTTAATCTCAAAGCTTCAACTTCTTCAGCTGTTAGATAGATCACTTCTAGCTCACGCAAAGGTACGCCCTGAGGTTTAAAGTATTTGATTGCCGGATTAAATTTGATTCGGCGACATAATCTAGGTCTGGTCATATATATCGTATATTATATCATAACTCCCGTAACTTTAGTTACGGGAGTTATTTTGTATCATCTTTACTTGCTCAACGTCTTAATTTCTTCTTCCAAAACCTTTAGATCTGCTTGCAGATCAGCCTTCTCTTCCTTTAAAGCATTTAATTCTTCAGATCGGCTCAAGTATCTGCGGCCATAGCCAGACTTTGGCCAGCCAAACACTCTACCCAAACCTGTACGACCTCTTCTCAGACCAGCACCGCAAGGGCCCATACCCCAGCCAGTCCCGGCTCCCAGACCTTGTGGTCCACTGCCGTCTAATCTTGGCATATATTTATGTTATGACTTAATATATTATGAATATATACCCATTATATATTTTTGTCAAGTAAATAAAAAACCACCCTGAGCAGGGTGGTTAGATGATTGACTATTTACTGTACTCCCAAAGCGTCAAAGACCAAATTAATAATGGCGTAGGCACTGAAGATTATGAGCAGACCGGCCACTGCCCAAATCATGGTGGTTCTGCCTTTTTGAATTTTGGCCGTGTCTCCATATGAAATCATCCAAAGTACACCGCCGTAAATAAAAGCCAGTAAAGCCAGTACACCGGTAATTCCCAAAACTGAAGTGATGATATTATTAACCGTTTTTTCAAGACTGCCTTCATTATTCAAAGGATTGCTCAATTCAACAGCAGAGCCGCCACCTGAAACTGCTGGGGGAGTGTTACCACCGCCCAAGGGTGGAGTGTTTCCTCCTCCGATACCACCACCTGGACCAGCTGTCATCATGGCGGGTTGCGCGTTTACAGTAGCAGCCAGTGAAAACAAGGCTGTAAATAGCATTAAGAAAATGATAATTTTTTGCATAATTTTAGTATTCATTATTATAGTGTATTATACCAAAAAAAAGATAAATAGAAAACGGCAGGAAAGTATACGAACTTTCCCGCCGTTGCGGTTAGGGCTCAATCACCTCGACGATGACCGAACCCGACCTTTGATCTATTACGTGGATGTTGTGGTAGTAGGTACCACTCACCGGACCGAACAGCTGACCTTGCTTGGTCGGTTCTCCGTCCGGTGCCCATGAAATCGTGGGGGTTGTGGGTGTGAAATAGTGCCGAATGAGCTGGCCTTGAGTCAGCAGCACATCGGTCGTATTTTCACCCGGTTTTACCTCAACCTCCTTACGGCAGACCACGCGTGGCCCCCTCGGAGCTTGAGGCTTAGGTTTTAAAGCAGCCGACTCTGCCTTAACCCAATGATTTACATGACTGCTGACCTGCTTTACACTCTTGACAGCCTCCTGAGTCGGCAGACTGTAGGTGGGCAGCATCAACGCCAGCAATACTGCGCACAAGAACCAAAACTTCTTCTTGTGCTTGTTGGCAAAAATCATCTCATAGCTTATGCAGCCGAAGACAATGACTGCCAGCAAGAGAAAGGTGATTCGCTGGTTGTCAGCTTGTCCTTGATTAGGCTGACTGCCGATCTGCCTGAGCATGTCAAACGGATCGATAGCCAGCGTACTGATAAACAGGAAGAGCAAGATCAGCAGAATGATGCCAAACAGACACCACTCCTTAACCTTGTTTTGCTTTAGCCACCTGCCGATGGCTGTACCCTGCTTCTCGACAGACAACAGATACTTGTTGAGCACGATGCTCAACACGACCGATGCCGCCAAAAAGCCCAGTTTGTGATTTCCCACGGTGGCGGAAACCAACAAAACCACCAACACCAAGGTCACCACCGTGACGATAATCTCTTTCACTCCGAAAGAGAATTTGACTTCGTTATCAGCCATAACTGTTCTCCTTGCTTTATCGCCGACTGAGCGACGACAACCAGTATCCAAAGAACGCAGAACCGAAATCACCGATCCAGTCCCACGTCATGTTATATCCGCCGGAACTTGTTCCGGCCTCTCCGGAACTACCCTTCGCCTTTCCTTTCGCAGTCTGGCGCTTGGTCGCTTCTTTAGCGGCCATCACCAGCTCGTCAACCAAGCAGAGTGGCGACAACATCAACCAGAGAAAGCTGGTTAACAGAGCCGCCTTAAACCAAAACCAGGTCCGGTAGACAATGGGAATTGGTTTAGGTGCAAGCTGTTCTACCCAGTTTTTTTGCTGGGTATCAGTTTGCAGCTCTTCCAATTCTGTGTTGCCGCCACTCACGACAGCCAACACCGTGCGCTTGAATCGACTGGATTGTCCCAGCGGTTGTGCCTGCTGGTAACTCCAATCGTAGGCTTCCCGCACAGTGGTGGTGATTGGGGGACTGCCGAAACCACTGACCAGAAAAGCTCCCCAAAAGAAGGTTGGAATAACCAGGGTCAGAAGTGGCCACCAGTTATTATTGGTTCGAACCGACGCAAGGAACTCGATGCCCGGATTGTAGATCCGGATCTGGCCATTCGCGTCTGGTTCCTGCCTGTCTCCCCAGATACACTGGCAAACCAGACAGAATACGGCTGCCAAACAGGCCAGCCCAAACAGCAGGAAGTAAAGAAACATGTTAATCTCTCCCTTGTTTGTGGCGGATGCTCTCACGCAACCGCTGCCAAAAACGTTGGTTAGGCTGCGAGGTATACTTGGGACCACGCAGCTTGAGATAGGTGTTAGCCTGGTTACCGCAGGCGGCAAACTCAAGCAAACGTTTACCACCCTGAAACTCATAGTCAAAGGTGGTAAAGCCCTTGACCAAATCCAGTTCCAGGTGGGTGGGACACCCACCGGATGTGTTGGTATTTGAACCAACAACCACCTTGTCAGTCGGCTTAAAACCGCTGACCCATACCTTTCCATCATCCTCACCCTGGCCGTTCTTGGTGACCTGGACTCGGATGTTGTAGCGACCAAAGTCACCACTATAGGTAACCTCGATCTCGAACTCGATTTTCGTCGGTCCGGCTTTCTTACCGGACTTTGGATCACAGCCGCAGGACGGGCAATACTTATTACCGTCCTCATTGAGGCGACCGCATCCTTTGCAGGTCACCTTCTTGGTTTGTTGGCCTGGTTGGCCTCCCTGGTTTCGAGCCATTACTACCTCCTATTCCCAACTAACCAGCTTAGTTACGTTGGGTTGGTTGTGGACAGTCAACCTCACTTGCTTTTCCGTACCATGAAAGGCATGGATCCACAAGGTCAGATGACCATCCCGACTGGTCACACGGCGCCGAACTTTGCCGGCATAATCTTGCAAGACCCCAATGCGTGGCACCGGGACCTTTCTGCCCTGTTTGTTCTCTTTCACTACCTGAACAAAGACTGCCAGGTAGTTGCGACCTACTTCGCGAATCTCCATTTACAGTCTCCTGTATTTGATACATTGTCAAATTACTCCCTCCTTTCACCCTTTTTACTTGGCAGAAAAGAGGCCAAATAAGGGAATAAATACGATTAATTGAATATATAATTATATCATAAAATAAGATTTTTGTCAATAATAACAACTAATACGCCATCAGACGTATTTGTTGTTGATCATAAATTACATTTAAACAGTCTTTTTTTGTTTAAAATTAGATAAATATATACCTAACACAAAGCCAAAAATGATTACACCGGCCAACTGAGGTAATCTAAAACCCAGAATCTGAGGTGTGGGATCTATCCTGACATATTCAGTTATAAACCGTATCATCATATACCCAGCCAAATAAACCAAGGTGACAATACCCGGTTGTTTAACCTTTTTAACCAGTATAAAAAGTAAAATAAATAGGCCTAAATTCATAAGGGATTCATACAAAAAAGTCGGGTGGTAATACATAAACTGCTCGTAACCGGGCAATCTGTTAGCCGGCTGAATTGGAATACTCCAAGCTACGTCAGTTGGTCTACCGTACAATTCTTGGTTAAAATAATTACCCCATCTGCCAATGGCTTGACCCAGAGCTAAAGCGGGAGCAATAATGTCTGTTAAAGACCAAAATTGCAGATGATATTTACGACTGTAAAACAGAAGCACCAACAAACCGGCAATTACTGCGCCATGAATAGCTAAGCCACCCTGCCATATTTTGTATATACTTAGTAAATCTTGAGCATAGTATGACCAATTAATAATCACCACTTCATATAACCTGGCGCCTAAAATTCCAAATAAAGCCAAAACAAAACCCAATTCATACACGTCTAAGTTAATTTTTTTTAATCTTGCCAAATGTTCAACCAAAATTAGAGCTAAGATTAAACCCACGCAAATTAGAAGACCGTAGTACCGAATACTGATGGGTCCCAAGTCCAGAAAAATGGGCTGAGGATTAAAGGTGTGTAAAAAATTTATCATAGTCATCTATATTGTAATAGACTTGGAGCTGTAAAGCAATTTTAAAAGCCTGGCTATTATGAGTAAATAACCAGGCTTAATTGTGTTAGCCAGTCATGACCGGTTGCAGCTCTGGCCGAACCGGGCCATTGCTAGTGATACTGACATTCGAAACGCCGGGCTTGTTGATTAGCACCCTCCGGTACTGCAACCCCTCGGCTTGGGTCATCTCCAACAGCGCTGTCTGAACTTGTCCATTCTCCAGCCAATTGACCCGGTACTCATAAAGCTGTTTTTGACCCATCACTTCCCTCCCTTGATCAGATGCTTGGGCCGCCGATGAGGTTCGCGACCAGATTTCCGCTTGTTCTCCTTGACCAGTTCCAACTGCTCAATCTTCGCCTTCATACACATCTCCTGTTGTGATCCTTGGTGGCCTAACCATGGAATCTGGTGTACTTCGGCGGTCCGCGTTTGGTCGACTCTTCCAACCTTATCCCTCCTTTCTTTTTTAAAATCGTACTTTTCATTGTACACTACTTTTTCAATCATGTCAAAACAAAAAACAGCCTGCGAAAAAGCAGGCTGCTCTCTAACCAATAATTATTTCTTTTTTTCTTGCTTCAAAACCGCTAAGGTCGTCTTAATCACCGTATCTGGTACCAAGGAAATACTGTCTATCTTCTGGGAAACTAAAAATTGAGCAAAGTCTGGAAAATCCGAAGGGGCTTGTCCGCAAATGCCAATTTTCTTTTTGTGTTTTCTGGCAACTTTAATCACCTGAGAGATTAAATCTTTGACCGCCTGGTTTCTCTCATCATACACATCAGCCACTAATTCTGAATCCCTGTCTACACCCAAAGCTAACTGGGTTAAATCATTGGAGCCAATGGAAAAACCATCGAAAATCTGAGCAAATTCTTCAGCTAAAATGACATTGGAAGGTATTTCACACATGACGTAGATTTCCAAACCTTTGACGCCTTGTTTTAGATCATTATCTTTTAAAATTTGTATAACCTTCTTACCTTCTTCAATTGTTCTACAGAAAGGTACCATGATTTTAATATTGTCCAAACCAAAATCATCTCTAACCTTTTTAAGAGCTTTACATTCCAAGATAAAGGCTTGTTTGTAATTGTCAGAATAGTAACGAGAAGCTCCTCGCCATCCTAACATGGGATTGGGTTCATCTGGTTCAAACTGAGAACCACCGATTAAATTTGCATATTCATTGGATTTAAAATCTGACAATCTAATTATCACATCCTTGGGATAATAGGCGGCGGCAATCATGCCGATGCCTTCCGCTAATTTATCGGTAAAAAAATCCGGCTTCTGAGCATGATTGGCAGTTAACTTATCTATTTGCTTTTTAACTTTGTCATCTTTTATCTGATCATATTTAAGCAAGGCCAGAGGATGAACTTTGATGTAATTGGAAATAATGAATTCTTCTCTGGCCAGCCCCACTCCGTCGTTGGGTATAAAAGAGGCAGACAGAGCCAAATAAGGATTACCCACGTTCATCATAATCTTAGTTTTGGGCTTGGGTAATTTTTTTAAATTTGTTTCTCTAATTTCAAACGGAATAAGACCGTTGTATATTTTACCGATCTCACCTTCAGCGCAGCTGACTGTAATTTGTTGGCCGGTCTTAATTTGGCGTGTTGCTTTTTGAGTACCAACAACACACGGCACTCCCAATTCGCGTGAGACAATAGCTGCGTGACAGACCCTACCTCCGGAATCCGTTACAATCGCAGCCGCTTTCTTCATGATTGGCTCCCAATCCGGATCCGTCATTTTTGTAACCAGCACTTCGCCTGCCTTAAAACTTTTCAACTGCTTAACACTGTTAATAACCCTGGCTCGGCCTTGCCCAATCTTCATGCCTACGGAATCACCGGTTATAATCAGTTTACCCGTTGCATTTAAATGATATTCCTCCAAGACATTTTTATCTCTTTGAGAACCAACTGTTTCCGGTCTGGCTTGAACAATATATAGTTTATGATCCAATCCATCTTTAGCCCATTCAATGTCCATGGGTCTTTGGTAATATTGTTCAATCTTAAGACCCCATTTCGCTAATTGTAAAATTTCTTGATCTGTTAACACATATCTTAATCTAGCTTGAGGCTTAACCGTTTTGCCAACAGTCGGCTGATTAGTATCTTTCGAATAAACCAATTTTTTAACCTTGTCTCCCACTTGTCTGGAAATTATCGGCTGATATTTCTCATTTAAAGTACCTTTAAAAACATAATATTCATCCGGATTAACCGTACCCTTAACCACGTATTCTCCCAAGCCATAAGCGGCGTTAATTAAAATCACATTATCGTTACCGGATTCAGTATCAATGGTAAACATGACTCCGGCACTGGCCAGGTCAGACCTAACCATTTTCTGTACACCAACCGAAATCAAGACTTTGTCATGTTTAAACTGCTGGTCCATGCGGTATGAAATGGCGCGGTCTGTAAAGAGGGAAGCAAAACATCTTCTAACGGCTTTGAGCAAAGCCTCTTGTCCTTGAATATTCAAATATGATTCTTGTTGTCCGGCAAAAGAGGCGGTTGGCAAATCTTCGGCAGTGGCTGAAGACCTGACAGCAACATCCGTGTATTCATTTTGATATGTCTTAGATAGCTGTTCATAAGCGGTTATTATCTCTTGTTGCAGAAGTTGAGGCAGTTCTGCTTGCAAGATTAGGCCTCGTATTTTTTTACCTCTGGCACTTAGATTTTTCTTAGTGGTGGTTTTCAGCAAGTTAGAAATGATTTTTTTTAATTTCGCCTGTCGAATAAATTTTTGGTAAGCGGCTGCTGTAACTATAAAACCATTAGGCACTTCAATACCTAATGGCTTTAATCTTTGATACATTTCACCCAAAGAAGCATTCTTACCGCCGACTAAGCCAATATCTTTTAAACCAACATCTTTAAACCATAGAATGTTCTTTGTTTTAAGCATAGCTTAGAGTATTTCAACTTTAATTAGATTGGTCTGGCCCTTGAAGCCAAAAGGATGGCCGGCCACCGCTACAATCGTATCTCCTTTTTTGGCCAGCTTGTGAGTTAAAACTAATTGTTTAATCTTGGTTAATAAGGTGTTAAAAGAAGAAGTGAATTTAACCTGGTAAGAAGTAGCCCCCCAAGACAAGCTTAGCTGATTGATGGTTTTAACGGCAGGTGCCACTGCCACAATCGGGACAACTGATCTGAATCTGGAAATGTTTCTGGCTGTAAAGCCGGAGGTGGTGGCACAGACAATCAGCTTGGCATTGGTTACATCTTCCGCCAAATCTTGAGCCATAAAGCTCATAATCTGAGTAATGGAGCTTAGATTCTTGAACTTGTTTTCTTGTATTTCTTGGTCAGCGATCATCCTGTCTTCCACTTCATTGGCGATTCTAGTCATGGCTTGGACTGCCTTGAGCGGATATTTGCCAGTCGCAGATTCACCGGACAGCATTATAGCGTCTGTGCCGTCTAAAATCGCATTGGCGACGTCTGATACTTCAGCTCTGGTTGGAACCGGATTTCGAATCATGGAATCAAGCATTTGAGTGGCTACGATTACCGGCTTGCCGGCTTTGCGACATTTATCTATGATCTTTTTTTGGATTAAAGGTAAATCTTCAAACGGCATTTCAATACCCAGATCTCCTCGCGCCACCATAATGCCGTCAGCTGCTTCCAAAATCTTGTTGAAATTCTTGACCGCCTCTCTTCTTTCTATTTTAGCGATAATTCTGGTATGCACACCACTGACTTTGCCGGTAGCTGAAGGCTTTTTCAGATCGCCTTTGATTACATGTCCATACTTTCTTTCCAAACTAAAAATCTTGCGTCTTAACTTGTATATATCTTCCGGGTCTTTAACAAAGGACATGGCTACGTATTCCACGTTATTCTTTATGCCAAAATCCAAATCCTGCCAGTCTTTGTCTGTAATTGGCGGACATTTAATTAAAGACTGAGGGAAATTCATGCCCTTGTGGCTCTTAATGATACCTCCAACCTTAACCTGGCAATGGATGGCCTTGTGTTTAATGGCTTTAACTTGCAGTTCAATAGTGGCATCATCAATTAAAACCGGGTGGCCCACTTTAACTTCTTGGTATAATTCCGGATATTGAATTGGAACATACAAATTCAAGGCTTTAATGGGTACGATGTGGTTTTCCGGCACCAGAATGACTTGGTCACCCTTGTCTACTTTTATGCCCTCTTCGGCGACATCTCCGATTCTAATTCTGGGTCCTTGTAAATCTTGAATTAAAGCCAAATTGGCTTTTGTTTGATCTGAAACAGATCTTAGGTTGTTAATCAGCAACTGGTGATGCTCATAGGTGCCGTGAGAAAAATTAAGCCTGGCTACATTCATACCGGCCTTAATTAAGCTTTTAATCATGGTTTTAGTCTCGGAAGCGGGACCAATGGTGGCAACAATTTTAGTTCTTTTCATAAATTAAGGGCTTTGGTAATTTCTTTAATAATAGGTATTTCCCAATATTCACCATTCCAAGCTTTCAAAGCTGACATGATGGCGGTAAAAAACATAACTAGCCAAAGCAACCAACCGAAGAGGGGAATCCAGAAAAAAAAGACTCCCAGTAACCACAAAATACACATAGACAAACCTTGCTTGGCATGAGCTTGAGCATAAGGACTGTCTTTTTTTAAAAATAAAGGTACCAGACAAAGTAGGAATAGATATGAGATAGCAGCTACACCTTTGTTGTCTTCAATATCTTTTTTGTCAAAAGTTTTTTTAGTCATTTAGTATGTTATTAATTACGACGATCTGTAAAAATAAAAGTAATGGCAATGGCCATTAATGATCCAATAACAGCTAAGACAGTGGTTTCGGTTACAATGTTAAATATTTTCCAAACTTGCAAGCCTCCCAACAAACGCGAGACTGATACAACCAAACCGATTTGCAAACCAGCTAAAGCACCGGCCATGGCTGCGACGGCTGTATGACCGCCAAAATTCTTGATAACGCGCCAACCAATGACGGTTAAGATCAGTAATCTGACCAGCCAAACCAGCATATCTAAATTATCTGAAACAATACCCACTTGATACCAAGCCCAGCTTCTTAAAAACAATTCCAAGACAATAGCCAGAATAACCGGCCATTTTAAGAAGGAGAAATAAATGGTAAAATCTATCTTTTCCCAGTTTGGAGTGTCTTGCATATTGTTTACATTATACCATAAATATTTACAGGATTAAAAAAAGTGGCTACTAGCTGAGTAGCCACTTAAATGGATTAGGGTTGGATATCAAACATGAGCAGTCTGTCACGCATGACAGACCAAACTTCATCTGCCTGCTGGTAGGTCAAATTCTGATAGAAATCCACCTGTTGTTTCAAGGTTAGAATCTGTCCATGATCTGCCAGCATCTGTTTGGTTTCAACCAGCCTGTTACCCAGGGTTTGGTCAAGCACCTCAAGATCGATTAGCTGAGCCTGTTTGGAGACTGCAAACCACTCTTGAGACAACTTCTGACAGAAAACCTGATCCACCACCTGCTGTATGAGTTGACTGCCTGTTTTCAAGGGTAAAACAGACATACCAAGCATGATTTTAACCTCCTGTTTGAAAAAGGATTCGAATTTAAGGTCGTACATACCACCTGTCTGATTGCGAATCAATTCAAACAACTGACGGCGCAGTAAATCCTCGATCAGATCACTGATCAAATCCAAATCCTGACAAGTGCGGCACGGCCAAATCATAAGAGGAGACATGAGAACACCGGGCTCGGGTCTGACCACCCCAGTACTCTCTTTTAGAGACAGGCGGTGCACTGTTTGGTCTGGCGGAATCGGTAATTCCGCTGACCTGTTTGGTGCTACAAAAGCTGGCAACTGGCTAAGATCATGAGCTATCATCTCCAGATCGCAATTACCAGTTACTATGAGATATCTGACGCTATTGGCAAAGTGCTTTCGCCAAAAAGTTGACAGTTTTTGTGATGTCATCCCCAATATGTCCTGGTTTGTTCCTAAACGACAATCAGGGGATAAGCAGGCTAAGCTAGGATTACCGTACTCCTCAGCTGCTCGACCAAAGATAGCGCCGTAAAAAGAGATGGTGGAATTACCTATTCTTTCCTGGATAATTACCTGTTTTTCCTTTTTTAGGCCTGTGCCCAATTGAGGACAGGTCATCATTTCCAGAACCAACGGCCAGATTTCAACAAAAGCTGTCGTTGGCACTTTAAGCTCAATCTCTACCCAACTGGGTCCAGTTGAAGCGTTAATCTTGTAACCCAGTTTTTTGCAATGATCCAACAAACTTTTGCCATCAAGGCTAGGGATATGAAAGAACTGATGTTCCACTGCATGGGCATAGCCATTACGATCAGGCAAATTATCTTCACTACCTACAGCCAGCAGTATTTTCAGGCTGACAAAACTAACAGTCTTATCTCGCAAGTAATATATGTCCAAACCGTTGGGCAAGCTCAAAGCTTTAAATTCCTGACGTCGCATATTCAGACTCCTCTGTTGAGACCTGCGTTTGTTCGGCTAGATGCCGGTGTTAAAATTCAAAGAACCAGGTGGAGTTTAACACACTTTTGTCAATGTGTCAATACAAAAAGAAGCGGTTATTAACCGCTTCTTTGTCACTTAAATTTACATCATTGGCATACCGCCACCCATGCCAGGCATTTGAGGAGTATTGCAGTCACATTTTTCTTCCGGTTTATCTGTTAATGCGCATTCTGTGGTCAGAATCATGGCAGCAGCTGAAGCTGCATTTTGGAGTGCAGATCTGGTGACTTTGGTTGGATCTACAATACCTTGATCCAGTAAATTTTCAAATTGGTTGTTTAGAGCGTTGTAGCCCAGACTATCGTCTTGTTTGATTTTTTCAATGGCCGTTGCCACCACAACACTACCATCGGCTCCGGCATTAAAAGCAATCTGCTTAAGTGGTTCGTAAATGGCTTGAGACAATATATTTAAACCAATCTTTTCTTCACCTTCTGCTTCAACGTTATTCAAAGCTTTAGCTGCTTTAATTAAAGCCATGCCTCCACCAATGACAATACCTTCTTCGATGGCTGCTTTGGTGGCTGCTAGAGCATCTTCAATTCTCAGTTTCTTCTCCTTCATTTCTGTTTCAGTTGCAGCTCCAACTTTAATCACAGCTACACCACCGCTGAGCTTGGCTAATCTTTCCCTTAATTTTTCCTTGTCAAAATCTGAATCAGATAACTCCAATTCTTTGTTGATTTGAGCCACTCTTTTATCCACTTCTTCTTTGTTGCCTTGGCCATCTACAATCGTGGTAAAATCCTTGGTGGCAATAACTTTACCGGCCTGTCCCAACATATCCGGTTCAGTCATATCCAACTTTAAACCGACTTCTTCAGAAATAACTTTACCACCGGTTAAAATTGCAATATCTTCCAGCATCTGTTTGCGTCTATCTCCGAAACCAGGCGCTTTAATGGCCAGGACATTGAAAGTGCCTCTTAGCTTGTTAACCACAAAAGTAGCCAGTGCTTCTCCTTCCACCTCATCTGCAATGATGACTAAATCTTTTTTACCGGCTTGAGCCAATTTTTCCAACAAAGGCAGGATATCCTGTAAAGATGAGATTTTCTTGTCGGTGATTAAAATAGAGGCATTGTCATATTCCGCTTCCATTCTCTCTGAATTGGTGATCATGTAAGGCGAAACATAACCCTTGTCAAACTGCATACCTTTAACAATGTCTTTTTCAATACCAAAGGATTGTCCTTCTTCAACTGTAATTACACCATCGTTGCCCACTTCTTCCAAAGCTTCGGCAATAATACTGCCCACTTCAGGATCGTTGGCGGAAATGGCAGCCACTTGCTGCTTTTCCTCTTTGGTTGTAATTTGTTTGGAATTAGCTTTAAGTTCGGCGACAATCGCTTTCACACCCTTTTCAATACCTCGTCGGATGACGATCGGATTAGCACCGGCTGCAACATTCTTTAAACCCTCGGCAACAATCGCTTGCGCCAAAACAGTTGCGGTAGTGGTTCCATCACCCGCTGCATCATTGGTTTTGGAAGCGACTTCTTTAATCAGCTCGGCTCCCATGTTTTCAAATTTGTCTTCCAATTCCACTTCTTTGGCAATGGTAACACCATCATTGACAATCTGGGGAGCACCAAAACCTTTATCTAAAACCACGTTTCTACCCTTAGGTCCCAAAGTTACTTTAACAGCATTGGCTAACTGATCTAAACCGGCTTTTAATTTTTTTCTGGCCTCCTCGTTAAAAAGAATTTGTTTTGACATATTTAATATCTGATTATTATTTATTCAACCACGGCTAAAACGTCGTCGTGATTTAAAATCTTGTAATCCTGTTCATCGCTTTTCACTTCTTCACCACTGTACTTGCCAAACAGAATCTTTTGACCAACTTGCAAACCCAACTTAGACACTTTTTCACCTGTACCAATAGCCATAATTTCACCTTCCGCCTTTTTTTCTTTGTCGATAGTGTCTGGTAGTACAATACCGGATTTGGTCACTTCTTCCTCAGCCACCGGCTTGACCAACAGTCTATCTCCAATTGGTTTAATACTCATAGTTTTAGTATTATGAATCTTGTGAGTTAAATTAGCACTCCATATAATAGAGTGCTAAATATTAATCAATTAGTATTTTAACAAATCCCAGATATCTGTCAAGTCTCGAATTTTTCTCTAAAATTAAAGGCTAAGACCAGCCAAAACAGACTTAAACCAACCAGTTGAGTCCATAGATAATGATCCCAAAAACCAATGACCAGCAAGCTGACCAGCCAAGCCAAAGATATTGACCGGTTATGCTTTTGCCAAATGGCTATCCAGATGATCAAACACCAAGCCAGCCAGCCAAATATGCCCAATTCCACTAAGGCTAGCAGATAGATATTATGAACCGGCTGGTATTCCCAGACTGCTTGCCGAGGATAAGCTGACATGAGCTCAACCGTGTAATTGCCTAAGCCCGTACCTTGAAACATCTTGCGTTTGGAGAGTAGTTTGGCTTGGTCTAGGTAGCTCAATCTCTGTTCCACAGATTTCTCTTCCAATCTGTCCTTGATGGTTAAACGAGTATTGACCAAAGGCCAATACACCAAACACAGCATAATGCCAACAACCAACAAATACAAACAGGGTCTAATTAAATGCTTAATCTTGTTTTCCAATCTTAATTGCCAGACTAAAATAATTAAACCGGCCATTAAAGCCAACCAAGCGCTCCTGGAAAAACTAAAAAACAAACCAATCGCAATTATGGGCAGACTAGCAGCTGCCAGAACTTTAGTCCAACCCGGTTTGTGAATTAAATACAACCAAAGGGCAGCCAGCAGGCAGACAACCAAAACACCACCCAGAATATTGGGATGAGCAAAAGTACCATAGGCTCGCAGCCAACGATGACTGCCGGTGTCGACCACAAATGAAGTTAATTCAACGGGTAAATGCTGTGCCATACCCAACCATTTGCAGGCCATAACCTGTTGAGTGACAAATTGGAAGCTGCCCAGTAAAGCTTCCACCGCTCCCACAAAAGTCAAAATCTTGGCAATTTTAATCAATTCCAAATCCAAATTTAAAACCAAAAACATCAACGCCATTATCTCAACTAATCTCAACCAAGCATAAGCTGCCAGTAATTGATCTCCGGCCCAAATAATGCCCAGACCAGTTAAAATAACAAGTAGCCAGCTTAAAACCACCACCTTAAACTTATTTAGCTCTATTTTTTTAAACTGTATTTTCCGGGCTTGGACTAAGTAGACCAGACCCAAAAACAAGGTTGGCCAAAGCACTATCTCCCAGGCATAGATAATGAGACTCCCATACTGCCATTTTTCACCGTCTATGAGACGCGGTATCAGATAAACGGTCTGGACCGGCAGTAATAAAATGAGTAAATAAATCAAATGGGTGACGAGTTTTTTAAGTTTGTTCATACCTAAGCTGGTTTAATCTGTGAGTGAGTAAATTATCATATTGCCGACCTTGCCGGCTTAAATGAGTTTTAACCATGTACTGTAATAATACAACATCCTGCTGGTTGTCAGCTTGTGCTTGGTAAACTTGAGGCATCACTTTCAACTGGTAGGCCCGTAACCACTTTTCAATCACAGGTGAACTTAAAGCCAATTCCGACACTCGTCTGAGTCCCAAGCTCAGCCAAGTGTCATTAATCTGTCGTCTCTGACTGATCCTCTGAGGATAGAAATTGGGTAAATGATTGACCAACCAACCGTTGTCTAACCAAAAAATCTCATCTGTTTGAAATAGAAAGTTAAATTGGCTGAGCCAGACTGGAAAATGGTAACCACTGGTGTAATGAGATATGGTATTCAAAGCTAAATGAGATTCATCACATAGAAAGCTTAAACATATTTTATCTTGCTTTTTTTCTTGTGTGGGTCTTAATCTAAAGATTTTCAAAAAGAATAGGACGAAAAAGCGAGCTGTCCAAACTTTGCGCCGTTTAGTAATGACGAACAAATCAATATCACTGCCGATCTCAGCATTGGAATAAGCCAAAGAACCACTAATGGCTATCGCTCGAATGAATGGAAAACAAATTAAGAGTCGGATAATCCGCTTGGCTTTTTGGTATTTTTCATTGGCAATTAACAGTTTACGCTTCTTGTCTGCAACCAAACTTGATCTGTGAGGTAAAAAATAATGGCCAAACTTGCTTTCAAGTTTACCCTGTATGTGTAAATTAGTTAAAGCATGCTTAACACTCATTAAATCCGTCCTGACTTTAACGACCTTAAAAACCTCCAACCACGTAACTGGGTAGTCGAACAGATCGTAATAGCAGACTACGGCGTAAACAGCTTGAATTAATTCCGGCTTCAACATACACTAAATGTAGCATAAATCTGTCATTATCTGAATTGACAAAATGACAGAATAGTTATATAATTACTAGCGTAATTTATCTTGATATAAGTTAATAATATCAGTTTTCAACTGAAAAAAATAATCACTCGACTCATAACCCTTACTTTCAAGGGCTTCGGCTGGCTATGGATAATGCTCAAGCCTTTTTTTTATTTAACCGTTTATCCTTTAAAATTTATACAGAAAGGCCTGTTTAAATTCCTGATCCTACCTGTTTACGATAAATACCGTTGGTTTAGAATCAAATACTCATCCAAGGCAGACACCACCCAAGACAAGATCATCTTAAGTTTAACCAATCACTATGTCATCCATGGTGTGGTGATTATCATGGCCGTGTTAATTACCACTTCCAACATTTTAGCTTATGAGAACAATGAAAATTACGGACAAGACGCTCTGATCTACAATATTGTGGGTTTGGAAAATTTGGAAACCATTGAAGATGCATATTCAGTCATAGATGAATCCGGTATCACCAGCTACCAAGGAGAAAATACCTTCCTAAGAAGTCATATTTACTCTGAAGCTCAAAAAAGAGAAGAAGAAATCTTAGATGAACAACAGGATTCTGTCTTAGCTACCACTCAAGGCGGTACCACTTTGGTAAAGCCGGATTTGGTTAGTACAGAAGCGGCTAAGATAACCAGAACCAGTGTTAAAGAATATGAAGTCAAGGAAGGAGACAGTATTGGCAGTATTGCCAGTGACTTTGACGTCTCTGTTAACACCTTGCTCTGGGCCAACAATCTGTCTTCATACTCCATTATTAAACCAGGCCAAAAATTGGCCATCCCTCCCACCTCCGGTGTTTTGCACACTGTTAAAAGCGGGGACACCTTGTTGAGTATTGCCAAGAAATACGACGCTGAAGCCGAGAAAATTAGAGAGTATAATCGTGTCGGCAGTGATGATTTACTGGCGGTTGGAGAAACCATTATGGTGCCGGGCGGACGTATTATCTATACCTCCGCACCTAGAACTTACGCCAGTACTGTGGACACACCTACCTATACAGTACCCACTTTGTCAAGCGACGGCAAAATGTATTGGCCCAGTGAATGTCGTCGCATTACGCAATACTACCGTGGTTGGCGTCACACTGGTGTTGATATCGCCTGTGGCAATGGCAAAACCATTCGAGCGGTTCAAGCCGGCGTTGTATCTCGAACTCAGTATTTAAGATACGGTTATGGCTACAATGTTATAATTGACCACGGCAATGGACTGCAAACCTTGTATGGCCACTTCAGCCGTATCTTGGTTCAACCCGGCCAGAAAGTTCAAAAGGGAGAAGTAATTGGCTTGGAAGGATCTACCGGTTATTCAACCGGTGCCCATCTTCATTTTGAGGTTAGAATAAATGGCAATCGGGTTAACCCGTTAAACTACATCAGATAATTGACAAATCTGACTTGTTCTCATATATTGAAAGAACTGGTGGTTATGGCATGACAACAGGAGGGAACACGATGTACAAAGGCCATCCCAAACCCATCAATGACTTGGACTATACACAGATAGACGTCTCGGTCATGATGGACAAAACCGGCTTGTCCCGGGCTGAAATAGAAGATGCTTTCGGCCAAATTCCAATGGACAATTCCTTAAGCATGATGCAATGCTGGCAAACCCTGAAAGAATTCGGGGTAGACAGCCACCAAGGAAGGGCCGCTTACCGACTGCTCAATATCTTGGTCAGCAAAGCGCTTAAAGATTGCGGCTCCTTTGAAGAAGCCGAGCTGCTGGCAAAATATGCTCCGGCACACACCGGTTCTGCCAAAAAAGCAGCTTTTGTAATGGTTGAGAACGCTCAGAGTTTGACTCAACTCAAACAGGCCTATGATATGGCCAGAAACGGGGGAGGTAATCCTGAAGCAGCAGATAGGGCGGTGCGGAAAATGGCTACGTTCTTCTTGCGAGGCTAAACTTAAAACGGCTAACACTTGGTTAGCCGTTTTTCTCTTATACAAGAAAGCCCTGTCTAACTTCCGGTGAAGTTAAACAGGGCTGGTTGTCTAAACTTGATCTCTCTCTTTAAAAACCAACCAAATCAGAATCACCACACCCGTTACTATCAGGGCATCCGCCAAGTTAAAAATACTGTAATACTTCACATCTATATAGTCTATCACTCGCCCCACATATAATCTGTCCAACAAATTGGAAAAAGCACCGACTAGAATAAGAGACAAGCTGAGTATTTTAAGCAGCTTCTTGTGCAGATAGCAACTGACCAAGTGGCTGATTAAGAAAAATAAGATGAAACAGTACAGACACAGAATCAGCAGATAATTCAGCGGCAACCCAAACGCAATTCCCGGATTATAGGCTAATTGTAGTTTTAACCAATTGCCTAAAATAAAATATTCTCCACCGTGGGTAGAGAATATATATTTTAAAACCCTATCAACTAAATACAAGCTAAACACAGCCAGATTAATTATCAACACTTTGACTGCCAACTTCATTTATTTACACTTAACACATTCAGTTGCAGATGGCATAACTTTTAGTCTGGCCAAATCAATATCCTGGCCACACTTCTCGCATTTACCATAGGTGCCTTCTTTAATCCTTTCCAAAGCTTTGTCAATATCTTTCAATTCCGGTTCCAATTCTCTTTCCAAAGACAAATTAGTGGCATAATCCGCCACTTCAATGGCATTGTCTTCAGCTGAATCCCCATATTGAGGAAAATTGGCATCATAGTTATCTTCTCCCTCTGCCTTATGACCAACCGTTTCCAACTGTTTAATTAATTCTTGCTTTCTCTGTTCCAGCATTTGTTTGAGTTCTTGAAGAGTGGTTTGATCCATACGAATATTGCTATGAGTAAGTTATTGTATTATACCAAATATTTAACAAAAAAAAGAGGCGCAAGCTGCGCCCCTATTATATGTATAATTAATGTATGGGTGCTTGCGCCTACGGCCCTAGGACTGTTCTGGACTAATCCACGAGGATCAGCGGCAGAAATGACTATCGTAGGGGGTGTATAAGCGCTTCTTGAGCTGAAGCCAGTTTTCTACCTTGGTTGTGGCCACAGGAGTACCTCTCTCTGTTGGGGTCAGCCTATGACCGCACCAGTTGCATGGGTTGGGAGGTTAGCTCACGGTCCCTCCGGATTTCGTGTTAACCTAGTAGAAAACAGAAAACTGAGATTAATACGCGGTTTAATCGCAATTTTCTCCAAATATTAATTACTAAGGTACAATTTCAACTAACTGTAGTCATTATAGCATATTTTTTTAACCGGGTCAAGACTATTATATAGCTAAATTTAGCTAATTAAAATCACTCTCACCAACTTATACACATCTGATTCTGTGGATATCTACAGACTTATCCACCACTTGTGAACAAATTATGTGTACAAAGCATATATTTATCTAAATTTAAATAAATATGGCTGTGGATTAATCGTTGATTATAAAATAGACTCTTGACGATCAGTCTGAGATATAATACAGTTAGATCGTCCAGTTTAGTTTCAAACCAAAAGGAGGCGCGATCTTGAGCAACACAGAACCAATGCTAACCGGAGTGGTTTTGGAGACAGACCCCACCCAGTCTAAACAACAGGCTTGGCGAGTGAAAGTTATCTCGCCTGATGAACTCAAAGACCGTATTTTTTCAGTCGCGAGCTATGCAGATGACCAACCGTTAGAAGCCATTCAGGCTGGTATCTTGGTCACATTCCATATTGGCCCGTTGCGCTGTCATGCTCACGATGTCCGTGTGCTAACGGATCAGTCAGAGACGGATCAGTCAAAGACTGAATTGAAGCTGACATTCGAAGTGATCTGTTCAAAACCCTTTTACTGGGCTCGAGTCGCACAGCATACCTCGCTAGCAGCAGCCCAGAAAGCTCAAGCTGAGTATGAAAAGGAATTCTCACAGATCCCAGAGACTCAAGTGGTCGACTTTCTGGTAATGGGCATCTCGGGTTCCAAGCTGGAGGGAATGCGGGACTTTCTGCAATCGGAAGAAGGTCAGTATCTACTGAGCAAAGCGATTCAACTGGGATTGCGTGCTGGCATTACCATTGGACAAAACAACGAACGAGCTTTTGTTCAATAAACAAGAATTACCCGTCACTTGTCTTGTGACGGGTTTTATTATTCCAACACCAGAGAATTATTTTCTAAAGCTATTGTTTCAAAAGCTTTTAACCAATCCAGTACCTCGGTCTGTGGTAAGAGTTGAGTCTTAAGACTTAAATAGTCTTTTGCTACAGCTACGTTGTAATTAGCCATTAAATCACGGCTGTTGGTGATGGCTAGGTGGTTGTCTCTCACTTGATACGCCAGTAGCTGATCTTGAACAATTAATGTTTCAAATCCATTTTGTGAGACAAAAGTGTATTCGTCAGTAACCGGCAACAACTCGGTTATTATTGTGCCATCTGTTAAAGATTGCTTGACTGGCGTTGGATACTTTTGAGCCAGAATGTTTTTTAAGATTTCTTCCATTTGTGCAATCTGTTCGAAATCCAAAGCCTGGGGCAATTCAAAGTTCACATGAAAGCGGTAATCTGTTAGATAATCATCGGTACTGGTAGCCTGCTGCACTAAAACCAACACTTTGGATTGAGTTAATTTCTTATACAGGGAACTTGTCAAATCCAATTTAAAATCTGTTTGCCAGCCGGTCAAATAATCTTGGATTACGGCGTATTCATCCTGTGAAACAGCTAAAATCTGATTTAGAAAAGGATCGAGGTATTCGGCACGATGACTGTACAGATTAAAATCATACGCCTCAAACATCTCCGGTAAATCAAAATCATGGGCTTTTGTGTCGTTGATACTAACGAGCAGCTTATCTTGCTTAAAACGACCTGACAAATAGAGATGTCCGGACGTGTTGAATAACATCTGTTTGATCATCTGGTAATCTAATGCCTGAGACTCGTTAATTAAACCAGTATTCATATACAGTTTCAGATCTGAAGGCCATCTAAAGCTTCGGTTAAGCTGTTTAACGATAATTTTATGCTTGTCAAAATGAAAATCCGGTGGAAATTCTCCAATTACAACTCGACTGCCGTCCAACCAGCCATGGTTAACATCATTTTCTTGCAGAAATCGCTTAACCAGTTGCTGACTATGTGTTCGAACAACCAGATAAAACTGATTGTCTTTTTCCATCACCGCCATTTCTCTTTTAATCCAGGCCGGCTTAAAATCCCGTATATCAAAAGAATTAAAAAGCTTGAAAATCAGATTATCTAATGAGAGTCTGGTCTTAAAAGTCGGACGATTAAGATGCAGGTAGATTTTAGATGATTCCGGTATATACCCTAAGAGGGTATCTTTGTAATATTGTTGGTAAATGGAATAAGCCAATAATAAACAAAAAAGAACCCCCAACCCAGACATAATAATCAGTCTGTGATGCTGGAAGATCCTTTTTTGTCTTAACCAAGGGAATATCATTCCTACATTATACCCTTTTTATCTGCGCTTGTTAAAATTTCTTCTATCTCGATCTTTATGCTGACGTCTATCCTGAGGACCTCTGTCATTCGGCTTTCTGCGTCTAGAATCCTGATCCGGTTGGTACTTAGGATCAGCCTGTTTAACTGACAAGTTAATTCTTCCCATCCTATCAATTTCAATCACTTTAACTTTAAAAACATCTCCGATTTTAGCCACATCACCAATCTTGTCAACGCGCTGGTTGGAAAATTCAGAGATATGCACCATACCTTCTTTACCCGGCAATATTTGCACAAAAGCACCAAAATCCATAATGCGAGTGACCTTACCGTCGTAAATCTCACCGACTTCAACCTCTTTGACAATATTTTGGATTATCTCTTGAGCCTTAGCTGCTCCTTGTGCTTGCAAGCCGGTTATCATCACCAAACCATCATCTTCAATGTCTATCTCCACCTGACATTCGTCAATAATGGCGTTTATTACCTTACCACTGGGTCCAATCACTTCACCGATCTTCTCAGGCTCAATTCTAAAACTAATTATTCTAGGCGCAAATTCAGATAACTCAGAACGCGGTTCAGCAATAGCTTTGGCCATAACATCCAGTATCTCTAATCTGGCCTGTTTAGCTTGGTCAATGGTTTTTTGACATATTTCCAGGCTTAAACCTTGAGTTTTTGTATCCATTTGAATGGCTGTAATGCCATCTTCAGTGCCTGTAATCTTGAAGTCCATACCACCAGGACCGTCTTCCAAGTCTTGTAAATCAGTTAAAATTCGGTAAGTTTGGTCATTTGAAGCCAATCCCATCGCAATACCGGCCACCGGCTTCTTAAGAGGTACACCGGCATCCATCAGAGCTAAAGTTGAACCGCAGGTTGATGCCATGGAAGAAGAGCCGTTTGAGCCCATAACTTCAGATACAACCAAGATGGTGTAAGGAAAATCATCTTTAGTCGGTAAAACCGGGATTAAAGCTTTTTCAGCAAGCGCACCGTGTCCAATTTCTCTGCGACCCGCTCCTCGGAATGCACCGGCCTCGCCAAAGGCATACGGAGGGCAGTTATAGAAATGCATATAGTGCTTTTTAGTGTCATCTTGAGTCATCTCATCCATAATTTGGGCATCTCCCGGTGATCCCAAGGTGACAATACTCATAACCTGAGTTTCTCCTCGTGAAAACAGGCCTGTACCATGTGTTCTGGGTAATAGGCCAACTTCAGCCAACAATGGTCGAATCTGTGTTAAGGTACGACCATCCACTCTTAATTCCTGATCCAAAATGGCTTGCGAAACAGCTTGTTCCAAATACTCTTCAAACTCATTTTTTATGTACTCTTTTATTTCTGGATGTGCTTCTTTTAATTCGTCTTTTTCCAAATACTCTGATAATAATGCTTTGGCCACTTCCTTTCTTTCTCGCTTGGTTCCTTTGGGTTGATTAAACAAATATTTGTCTAAATTTAGCGAAAAAAACGTCTTTGCTAATTCAAAAGCTTGTTGTTTTTCAGCTAAGGAAATTTCAAATTGAGAGTAGTAATTATCAATTAAAGCTTGTTCATCTTGTTTATCTAAACCAACTTTTTGTCTAACATCTTGGATAAAGGCCAGCACAGACTGGGCTTGTTGAATGCCAAACGCAAAAGCTTCAGACATCTCTTTTTCACTCACCTCTTGAGCATCAGCATCAACCATAATCACCTTATCATCAACAATAGATAAAACCAGATTCAAATCAGAGTGAGTAATTTGATCAACAGTCGGATTGAGGACTAATTTTCCATCATTTCTAGCCACTTGAATGCCGGCTATTGGTCCTTGCCATGGGATATCAGATAAATGCAAAGCCAAGGAAGCAGCGGTGATACCCAATAATCCAATCGGATTTTCCCGATCATAAGACAGGGTTGTAATAACTACTTGAACCTCATTTCTGAGTTTTTGATTAAACAACGGTCTTAAACCTCGATCTATCATGCGAGCGTCTAAGGTTGCATGATCCGTGGGTCTGCCTTCGCCTTTGACAAAGCGAGAGCCCTTGATTTTGCCTGAGGCATACATTTTTTCTCTAACTTCTACCTGTAAAGGGAAAAAATCTACATCCCTGGTTTGGTTAGACATCACCGCAGTGGCCAAAACCACGCTGTCACCGTATCTTACAAGGCAGGAAGCATTGGTTTGGTGGGCTACCTTACCTACTTCAACGCTTAATGTTCGACCGGCAAAAGTTGTTTCAAAAGTTTGATTTTGTAACATGTTTTTCTCCTCTTGAACCTAAGATCAGCTAAATAGTGCTTATTTGAATTTAACTTAATTCATTGATATCAACTAAATTAACTTCAAATAAACAAACAATACTCAACCTTTTAGGCCATTATTTATTTAAATTTAAACATTTTTTAACAAAAAAAGGAGTCTTAAACTCCTTTGACAGTTTATTCATCTTCCTCTGGTTCAACTTGTTCTTCTTCCGGCAATTCTTCACTTTCTGCAACTCTATCTTCAATTTTCTTGGCAATCTTTAATTTCAGCTTTTTAACCAAATCTTCAAAACTAGCTAGGTTTTCTTTTTCCAAATATCTAAGCAATTTACGTCTTTCAGCGACTTTGCGCAATAATCCCCTGCGAGATGAGTAATCTTTTTTATGAGTTTTTAAATGTTCCGTTAAATTCTTAATTTCTTCTGTTAACAGGGCTATTTGAACTTCAGATGAACCGGTATCATGTTCATGAACAGCAAATTTCTTAATTATCTGCTGTTTCTTTTTTTTGTCGATCATTAATAAGTGATCCTTGTCACGAATTTCCTAGTCAAACTGTACTCAACCAAGAAAAACGCCTTATGATTAATGACTATATTTTATCTGAAAAATAGATAATTGTCAACTAACTAGCCAATTGATCTAATTCAGTCTGCAGTTGAGTGTTATAGTCAAAGGACTGGCTGTAGGCATTTAAAACCCAAAACCAACAGCCAATGGAAATGACGATTAAAAAAAACAACATAATCCAATCTTTGGGTTTCATAACTTGCATGAGCATGGATTGTTTTTTGTCATTCATAGGTGCATTTAATTGTAATATGTCTATTATATCATATTTTCTTAAGATTTTCTTTAGAAAAACTTTAGTTTCACATAAGTTCGTATAACAGATTATTAACGACAATCGTATTTTTTTGTCTAAATTTAAACAATTATTTTGTTAAAAATGAGAATCAAAGAGTGTTATGATTCCATTTTATGCCATGTTTTATGTTTAAATTTAAATAAAAAAATAGTGATTGCGTATATAACGCCTTAGGGATGCTGTGTTATAAATATAAATAATAAAAACCCCATCACATCTGTCTTGTAATGGGGGAATGGTATGACCGAATTTCAGTCGAGTGGTTCTGTCTAACTGAACATGTCTAGATAAGTAGCAACCAGCAGGTTGTCATAAAACAATACAATTTGAGGCAACAGAAACGGAGACATGATCAGAAAGAAAACCTGACAGGGTACATTGGGCATCTGGCACGCTACTACCCAGACAATCAAGGCGCAGGAATATAGTCCGTAGCACAGGCCAGCCAAAACAGGTAGACCGATCACTAATCCAACCAGTCCGGTTACCAGTTCCAACAACACTGCTTTACTTCTGACGATAAGATCCATGATATATCCTCCTTTGTTTGTAGGTTGCATAATAATACCATATATATCTATATTTGTCAATCTAAGAAAGATTTGTCTAGACATGTCTAGACATTTATCCCCATAATCCACAGGTTATACCCTGTTTTCCACCATATTTCTTGACATATTATTAAATATATGCTATTATAATATATTCGCATAAAGTGAAAAAAGGAGGAAGTCTATGCGAAATGAAGTTTTAGTATTCGAGGTCGAAGGTACGGGCGAGCAGGTCTTGGGCCTGCTAGACGACTCACCCTTCACTACCGAAGACATCCAGCAAGTGCTGGATGACTTCGCGATTTGTGTCCAGAAAATGGACATGAATCTGGCCGCCGATCTGCTGGTCATGTGGCTGCCCGTCAAAGGGCAGGACAACAGCGCTCAGATGAAGATCTTGAGCGCACCTAAGATCCAGCGGCTGTCCTGGGTCGTCTGGCCACTGGTCATGCGACGGATCGAGCCGAACCGTATCCACGAACTGGATACGGACAGCCTGCAACAGGCAGGTTGGAAAATCTAAACAACACAGCCGTTCCAAGTCTAGACAGACAAGGGACGGCTCTTTCATTTATGTCCCCGGCAGGAATCGAACCTGCATCTAGCCCTTAGGAGGGGCTTGTTCTATCCATTGAACTACAAGGACTCACTATTTGATTTGCTTTTAAATTTAGTGTAAAATACTTAAGTAAACTAAAACATATCATACCATCAATTATATGCAAATACAATGGTTCGGCCAAGCCTATTTTAAAATCCAAACCAAAAACAATGGAGATGAAATAGTGATTGTCACTGATCCATTCGATGACAGCTACGGCTTGAAGGTGGTTAAAACACCGGCAGATATTGTTACCATCTCTCATGACCATCATGACCACAATAACTTAGCAGCCATTAAAGGCGAACCTTTTGTTATCACCCAGCCGGGTGAATATGAGACAAAGGGTATTTTTGTTTATGGCATTCCTACCTTTCATGATGACACAGAGGGTAAAGACAGAGGCTTAAATACGATTTACCGCATTAATATTGAAGGTCTTAATCTGGTTCATTTAGGTGATTTGGGTCATGTTTTAAACAATGAACAACTTGAGAAACTGGGTAATGTAGATATTCTGTGTATACCTGTTGGGGGTATATTTACAATAGATGCTAAAGTGGCTAACCGGATTATATCAGATATTGAGCCTCGAATCATTCTTCCCATGCACTACCAATTACCCGGTTTAAAATTCAAATCCAAGGCCAAACTGGGCTCAGTTGATGACTTCCTGAAGATTGCCGGTTTGCCGAGTGAGAAAGTAGATAAATTAAAAATAACTAAAAAAGATTTGCCTCAGGAGGGAGCTAAAATTGTCGTGCTTACTCCTTGAGTCATCTATACTAGATTGATTTATGACTAGAACCACCAGTAAAAAATCAACCACTACCCCCGTAAGTAAAAAGAAAACTGCGCGTAAAAAAACCAGCCGTCAAAAAACGACCGGTAAAAAAACCGTACGCAAGACAACAACCCGGAAGAAAGTCACCAAAAAAACAACCAAGAAGAAAGTGGTTAAAAAACCTGTTTCCTTGAAAAAAGAGGCTGTCATACAGCCTGAGCAACAAGCTATCGAGCAACCTCAAATCAAGTTGGTGCCAATCTATAACACCGATCCACAAACTGAAACTCGTAAACAGATTTTCTTAATAGTCATAACCGTTTTCATAGCACTGGTCGTTCTAGGCTGGATTTGGAGCATTAAACAAAAAATAAACAACGTTCAAGACAGTGGCCTGCCTGAATTTGCCTGGAGACAGGATGTTGACAATACATTGCAAGATGTAAATTCCATTCTGAAAAATACCAGTCAAGTGATTGAAGAACTAAACCAAGAATTAACCAACCAAGAATACCTGGAACAAACCAAACAACAAATATTGAACGATTTGCAAAACAAATTACAGACCGAACACTGGCCGGAGCACACTTCAGAGGTTATGGGCATTAAACTGCAGTATCCGGATACTTGGTCCAAACAAGAGCAAGACAACCGTTTAGACTTGGTCAGCTATGCCTCCTCCAGCACTCCAGATTACTATGCCAGTTTAAACATCACCAAACACAACAATAAGCAATCCAGTGATATGTTGGCTTGGGTCAAACAGAACTTGGATCTAACTGACAAAGTTATCAGTCAGGACTTCGGCCAGATAGATAATCAGCCAACTCTCTGGTATATCAATTCTGAACCAACTGACAGCAAGTTGGACTGGCTGATCCTGGTGGAAGCCAATAACTCCATTTACCAAATCCAAATTCAGACAGCAGCCGGTCAACAATTTTACCAACCGGTGTTTGACAAAATT
The DNA here is from genome assembly GCA_964558935.1 of uncultured Gammaproteobacteria bacterium. Classification (GTDB taxonomy): domain Bacteria; phylum Patescibacteriota; class Patescibacteriia; order 2-01-FULL-39-33; family 2-01-FULL-39-33; genus CAZLFP01. The sequence continues at coordinate 11,902 of CAZLFP010000002.1, read as the reverse complement.
ATTAACAGTGTTAAGTTTCTATAGTACCCATAATCTATGCCAAACAAGACAGCTAAACCTAAACCCAAAAAACAAGAGGCTTTACCGATGATCGCTCCAGAGGAAGCCAATATATCCGACCAGCTCATCAGTACTGAGGTGGAGCGCAGTTATTTAGACTACGCCATGTCTGTTATCGTCTCTCGAGCTCTGCCGGATGTCAGAGATGGCTTAAAGCCGGTTCATCGTCGTGTTTTGTACGCCATGTGGGATATTGGACTGCGACCAAGTGCGAAATTCAGAAAATCCGCCAATGTGGTCGGTGAAGTCATGGCCAAATACCATCCTCACGGCGATATGGCTATCTACGATACTTTGGTCAGATTGGCTCAAGATTTTTCTCTCAGACACCCTCTGGTCAACGGTCAAGGTAATTTCGGCTCCATGGACGGAGACGGAGCAGCCGCCATGCGTTACACCGAGGCTAAGCTTAATCCCATTGCCGAAGAGATGTTGCTGGATATTGACAAAGAAACCGTCGACTTCATACCCAACTACGATGGCGCCCACCAAGAACCCAGGGTCCTGCCGGCTAAACTGCCGAATCTACTGATTAACGGGGCTCAAGGCATTGCTGTGGGCATGGCCACTAACATTCCCCCTCATAATCTTGCAGAAGTAGTGGATGGCACCATTCACTATATAGACAATCCGGAATGTACAGTTGAAGATTTAACTAAGTATATCCAAGGACCGGATTTCCCGACCGGTGGCATTATTTACAACGCTAAAGATATTAAACAGACCTATGCTTCCGGCAAGGGTGGAATTGTGTGTCGAGCTAAGACCAATATTGAGGAAGTTAAAACCGGCCAATTCCAAATCATTGTCACCGAAGTCAATTACCAAACCAACAAAGCGACTTTGTTGGAAAAAATTGCTGAATTGGTCAAAGACAAAAAAATCCAAGGCATTAAAGACTTAAGAGATGAGTCCAACAAAGATGGGGTCAGGATCGTAATTGAATTGAAGAAAGACAGTTATCCAAAAAAGATTCTCAACCAACTGTTTAAGTATACCAATCTTCAAACCAGTTTTCATATGAACATGCTGGCCTTAATCGATGGTATACAGCCTCATGTTTTGAATCTAAAAAATGTCATTGAGGAATATGTGAAGCATCGTCAGGAAGTGGTAACCAGACGAACTGAATATGATTTAAACAAAGCTAAAGACCGAGCCCATATCTTGGAAGGTTTGGTTATGGCTTTAGCTAAAATTGATCAGGTTATCAATACGATTAAGAAATCAAAAGATAAAGATGAAGCCAAGAGCAATTTAATCAAGAAATTCAAATTAAGTGACAAACAAGCTGTTGCCATTTTGGAAATGAGATTGCAACAGTTGGCTAACTTGGAAAGAATAAAAGTGGAAACCGAATTGAAAGACAAATTGAAATTGATTAAAGAATTGGAAGCCATTTTAAAATCAAAAGCTAAGATTAGACAGATTATTAAAGATGAATTAATCGCTCTCAAAGACAAGTATGGACAGCCCAGAAGAACACAAGTGGTGGCTCATGGCGTAGACAGTTTCAGTATGGAAGACTTGGTACCAAATGAAGAAACGATTGTTTTGGCAACTCAAGATGGTTACATAAAAAGACTCCCAACAGATACCTTTAAAATCCAAGGCAGAGGCGGCAAAGGTGTGGTCGGCTTAACCACCAAAGAAGAGGATTCGGTTGAACATTTTTTCCAAACTTCGACTCACGCGGATATCCTGTTTTTCACCACACGAGGTCGTGTCTTTCAACTCAAAGGCTATGATATCCCTCAAACTTCCAGAACCGCCAAAGGTCAAGCTTTGGTCAACTTCTTGCAATTAGCACCTCATGAGAAAGTAACCGCGATCCTACCGTCTACCGATATGGAGAATGACAAATTCTTAATTATGGTTACTCAAAAGGGTGTTATTAAAAAAACCGCCATTGAAGATTTTGCCAATGTCAGACGTTCCGGCCTGATTGCTCTTAAATTGAAAGATGGAGATAATCTGGAATGGGTCAGACCTTCCAAAGGTAATGAAAACGTCATCTTAGTCACCGCCAACGGACAAGGCATCCGCTTTGCTGAAAAAGATATTCGAGCCATGGGCAGATCAGCGGCCGGTGTTAGAGGTATTAAACTTAAAGGAGATGACGTCATTGTCGGCATGGATGTGTTTGAAGCGGCTTGGGAAAAAGACGGCAGACTAATGGTGATCATGGAAAAAGGCTTTGGCAAACAAACCTCGCTTAAGGCTTACAAAATCCAAGGCAGAGGCGGTAGCGGCATTAAGACAGCCAAAATAACGGCGAAAACCGGAAAGATTGTCAGTGGCCGGGTCATCTATGATACGAATAAAGATTTAATTGTCATCTCACATCAAGGCCAAGTTATCCGACTCGGTCTCAAAGACGTTAACGTACTGGGCAGAGACACTCAAGGTGTTAAAGTCATGCGCTTTAAAGACACTTCCGATACCGTAGCAAATACCACATTGATATAATTCAATTATTCACTAACCCTAAACACATGCAAAAAATGCTATGGTTAGGCTTGGCTTTACTGGTGTTGGCGATGGTTGGTTACATCTATACCGGCCAAATTTTCACACCACCGGATAATCAACCGGCGCAAACAGCTAACCAAAACCTATTGGGAGCAACTTTTACTTATTTGGAGGGGGCGGTCGAATATCAATCTCAGGGTGGTAATTGGCAGAGAGCGGAATTATCTACCAATTTATACCAAGGCGACAGCGTGGAAGTGATTGGCGAAGGCAAAGCGATTATCCAGCTGGATGAAGGCAGTGTGCTCAGACTGAATTCCGATGCCAAAATTACTCTGTCCAGTTTGGAACCTGACAATATAGTTATTGCCAATTTAGCCGGTGAGGTCTACAACCGAGTGGTGACTGCTGACAGAACATATACTGTAACTATAGACAATACAGAGTATGAATCTTTGGGTACAGCCTTTAAGACTGCCTGCTATAATGACACTAAAGGAGTGGAAGTTTACCAAAACCAAGTTATGGTTAAAAAGAATGGTGAGGAAATTATTGTGGAACAAGGTAAGAAATATCAAGAGGAATCCAACCAGGTTGAAGATCTGGACTTATCTAAAATTGATCAAGATATGTTTTTGGCATGGAACAAAGAACAGGACAAACAGCATTACCAACAACAGTTGGGTGTTTTAGCTGAAGAAACAGCGCCGACGACAGATCCTCAACCCACGCCTGAACCGGCACCAACACCTACTCCCACTCCAGTCAGTGGCATCAGTTTAAGCGGTAGCGTGACTGAAACGGGAGTTAAATTTAACTGGAGTGTATCCGGCCTAGAAACTCCCCAAGGCTTTAAGCTGGTTAAAAGCGCTGAGACCAATCCCGTATATCCCGGCAATAGCTACATATATCTATCTGACAGTAACACACGCTCTTATCATTGGAACTTGCAAGACGGTCAAACATATTACTTTAGGGTTTGCCAATATCTGGGAGGTAAATGCGGAGTGTACAGCAACAACGTAAAATTAACAGTTCCTAAAAAAACAGTTAAAAAGGAAACACCGACATCAGCAGTCAACTCCATCTCACTGACCGGCAGTGATACCGGTGTCAGTTGGACCGTCGATGGCACTTCCAAACAAGGCTTCAAAATCGTTTGGTCTAAAACCAGTGGTCCCACCTATCCTTGCCGCGGTACAGACAAATACATTTATCTCAGCAGTGCCGATGCCAGCTCTACAAATTTACATGCCTTTGATGGAGCCGGCACTTACTACGTTCGAGTCTGTGAATACTTGGGCGGTAAATGTGGTCAATATTCCAACCAGATCACCCTGGACTTAGAATAATCCAACCTTAAAAAAAGACCTGCTTCCTTAACCGAGGCAGGTTTTTTTGATATAATCCAAACATGCTAACATATATTTTACTCTTTTTGGGTTTTGTTTTGTTGATCAAGGGAGCGGATCTTTTAGTGGATGGAGCATCTTCTCTGGCCAAAAGATACCGCATCTCAGATTTAGTCATTGGCTTAACCATTGTGGCCTTTGGCACTTCTTCACCAGAATTAATTTTAAACTTAATTGCCAGTTGGCAAGGTGCAGCTGATTTGGCCATTGGCAATGTAATTGGCAGTAATATTTCCAACATCCTGCTAATTACCGGCATAGCAGCCGTTATCTACCCGATTAAAGTTCAAAAAAACACCATCAACAAAGAAGTGCCTTTCAGTTTGCTGGCTATTATACTCTTAGCCGTCTTGGCTAATGATTTTATTTTTGAACCAGGCGAAATCTCACATTTAGGTAGAATAGACGGTATTCTACTTATTCTGTTTTTTGGCATTTTTATGTATTACAGTTTTGGACTGGCCAAAAGGCGTGATCATGAAGATGTGGATTTTGAAATCCTGCCTTTTTCCAAATCCCTTGGCTATATTCTAATCGGCATAGTCGGCTTAACCATTGGCGGACATTGGATTATTCAAGCAGCTACCACTCTGGCTCACCAGTTCGGATTGAGTGATGCTTTTATAGGCTTAACTCTGCTGGCCATTGGCACATCACTGCCGGAGCTAGCCACTGCCATTGTCGCTGCCGTTAAAAAGAAAACTGATTTGGCCATTGGTAACATTGTGGGTAGTAATATCTTCAACATTTTTTTGATTTTAGGTATTAGTTCGGTCATTAAACCGCTGATGTTTAACCCGGCTCTAAACACAGATATTGTCATCTGTATTCTAACCACTGCTGTTCTGTTCTACTTCGCCTTAACCGGCAAAAAAACCAGACACATCGACAGATGGGAAGGAGGAATTATGCTATTTGGTTATGTCCTTTATCTTGGTTTTCTGATTTGGCGGGGTTAAAATCATTTTTGCTCGGTAAAAATACACACCTAAACCGATCAGGACTGTCACCAAAAGCAACCAGCCATATTTAACATAGTTTACCGGTTGTTTTTGTATATCTTCAACTGAAGCAACTGTTGTTTCAGCTTCAACTTGCTCTAGTACAATATCCTGCTTAAATCTGGGCAGGAGCCGGTATTCTTCTTTAACCTGAGAGACAATACCGGTTACTGTTAACCACTGACCGGCCGCAAACTGCTTTTTATCTATCCCCGTGGCTTGCTTGAGATACACCACCAGTTCACCGGAGCCGTCATCTAGATACAGACGGCTACCAGAAACTTCAATAACTTCAGCATGAACGGTTACCAGATAACCCTCCCAGTCTTCTGCCACCTGACCCGTATTTACAGTTTGTGGTTCCGGCGGATCATCTGTTCTTAATATGATAATATCTTCAGCTTGAGCAATTTTAAGTCTGAACTCATTTTGAGATTCAGACAATTCACCCGTTACTTCCAAGTAATCTCCCACCTGCAACTCGGGAAAATCTTTTTTCGAAGAATAGACCTGGATGCCGGAACCGGCCAGATAAAAGAATTGGCTGCCTAAAATGCCCGGTTCAACTGCCACCCAGCCTTTGACTCTCACTAAAGATTTTAAGGGTAATGATCTAACTTGATCCAAAGCTATTTCCACCACCTCAGTCTCATTCATAGTTGCGTCCGTTTCTAACGGCACATACTCATTGCTGTAACCGGGTGTTAACTCCACAGTGCCCTGCCAATCTGCCTCGTAAATGTAGCTGACTCCTTCTTGTGTTTGTGCGTAGACTACCCGATCAACCAAATTGTTATCACAATCCATTAACCTAACTTCATCCTGTGAATTATTCAAAGCCAAGTTGGTTTCCGCTCGAGACAGCACTAAATAATCCAGCGCTTTTAAAGTGTAGCCCGTCAGATTGAAAGGCGGACTGCCGCCTTCAGTATCATCCAGCAACCAATTGGTCAGATCCAGATCCATTAAACCGGGATTGAAAAGTTCAATATACTCCTGTTGAGCGTCTGAACCAACAGGATTTGGATAGAATTCACTCAGATAGATATTGGCTGTCTGACAAACTGCTGACTCCGGCTCCTGTTCAATTTCTGTCTGCTGTATTGGACCATCTATCTCTTGAGGAGTGATGTAATTGGCATAGCCAGGAGTGAGTGTTTGAGTTACAACATAATCTGTACCATCCCAAGCCACTGAAGCGGGATCTGAAGCAACCGGTACACACACTGCCTCTGACAGACAGTCTCCATATTCAATTTGATGAATGGTCTGACCGGTTGGATCTAATATGGCAATCAGGTCACCGTCATTGTTTAAATTACCTTTGGGCTGAACTGCCAAATAATATCCGCCGGCCAGAATATACCCCTGCAGTTCAGTTGCCTTACCCGAAGCGTCTAAAATTTGCCAACCGGTCAGATCTATATTTGAATCAGTGGTATTCAATAATTCAATCCACTCTGTTTGACCAGCAACCGGATCCGACACGAATTCCGAAACCATAACCGCTCCTTGAGAATAAGCAACCACATTATCTTGTGTTTTCTGCTCAACTTCTACCGGCTCCGGTTCCGGCTCATGACTATAGCTCGTTTGGTAAATCAACACTTGACGGTTGTCATATAATTTAATCTCATCGCCGTCATTATTCAACCTGGCACTGGGTAAAGTTAGAGTTAAATATTCATCCACTCCCAACCGGCCATCTGTCAATAGATAAATCCGCCCGACACGGTCATGCAATTCCCAATCTAACAGATCAACGACTGAGGTAGTGGCGTTGTAAATTTCAATCCATTCCGGACTGGCCAAGGCATCATAATTAGAGATAACCACATCATTGAATTGAAAAAATATGGGAGTTGAAGTCGGTTCAATTATCTCGGAACTGGACGTGGTTACATCTGAAGTGGTCGTGGTTAAAATATAATTCATTGAGCTGGGCGTAGGAGTGGCGGTTAACCAATTATCTGTCAGAGCCGGCAGGGTGGAACTAACTCTTTGCATACTAAGTTTTAAATCATTATCTCCAGCCAACCAATTTGTAGAACTATTAATCCTGTCTACCAACAAATGATCTGCACAATACAGACTTAAAATCTCTGAGGTATTGCTTAAACTGCCGGTGTAAATTAAATCGGCAGTCGTGGACACCACCGCTTCATCACTGGTTCTTTCCAGTAGATAATATGACGAACTGGCCAGAGTGCCGGCCAACAAGATAGCTGGACTGCCATCGTCTGCCGTTAAATACCAATCTGTCAGATCCACATCGTATGGCTGAGGATTGTACAGCTCAATCCATTCATGATTTGCAGATCTAAAATCTCCCATCCAAGCAACTTCATTTATGACCACTTCCAAATAACTGACAGCTGACGCAGGCATGATAAAAAGAAATAGAATTAGATAAATTATGCTCAAATATTTCATATCTCTGTATACTACCTAAAGACAGATGAAGTCTGGTTAAAATTGACATAAAGAAAATATTATGGTATTTTGAGAAAGATAAACATGGGGACATGGTGGAACTGGTAGACACGCTAGCCTTAGGAGCTAGTGCCTTCGGGCGTGAGAGTTCGACTCTCTCTGTCCCCACCAAAATAACTGCCAACACTTGGCGGTTTTTTTATATATTTGGTATAATATGTTTAATTAAATAACTCTAAAAATAAAAATTAACTTTTTAAGTTATGGCTAACCCAAACCTGTATAATGTCCAGCCATCTAAATTGGCCACTTGGCTAATGAAGATCTCCAAAGGTGCAATCAAAACCGAAAAACAAGCCAACATGATCATGATTGCCATCTCAGCAGTTGTAATTATCGTATCTTTAATCTACATCTTTGATGTCCAGGTTATACCTAGACCCAATGTACCGATCGATGACGATCTACTCTTGGAAGACTTTTAATCATAATTATTAATATGCTTAAACACAAAGGATTTACTTTAATCGAACTCTTGGTGGTGATTGCCATCATTTCTCTACTCGCAGCCTTGGCAGTGGTGAGTTTAAGATCTGCTAGAGCCAGTGCCAGAAATGCTCAGAGATTATCTGATATGGCTAACTACATTACTGCCATTGAGGCTTATGCAGCCGAACACGAAGGCCTCTATCCACTATGGCTAGATGAAGATACCGGCGTACCCACGACACCACCCAACAGTTGGTATTGCTGGGGCTACTCGGATAGTGAATCTTGCTGGCCTAATGGTACTAGAACTGGCAGTGATGATTTAAATGATACAGTGGTTGAATACTTACCAACTCTACCAGTGTCTGAAAAACTGAAATGTGATTCTACTAGTAACGTGTATTATTCATATTACTACAACCCTAATCAAAAAAGATTGCAATTATTCCTAGAAGGAATAAAACAGGATTGTGGTAAAATGGCTTATCCGCCTAGTGGTAATCATTCAGATGGTAGTTTTCTTGATAATTGCACTCTATGTCAATTTGACTTTGATGATTATCTTAATTAATTACTCTTTGTAGCATAATTTACTTCTGAAGCTTCTTTAACCAAGGTATTATCTTAATTAAAAATCATCTTATTTCTAAGATGATTTTTTATCTCAAAAATAATTCCTCTAAATTTAGCTATTTATTCTAAATTTAGCCAAAAAACCTTGACAAGTGTCTAAAAATACTATATAATAGGACCAATATTAACTCCTTATCCACACGTTGTTAAAGTCCTAAAACTGGACAAAAAATAAAAAATAACTTAAAATGATCTTGGCTCTCATACGCCAAAGGTGACTCAAATATGATAAATCAAAAATACTATCTCAAACATTTTCCAAGCTAAGGGATAATTTAAAATTATCCAAAGATTGCCGCTTGGAGCCAAGGCGGTTTTTTTAACTCCCAAAGACTGGTTAATAATACATAATTATTGATCTGTCTGTGTAAGTTAGATGCCAAGAGTGGAACCTTAACAATTCAAAACCACAATAAATATTTATTAAAGCAATTAGCTGATCAATCTTAATATTATTAAGATTAAATTCAAAAAAAAATTTTAACTTGCTTCTTATGATTAAGTGTGAAGTAAGGGTAAATGGTGGATGCCTAGACACCAAAAGACGATGAAGGACGTAGCAACCTGCGAAAAGCCTCGGAGAGGTGGTAAGCAACCTGTGATCCGGGGATGTCCGAATGGGGAAACCCGTTTCGAGTAATGTCGAAACATCTATGCCTGAATACATAGGGTATAGAAGACAACCCAGCGAAGTGAAACATCTCAGTAGCTGGAGGAAAAGAAAAAAGTAAGTATCTACAGATTCATTAGCCTGCTCTGTCAGGAGAATGAATCTGTAGGTTGTATTCCGTTAGTAGTGGCGAGCGAACGCGGAGCAGCCTAAACCTTATCAGTGTTCTGTTAGTGAAGTTAAATTCTTCGGAATTTAGTGAACCTAGCAGTTAAAGGTACATGCCGTTGCTGGTAAGGGGTTGTAGATGGAAATGTTATCTACATGTATAGATAGGTAAAGGTATTAACTTCCCTAGTGGAACGGCTCTGGAAAGGCCGGCCATAGAAGGTGAAAGCCCTGTATGCGAAAGGGGTTGATTCTTTACGATTTTTGTCTCAAGTACCATGGAACTCGTGAAATTCCGTGGGAATCTGCCGTGACTATGCGGTAAGGCTAAATACTTTTGGTGATCGATAGTGAACTAGTACCGTGAGGGAAAGGTGAAAAGCAGCCCGGTGAGGGCAGTGAAATAGACCTGGAAACCATTTATCTACAATGAGTTGAAGCTCAAGTGGCAGTCTTCGGATTGCATTACTGAGCGACAGCGTTCCTATTGAAGAATGAGCCAACGAGTTAATTTACGTTGTTCGTTTAATCTCGAACAGAGAGAAGGCAGAGTGAAAGCGAGGCTTAACCGCCGTTTTTACAGCGTGAATTAGACCCGAAACCGGGTGAGCTAATCATGGCCAGGGTGAACCAAGTGTAACAACTTGGGGAGGCCCGAACCCACTAGCCGTTCAATACTAGGGGATGAGCTGTGATTAGAGGAGAAATTCCAACCGAACTCGGTAATAGCTGGTTCTCCTCGAAATAGCTTTAGGGCTAGCTTTAAGATTAGACTTAGGGGTAGAGCACTGAATGAGGCCGGGTCCGCAAGGTTACCGTCTTCAATCAAACTCCGAATACTAAGTATCCGTATCTTAAAAGTCAGACTATGGGGGCTAAGCTCCATCAGTCAAAAGGGAAACAGCCCAGATCGCCAGCTAAGGTCCCTAAATCCATGTTAAGTGTGAAAGGTGGTGTTAATTCTCAAACAACCAGGAGGTTGGCTTAGAAGCAGCCACCCTTTAAAGATAGCGTAACAGCTCACTGGTCAAGAGTTTTCGCGCCTAAAATGTATCGGGGCTAAACATGGTACCGAAGCTGCGACTTCATTAGTTTACTAATGAGGGGTAGAGGAGTGTTCTAATCGGACTGAAGTCGGACCCGCGAGGGCCGGTGGACTGATTAGAAGTAAGAATGTTGGCATAAGTAGCAAAAATCAGGGTGAGAGTCCCTGACACCGCAAACCCAAGGTTTCCTGGGCAACGTAAATCGACCCAGGGTGAGTCGGGCCTAAGGCGAGGCCGAAAGGCGTAGTCGATGGAAGAGCTGGTTAATATTCCAGCACTATCATAGTTTTCCGATGGGGTGACGCATTGGTGGATGTTGAGCGTTATTTGGTTTATGACGTTGTTTATCAGCGGCGTGACAGGTAGGCAAATCCGTCTGTCATTAAGCGCCAAGATCGACAGAAGAGAAAATCGCAAGATGGACTCAATTCAATTGAAACTGGTGCCAAGAAAAGCCTCTAGGGCTAAGACTATGGTATCCGTACCGCAAACCAACTCAGGTGGGTGAGGCGAGTAGCCTCAGGTGTACGAGAGAAACCTTGTTCAGGAACTCGGCAAAACAGCGGCCGTAACTTCGGGATAAGGCCTGCCTCCAGCAATGGAGGCCGCAGCTAAAGATGTCAAACGACTGTTTATCAAAAACACAGGTCCCTGCTAAATCGCAAGATGATGTATAGGGGCTGATGCCTGGCCAGTGTCTGAACGTTAAGGGGAGAGGTTATCCCTTCGGGGAGAAGCTTTGAACTGAAGCGCAGATGAACGCCGGCGGTAACTATAACCGTCCTAAGGTGAACAAAGCTGCCTTAGTAAAATTTGGCTATATGCTGGAACATCCTACTAAGTTCATATACCTAAACAGTAATCTGAAAAGATAAGCTGAACGGTTTAAAAAATTATGAAATAGGGACAATCAGCAGGAAAGGCTCCTAAAGTTTAATACTATGGAGAATCCTCAGAGACTACACGCCAAACAGTATAATTTGTATTGAATTATATGGATGATATAGTCCGATCTCTATGGAGACATAGAGAGCATGACAGAAATGTTCATGTCATCTTCTATTATTTAGAAGAGAGTAACATATATTCGAGCGAAATTCCTTGTCAGGTAAGTTCTGACCCGCACGAATGGCATAACGATTTGACAACTGTCTTAACAAGGTACTCGGCGAAATTGCAAGTGTCGTGAAGATGCGACATACCCGTGGTTAGACGAAAAGACCCCGTGAAGCTTTACTACAACTTGGTACTGGGTTGTGGCATAACATGTTTAGAATAGGTGGGAGCCGTAAGGCGCCAGTGAAATACCACCCTTGCTATGTTATAATCCTAACCTACTTCCGTGAATCCGGAAGAGGGACAGTATCTGGTGGGTAGTTTAACTGGGGCGGTTGCCTCCCAAAATGTAACGGAGGCGTTTACAAAGGTTGGCTACCTCGCGATGGAAACGCGAGGGATAGTGTAAAGGCACAAGCCAGCTTTACTGCAAGGCCTGCAAGCCGAGCAGTTGCGAAAGCAGAACTTAGTGATCCGACCGTACGATATAGGACGGCGGAAGCTCATCGGATAAAAGCTACT
>CAZLFP010000001.1:82546-217049 GCA_964558935.1 uncultured Gammaproteobacteria bacterium | reverse complement strand
CGTTTTAGAATCGATGATAGGCAAATCAGATTTGATCCATCGTCAAAGTCAGCATGGTCTGACTGCCACGGTTGATACCGTTGACAATCCAGTACTGAAATTGGTCACCCGGATTGGGCGTAGCCGTCAGCGTCACCGCAGTGTTCGCATCGTAGCTGCCGCTACCGGGGGAGACAGTACCCGGACCAGTGGTTTCCACGGTCAGGAAATACTGTTGAACTTGATTCTGAACAAAGACCGCCCGCACCGTGCGGTTGCCGTTCATGGCAACATTGGTCTGAGTACTCGACCCAGACGCGTCGCCTTCCCAATGGGAAAACGTCCAACCAGCATTGGCGTTGGCTGTCAGAGTGACTGTCTGGCCAGCATTATACATGCCGCCTGACGGCGTCACATACCCTGACCCAGTCACCTGAGTGCTGAGTTCGTATTGAGTCACAATTTCTTGAACAAAGACCGCCCGCACCGTGCGGTTGCCGTTCATGACAACATTGGTCTGAGTACTCGACCCAGACGCGTCGCCTTCCCAATGGGAAAACGTCCAACCAGCATTGGCGTTGGCTGTCAGAGTGACTGTCTGGCCAGCATTATACATGCCGCCTGACGGCGTCACATACCCTGACCCAGTCACCTGAGTGCTGAGTTCGTATTGAGTCACAATTTCTTGAACAAAGACCGCCCGCACCGTGCGGTTACGATCCATGATTAGCGACAACGGATTGGTATTGCCTGATCCGTCTCCCTCCCAGTGGGAGAAAGACCAACCAGCATTGGCCGTGGCCAACACTTGAACTTGGGAACCAGACGCATACCGTCCATTGTCGGGCGTGACCATACCGTTGCCCTGAACGGCTGTGGTCAGGAGATAGGTCGACGGGTCGTCGTTAATTGGGGTATCGTTCGGATCGAAAGGATCCGAGGATCGCCCGTATTGCGGCAACTGATCGCCCCATTCCTCAATGCGGTTGGGGAAACCATCCCCATCCGCGTCAATGCGGAAAATGACAGTGAATGTGTACTCTTCCGAGCCCACGCGCGGATGGGAGAACTCGACGGTGAACGTCAAGTAGTACTCCGAAATCGTATTCACGAATTCGCAGCGTACCCATTCGCTGGTGTTGCGACTCAGTTTGGCAGCCAAGTCTGTTTGCTCTTCAGCACTCTTGTAAACACCGGTTTGAGGCCAGACAGCCGGCCAATTCTGAGTCGGTGTCCACAGAGGGCACCAAATCTGATCCAGCCACTGCATGTCAAAACGCAGGGTTGGATTGTCGACGTTGAGAGTAATGTCCACGCCTTCTTCAGCCAGATCAGGATCCGGCCAAACGCGTCGCAAACTTTGCAGGCCGCCACCGACGGCCAGATCTCGTTGCATGGTGATCTCAACCTCGAGTTTTTTCAGCTCGACGTTGGCCTCCACACCCGGGTTGCCAGCCTGGTGAGCCGACAATTTGACGTATTTCGGCAGACGGGCTGTGTCAAGGTATTGACGCAGTTCCTCAGCCGGTACCGTCAGATCGGCATACACTTGCAGGTCTTCATCGACCGTGATGATCTCCGAAGAATTGACGAATTTGCGCGGTTGCGGTTGCGGTTTGGGGCAGCCAGTCAGGGCCGTCACCAAAACCGTCATCAGTACGAAACACAACATCTTTCTCATCGCTTGCTTCCTCCTTGCGCCTTAGCGCTTTATGTGGACTTTTACCAAACGTTAGAGCCCCAGATCAGAAACAGTCTGAAACTAGGCTCATTCTCTTGTTGTCAAGGATCTATTGGCAATTAAACATGACCAAGGAGATCATATTTAATTAGAGCATCTTAGCAAGATATATTAATTTTGTCAAGGTGTAAAAAAATCACTAATTTATGTAAATAGTGATCTTTTTTGTGTAAATTGAGACAAATATTATTTTTTAGCCACAAGAATGGCTGGAAACATCAAGCCAACTAACAGTCTGGATAGGGTTCTGTTAATTCTTAAACTCCAAACTAAAATCGGTGAACTTATGATTCTTTCCAAAAGTATAGCTAAATTTAGCTTATTTTTACTCGGTTTAGATTGTATGCCTAATTTTTGTGTCAATCTGGGATGAGGAATATAGCCGGCAGATTGCAGGCCATGTCTGTCCAAGAGTTGTTTTAAATCAGACACAGTATATTCTCTTAGATGTAAGCCTTGAGCTTGAGACCCGACCGGTAAAAAGTAGCGGCTAATATCATGCGGACCGGCTAATCTATGGGGGGTAATGATTAAAATCTGTCCTTGATCGGTTAAAATTTGTTTAAATTTAGTTATTAGATTATCAATTTCATCTGGTACCAGGTGTTCAATAACATTATCTAAAACAATTAAGTCAAATTTCTTGGTTACGAATTGATCTTGAGTCAATATTCTTGCTGTCAAATTATTATTACTGAGCAACTCTTGAGCGATTTGACGCCCGTGTGGTGATATTTCATAGCCAAAGCCAGAATATCCGGCTTGATTAAGCAGTTTAACCAGTTCACCCTGTCCGCAACCAAAGTCTAAGATCTCAGCTCCAGGTTGAACAATTTTTTTAATCATTTTTAAAGTTGAAGTGTGCTGACCGTCAATGCCGGTTGAGGTATAACTGTCGACCAATGCCATCACTTCATCATTGGCTTGCTGGATTAAACTTAGCCTAGCATGTGAATGCTGGCTGGTGGTTAAGATTTGTTGAGCATATTTTTTTTCCAATTCAAATTGCCTCACTCTTAAACTGGCTGGAGATTGCTTAATTAGTCGGTCATACACTGACATTATTTGTTGGTAATGCTGTTCCGGCGTGTATTGTTCGGCTGCTTGTCTGCCGGCTTGACCCAGTTGTTGAGCAAGATGAAAATTATTGGCCAGTTTGTTGATTTGTTTGGCCAAATCTTTGGCATTATTAACTTCAAACAGTAAACCGGTGAGCTGATGTTTAATGAGTTCTGGATAAGCACCGACCTTAGCTCCAATCACGGGTTTAGCCAAAGCCATGGCTTCTAACACGCTCAGACCAAAAGTTTCATGCACTCGTGAAGGACATACTACGGCCAGGGAACGTGACATTTCATTAATTAATTTATCTTTTTTAACAAAGCCTAAAAATTCCACTTGGTCAGCCAAGCCTAAATCTCGAGTTAATGCTTGCAGAGTGTCTTTCGCCGGACCTCGACCCGCAATTTTTAACTTTAACGTGGGTTGGTTTAATTCTTTCAAAGCGTAGAGTAAAGTATCTACTCCCTTGGATTCATCTAAACGACCAGCGAAAAAGAGGTAATCTCCGGTAGTGGTTGAAGGTTGGTATGTTGTCAAATCTATAAAGTGGGGGATAACTTGAATTTTACTGGCCGGATAACCACCGGTCACTAATTGGTCTTTAACAAACTGGGAAGGAGCAATATAGCAATCAATATGTCGCTGATATGATCTTAAAATATTATGCAAGTTAAATTCCAGCGTTAAAATTAACTGCGCCAACCAACCCTTGCCGCTGGACGAGTTATCTGCTCTTAAGGTGTAATCTGGTTTAACTAATTTAAAGTCATGAACTGTCATGACAATGGGCAAACCTTGTTTTTTAATCGTGTATAAAATGCTGGGTGAAAGTTGGTGGTAGATGTTATGGATATGTACGATTTCCGGTCGTTGTGCCTGAATTAAACGTCTGACCTTGAATTGAGCCAGGGGGGACCAAAATAGTCTGGGCCATCTGAAAAGCATGGAGCTGTTTAAATGAGACAGATCCAGATCTGAAATGAAATATTGACTGCAGTCTGAAGATAAATTCTGGTCATGTTTTTGAGCGAATGACAAGATTACCTGCTGATTTTTTTTCAGTAAATCCAGGAGGTTGAAAAAATAGATTTCTGCTCCGCCTTTAGGACGAAAGTATTTGTTAATTTGAAGGATTTTCATGGTTGTTGATTACGGTTTGGCTTCTGAACAGACCAAGTAAGATCCAGAACATAATCCCAAACAGATTGGTTTCCAAATAGGGTTGGAATAGACTGCAAAAAAGAAAAGTGACGATACAGCTTAAGATGCCCAGCCAATAGGGTGTTAAATCCAGATCGGCATACCTGTTTGGCCAATTCAGCATTAAGACACTCAGAACAAAGCCTGAAAAGAAAACAAAACCAACGACGCCGATTTGGACTAAAATGGCCAGGGGAGAGTTGTGGATGTTTCTAACTTCTTCAAAAGTACGGTAATTAGTCATTTCCAAGGGTATTTTTCGACCCAATCCCACTCCGACCAAAGGGGAATGGCTTAATTCGCTTAAGCCCTGTTGCCAGAGGCTAATTCTCCAGGATGCACTGGAGTCTCGTTCAAATGAAGCAATTGAGCTGGCTCGAGTAACGGTTTGTTGATAGCCGGCTTGAATCTTATTAACCAGACCGTTTTGATTCAATTGAAACAGGCTGACGAGGAAAATTATGACGGTCAATACGGTAACAGCGATGAAGGCGTTGACAGCGAAGAATTTGCCTAACTCTAATTTATTCTTCTGGTGGCTAAAAACTAACAGACTCGCGGCACCAACCGCTAAACCCAACCACAGATGACGCATTAAGGAGCCAATTACACCTATTAACCACAGCCACATAATTAGATTGATAAATTTGGGATTGTTAAAGCGGTCATAGATTACCAAGCTTAAGGTTAAAATTAAAGCTAAAACCAGATAGAAAGCGTGAGTACTGGCTAAATATCTGACACCTTCAGTGGATAAAGGAGTATATTCGGTCCAAAGGCCTTGGCCTAACAATAGACCGGTTATAATAAAACCAATAAGAATTAAACCCCCGAGCAAAAACACATGCACGTATTTTTTTAATTGCTGTTTGGTTTGCACCAAGTAACTGGTTAAAAAGTAAAGAATCGGGTAAAAGGTATAGTTTTTAAAGGCGGAAAAAGCCAACGACAGATCTGCGTTAATGTCAAATAAGCTACGGATAAAATTAGCCGTCATCACCAGCATAAAGCCGGTTAACAGCCATTCCGGCCAACCCCAAGACAGTTGATGTTTGGGATGAGACCTGATTTGCAATAACCAACCAATAACAAGAACGCCAATTAGAATATCCAAGGGATATAATTTGTAGATTTCTTGCAGGTTTAAAGTTAGTATGGATAAGGTGAAGAATCTTTCAAAGACAATGGTTAGTAGAATAATGGCAGTTAGGGCTAAGTCTGGATCTTTGATCAAGAAAACAATAGCCAAAGCTGCAAACGTGATGAAGAGATAAATATTCAAACCCCAGAAAATTACGCCCACCAGTAACAAGGCCAGATAGCTTAAGCTTAATCCAGTCCAGAGATAATTGCGGATTGTTGTGTCTTTAAACATATGGGCCGATTTCAATTTCAGCCAGTCGACCTTGTGGCTGACCGGCTGAAGAGTGAGTTATCTGTAATTACCAGTTATAGTAATGTTCTTGATTGTCCTGACCAGCAGCTTGAGGGTCGGATTCAGGTTGAGCAACTTGATTTTGATTGGCTGCCACTTTGGTTAAATCAATCTGTCGGTCCTTTTTTGTTTGAGGCTTAGCCCTCTTGATTTGGTCCAGTATGGCTTGGTTTAACCTTTGTTCAGGGAAAACGACAATTAAACTGATACCGATTAATAATCCAGCTAAAGCACCAAGTAAGATGTTTTGTGGAATGTTGGGTTGAGCCCATTTGTCTGAGATAACCGGTGTGTCAATAATTTTAAGTGACACTTTATCGCCAGAACCATGGTATTGAGCATGCTTGGTAATCAGCACATAGCTGATGGCTTGGGCATACTGGTGGGCTTGGTTCTTGTCAGTGTTTAGAACATCGATAATCATAATACCTTTATTGTCTTGAATTCTGACTTTCACCATTTTTTGCCAATTCTTTAATCTTTTTTCTTGACTAAAACCTAAAGTGTCTTGTAGGTCAAAGTTAGAAGCTAAGACGGCATCAATAAAGGAATGAGAGTAGACAACCTCGCTCAAAATACCGGCAATGTAATTTGAGGTTTGAGCAGCTGTGTACACGTCAATGTTTTCTTGGTTGAAAACCACAATCAGTTTAGAAGTAGATTCATACTTGGGAATTTGCATGAAGCTCATGATTAAACTAAAAATGACTAAAATTACAGTAATAATCACTACTGTTTTTAGATTTTTGGCATTAATAACTGGGTTTGTTTGCATATTATTTATTTAAATTTAGCTATTATCTAACTTAAGAGATTTAAGTTGATTTTGTAAATTATCATAATTATTAAGATCTGTCAAGAGGCTAGATAGAATAAAACTCCCCACACACAGAACGGCTGCGGTGAGGTAGGTCAATTGAGACGATTGGATCCTAGAGGATACCGGCTAGAGCTTCGAAAAAGCTCCACAGATCCATGCCGAAGACATTGCTGACTAGCTCGGCCAGCATGTTCAGGAACATTTCGACCAGTTCAAACGCCTCTGTCATTTCTGTCATCCATCTACTCCTTATATCTAGAGTAACATTTAATCTGATACACCATGCATCAGACTTCGACAATCTAACATGATTTTTGGATTTTGTCAATAGATAGACAAATCTTTATAAAATCTATATAATAATTACTAAATCAAGCCATTATGGTGTGGTTGAATTTATATCAAAATATTAAAACCAGTCCTGCCAGACGCAACCGGTTTATTGTGATCAGTTTACTCTTGGGCTTGTTGTTAAACATCATTCTGTGGTTGGTTTTAATTACCAATTTCTACCAGAGTCAGGATTATATTATTTTTCAATATAATATTTATTTTGGTATCAGTTCTTTAACTAGCTGGCAGGCTGTGATTCTACTACCAGTACTGGGCTTGGTGTGTGTCATTTTTAACACCTTATTAGCTTTTTACATGTATCTTAAACATGAGATTTTAAGCTACTTTTTGTCAGCTAATGTGGTGTTGGTGAATGTTATTTTATTAATTGCCGGCAGTTTGATCGTATATATTAACATGTAAGTATGGATATTGACTTCTTTGTGATTAAAATCTTTTTTTTAACCTTATTGTCCTTTGTCATGGCTATTGGTTGGACTCCTGTGTTAACTCATTTTTTGTATAAGTTTAAATTGGGTAAGCAGATTCGAAGTTCAGACAGGGCTCCAATTATGAGTCAATTGCATCAGAAAAAGTCTGGCACACCTGTTATGGGCGGTTTATTGATCTGGATAACCACATTGGTCATTGCTTTGGCTTTCTTTTATTTATCTCAATTCTTCAACGGGGAGTTTTCCAAATTGAATTTTTTGTCTCGATCGCAAACTTGGTTACCCTTGGGAGCTTTGGTGGCGGCGGCTCTGGTTGGTTTGGTGGATGATTATTTGAATGTCAGAAAGATCGGACCGTATGGCGGCGGTTTGTCTATGGGACATCGCCTGTTTGTGTACACAGTCATTGCAATCGTAGCGGCCTGGTGGTTTTATTTTAAATTGGAATGGGATTTTATCCGGATTCCTTTTTTAGCCACCTACAATGTGGGGTTGTGGTTTATTCCGTTTGTGATTTTTGTGGTCGTAGCGACAGCTTTTTCTGTTAATGAAATAGATGGTTTAGATGGTTTGTCCGGTGGTACTCTGCTTTTTGCCTTTTTATCTTTTGGCAGTATCGCTTTTGTCCAGGGTAAATATGATTTGGCGGCTTTCTGCGGAGTGATTATTGGCTCATTGCTCGCTTTTTTATGGTTTAACATTACACCGGCTCGGTTTTTTATGGGGGATACCGGAGCCATGTCTTTGGGAGTAACTTTAGCCATTATTGCACTCTTAACCAATTCTGTGTTGCTTTTGCCGATCATTGGTTTTTTGTTTGTACTTGAATCTGCTTCGGTTATTATTCAGGTGACTTCCAAAAAATTAAGACATGGTAAAAAAGTTTTTTTATCCACCCCCATTCATCATCATTTTGAAGCCATTGGTTGGCCCGAAGCGAAAGTTGTAATGCGTTTTTGGGTGATTGGAGCCATGATGGCGATTATTGGCTTGGTTATTTTTTTAATGGACAGGGGCGCTTGGAATATTTAATCTATAAATAATTGGAAGGTGAAGTCTAACATTAATTACAAACTAGCCGTGGGTGGTTTAGTTGTGCTGGGTTGCCTGTTGGGCAGCTTGGTTTGGGCTGGTGTGCCGGTAAATTTTTATGCTCTAAAATCTTTAAACAGACTGGGTGGTTTTGAAGAAAACGACGGTTTAGGCTATAATTTGGCAGTCGCGGATTTGGGCAGTGATGGAAAAACTGAAATTATTTTGGGTGCTCTTAAGGAACAGTCACCGGTTGTTAAAATATTTAGAGCCGATGGTTCTTTTTTGGATGCCTTCTTGGCTTACAAGGATAATTTCAGGGGAGGTGTGTCTGTGGCCGCTTGTGATTTAAATGGAGATGGTCAAGCGGAAATCATTACCGGAGCCGGAGAAACCGGTGGTCCGCATATTCGTGTTTTTGATTCTTACGGTCATCCGACCGTTAATGATGGTTTCTTTGCCTTTGACAAAACCGAGTACAGGTGGGGAGTGTCAGTGGCTTGTGCTAATCTTAACGGAGATGGCAACAAGATTTTAGTGGCTTCCAGTTATGGGTATGAACCAGTGGTTAAAATTTTTAATCCGGATGCCAGTTACTATGGCATGTTTGAGGTCAACAACTACGGAAGTCTGAAAGGAATTAATTTGGCAAGTATAGATTTGGGGGGAGATGGTAAACAAGAAATTGTTATTTCAGGCCAATATGGGTCTCAGCCCTATGTTGGTATTTATCGGGCAGATGGCTCTTTAATTACCGAATTTTTGGCTTATGAAGAAAACTTCAGAGGCGGAGTGTCAGTGGCCGCTTACGATTATGACAATCAACCCGGCCAGGAAATCATAACTGCGGCCGGTTTTACCGGCGGTCCTCATGTGAAGATTTTTAAAGCGGACGGCAGTCTGCTGGAAGAGTCTTTTGTGGGTAAGGCTCAGGATAGTCGCGGTTTGAACATTGCACTGGGTGAACTAAATGGAGATGGCCAGGCAGATTTAGTGACTGTCGTGCAAAATACGCAGACAGGAGATATGCGTTACGGTCGGTACGTAGATATTGATGTCACCAAACAAAGATTTGGTTGGTATGATTTAGGTTACAAAGTTGAGGAATACATAACTTCGACCGGTAAAAGGTCCACTCCGACTCGCTTGGGAGAATTCCAAGTGTTGTCAAAACATGAAATGGCGTATGGAGCCGGGGATGGTCAAACTTGGGGTATGCCGAAATTCGTAGGTTTTTACAACGCCGGCAGTGTGCAAAACGGCATTCATGCTTTACCGTATATAAATGGAATTAAAGAAGGACCCGGTTCTTTAGGTACGGCTGTCAGTCATGGTTGTGTCAGATTGGATGATATGCCGGCGGCCAAGTTCTTTGACTGGATCAAATTGGGAGATATAATTACTGTGCACAGATAGTATGACACAAACGCAAATAACAGTTGAAAACAAGACTTACCAGAGATGGCATATTAAGACGCATGTTATTATGCCGGCAGATGACATCTTTCAGGTGGTAGCGCAATATGCCAAACCGGTTTTGCAAACAGGAGATATTCTGTTTATTTCAGAGAGATGTGTGGCGATTACCCAGGGCAGAGCCTACAAGATTTCTGAGGTTAAGGTTGGATGGTTAGCAAGGTTGTTGGTTAAATTTGTCTACAAGTCACCCTATGGTATTGGCTTGGGTCGGCCGGAAACGATGCAACTGGCGATTAATGAAGCCGGAGGTTTAAGAATTGTAGTCGCTGCTTTAATTGGGGGTATTGCCAAATTATTCGGTCAAAAGGGTGTTTTCTATATCCTGGCCGGTCATGGCGTCAATGCCATTGACGGTCCTTGTGATTACACTCTGCCTCCCTACAATGAGTATGCGGTTTTGGGTCCAAAAGAGCCAGACAAAGTAGCTCAGAAGTTGGCAGATGAGTATAATATTCAAGTAATAATAATTGACGCAAACGATTTAGGTGTTAATGTGCTGGGTGTCAGTCAAGGAGTGGATTCTGAGCTGGCCAAAGCCATTTTTAAAGATAATCCATTAGGCCAGGGCAGTGAGCAAACACCCATGGCTGTGGTTAGATCACTATGAATTACCAAAACAAAAAAGTAACTCTAATTGGGTTGGGTGTTTTTCCTCAAGGTAGCGGTATCTCAGCGGCCAAGTATTTGCTTAAACAAGGTGCCAAGTTAACGATTACGGATTTAAAAACCCATGCACAACTCAAAGACCAGATTAAGAGGTTAAAGAGATATGAGAGTCAGATTAAATATGTACTGGGAGAACACCGCAGTCAAGATGTTTTAAATGCCGATTTAATTGTCAGAAATCCTTTGGTACCCAACAGATCTCAATTATTAAATCTGGCCAGAAAGCATCAAATTCCCATTGAAACAGATATTTCCATTTTTTTTAAATTGGTGGATAGAAAAAGACTGATTGGCATTACCGGTACCAGAGGTAAGAGTACGACCACCAGTTTAATCCATAAACTTATTTCAACCCAATATCCCAACAGTGTATTGGGTGGTAATATTACCTGTTCACCTCTAGCTCAATTGTCTCAGATCAACAAAGGCGGTCCCGTTGTGTTGGAATTATCCTCTTGGCTGACAGAAAGCTTGGAGCCGTACCAATTAAGTCCTCATATTGCTGTTTTTACCAATGTGTATCCGGATCATTTAAATACTTATGCCGATATGACAGATTATGTTCAGGCTAAGAGCCATATTTTTAAATGGCAAAACCCGCAAGATTATCTGGTTATCAATAAGGATAACAAGTATACTAACAAAATTGCCTCTCAAGCTTTGGCTCAAAGATACTGGTTTAGTCTGGACGAGTTTGCAGAACAAAACGGCTGCTTTGTCAAAAGGGGGTATATCTGTTTCAGACAAGATGGTCAGGAGCAAAGAGTGGTTAGTTTGAAGGATATTCAAATTCCTGGTGAGCATAATGTGTATAACACTCTGGCCGCTGTATGTGTTGCTATGATTTACGGCATAGCTGTTAAAAATATTGTTAGAGGTGTGAAAAGTTTTACCGGTATCGCTGACAGACTGGAATTGGTTAAAACAGATCAGGGTGTTAAGTACTACAATGATACAACTTCCACTACACCCGAGGCTTTAAGCGTGGCTTTAAAATCATTGGGTCGGAAAAGAAACATTGTTTTACTGGCCGGTGGTTCAGACAAGGGGCTTAAATATGATTTGGTCATTCCTTTGATAAAGCAGCATGTGAAGTCTCTGGTTTTGTTTGAAGGTACGGGCACAGATAAATTATTGTCAAGAGTCAAGAAGATAGATAAGTTGCCGATTACCGTTGTCCGGTCGATGGTTCAAGCTGTTGGCATTGCCAAATCAATGGCCAAAAAAGGAGACATTATTTTACTCAGTCCCGGTTTTGCTTCCTTTGGATTATTTATCAACGAATTTGATCGGGGTAATCAATTTAAAAAGTTAATATGATTAAATTATCATTTCATGGTGCTTGCCAAGAAGTGACTGGCTCTTGCCACTTAGTGGAAACAGATTCGGTTAAGTTTTTGGTAGATTGTGGGATTTTCCAAGGTGGAGATTTTTATGCCAGTAGAAATTGGGATGAGTTTGCTTTTGATCCCAAGGAAATAGATTTTGTCATACTGACTCATGCTCATATGGATCATGCCGGTCGGTTGCCCAAGTTATATAAAGATGGCTTCAGAGGCAAGGTGTATTGTGTTGAGCCAACTAAAGATTTTGCATATCTAATGCTGTATGATTCAGCGCGTATTGCCCAAAAAGAAGCCAAGAGTCAGAATCGACCCGCTCCTTATTCCCGTCAAAATGTCAGAGATTTGATCAATCTCTTTGTACCTTTGAAATATGATCGGCAGATTAAAATTAATTCCAAACTAAGATTCAAATTACGAGATGCCGGGCATATCTTAGGTTCGGCGATAGCTGAAGTTTGGATTAAGGATGGCTCCCAAGAGAAGAAATTAGTTTTTTCAGGTGATTTGGGCAATTCGCCGGTTCCTTTGTTAAAAGATACCAGCGTGATTGACGGTGCAGATTATGTGGTTATGGAAGCGACCTATGGCGGTAGAATACATGAGCCAGCTGAATTAAGGCTTAGGATGTTAAAAGAAGCGATTATTCAATCTGTAGGCCAGAAAGGAGTTTTAATGATCCCTTCTTTTGCTTTGGAAAGAACTCAAGAAGTATTGTATGAATTAAACTATTTAATTGAAAATCGGTTGGTGCCAGATACCAGGGTTTTTTTAGATTCACCTTTAGCCATTAGGGCGACTAAAATTTACCAAGATTATTTACATTATTTTGATAAAGAATCTCAAAAATTAATGCAAGCCGGAGATGATATTTTCCAATTTCCAGGCCTTGAGTTTACCAGTAGCAGTCGCCAATCTAAAAGAATTAATGGCATACAGCCACCCAAGGTAATTATTGCCGGTTCTGGTATGTGCGTGGGAGGTCGAATTCCTTTTCATTTGAAGTTGTACTTAAATGATCCTAATAATCAATTACTTTTCATTGGCTACCAAGTGGATGGTTCTTTGGGCAGAAAGTTGTTTGACGGAGCCAAACAGGTTAAGATTTTGGGAGAACAGGTGAGAGTCAAAGCTAAGATCGATGCCATTGGAGCCTATTCTGCTCACGCTGACCAGCCCAAATTATTGCATTGGGTTAAGATGATGACTCGTCCTAAACCTAAACAGGTTTTTGTGGTGCACGGTGAAGAAGAACCGGCTTTGATGATTAAGGATGGTTTAAAACAGAAATTAGGCATTGAAGGAGTGATTCCGGAATATGGTCAGAAATATACTGTGTAAAAAAAATACTGTGACTGCTAGACTATCTTGGACTAACCTCTCGGAATACTAGTCTAAGTCAACAGCCACAGTGTTTTATATATTAGAGGATCGTATGTTTTTTGGCAATAAAAAAATACCGAGATTAATTCGGTAAAAAAGAAAGGGGCAGAGCTTCTGGCGTTTCGTCGCTTAGAAGATGCCCCATTTTAGAGGAATGGCGAGGGAAGCGGCTGTATCGCCCCCGGCTGTAATCGTTTGCCGGTCGTCGGCGTGCCGTTTTGTCCCGCTGCCTGGCTCTGCTTTTCAGGCGTCATTTGCTCGTCGCGATCGAGCGTTGCCTCACAGGCTCAAGCTTCGCGGATTGTCATGACCCCCCAGCCAAACCTCCTAGAGAACATATTTTTTCGGTGGGTGGAATCAGGGACACCGGTTTCCCTCAATTGGCTAACATCCGTCAATGCATCTTACATGTCTTGATGCGCCAATCTTGTAGTCCGATGCCCCCAGATTTGGAGCTTAACCATGGTCCTGTCCCTTTCGATTTCTTTGTGATCCAGGCCCCGTGCTAGACGGAGCCGTCGCCCACGGTGGTCGAGCTGGTATTAATCCGTGCTGTCATCGGACCTGCTCGTTCATGCGCCATGGAGTAATACTCCTTGCCCATTGGGCATTGTGTCCGGCGTCCTTTGGTTATTAAGGAACCAGACTTCACCTGGTTTTGCCACCGGTCTCCTTTACCGATGAACATAATTGCAAGTATAGCATACTATTGAATATTTGTCAATAGCCAAAGTTTAATAAATATGGTATTATATATAATAATAGCTAAAATAAGCTAAATTTTGTGGTAAAGAAAATACTGGATAAGTTTCAAATCAAGGAATTTTTCCGAGATATTATTCGCGGACAAAAGGATAAACAGCCGGATTGGTACCTAATTGGTCTGATCGGTTTTTTAGTCTTATTTGGCTTAATTATGCTGTCTTCAGCCGGTGTGGCTTCTGGTTTTAAGAACTTTGGAGACAGTTATTTTCATGTTAAGCATCAGATTATCTTTGGTTTAATTCCGGGCTTTGTTCTTTTTGTCTTGTTTTCTAGATTAGACTATTACCGACTCAAGGAATTGGCTGCTCCTTTTTTAATTGCTACCATTGTTTTACTCGTTTTAGTTTTCATACCCGGTATTGGAGCAGAGTATGGAACAGCTCATTCGTGGATTAACTTTTTTGGTTTTTCTCTCCAGCCTTCAGAGATTGTTAAGATCACTTTCTTAATTTACTTAGTAGCTTGGCTGTCTGCCAGAGGCGAAAAAAAATTAAAGGATTTGAAAGCCGGTTTTTTACCTTTTGTTTTTGTACTTCTAATAATTATGGTTTTAATAATTCTACAGCCAGACTTTGGTACCATGAGTATTATTGTCATTACTTCGTTGATTGTTTTTTTTGTGGCTGGCGGTTCTTTGCTTCATTTGACTTGGTTGTCGATTGCGGGTTTGGGTGGTTTATGGTTACTGATTAAAACCTCCCCGTATCGGGCGGCTCGTTTAACAACTTTCTTGCATCCGGAGTTGGATCCTCAGGGTATTGGTTACCACATTAACCAGGCTTTGTTGGCGGTAGGTTCCGGAGGTATTTTAGGCAGGGGATATGGGCACAGTCGTCAGAAGTTTGCCTATTTGCCGGAAGTGGCCGGAGATTCCATTTTTGCTGTGGTGGGTGAGGAACTGGGTTTTTTTATGTGTGTGGCTGTAGTAATTGCTTTTGTCATGCTGGCTCTGCGAGTTTTTAAAATGGCCAATCATATCAGTGATCCGTTCGGCAGATTACTAGCGATTGGCATTGTCACTTGGTTTGTGGTTCAAGCTTTTTTAAACATCGGAGCGATTATCGGTATTCTGCCTTTAACCGGCGTGCCTTTGCCATTTATTTCCTACGGCGGTACTTCACTCATGATGTGCTTGGCAGCTTCCGGAATTTTAGTTAATATATCTAAACAAGCTAGAGATTAATTATTTAACTATGAAAATACTTTTGGCCGGTGGCGGTACCATGGGACCGGTAACGCCCTTAATCGCAGTTTGGGAAAAAATTAAAGAACATCAGCCTGAGGCCGAATGTTTGTTTGTGGGAACTAAAACCGGACCGGAAAAGGCAGCGGTTGAAAGTTACAAAATTCCATTTCAAGCCATTTGTTCCGGCAAGCTGAGAAGGTATTGGTCGATCCAGAATTTTGTGGATCCTTTTCGGATTAAAATCGGTTTCTTTCAATCTTTAAGAATCTTGTTTAAGTTTAAGCCGCAGGTGGTAATCTTAGCCGGAGGTTATGTGGGTGTACCGGTTGCGTATGCTGCCTGGTTGCTTAAAATTCCCATTTTAGTCCACCAGCAGGATATTAAGACGGGACTGGCCAACAGATTGGTGGCCGGTTTAGCAAAAAAAATAACCGTTTCTTTTGAGCCATCTTTAAAAATGTTTCCAGCCAGCAAGGTGGTTCTAACCGGCAATCCGGTGAGATCTGAATTTTATGTTTGTGATGCTAATCGGGGTCGCCAGCTGTTTAACTTAAAACCTAATTTACCGGTCCTGTTGGTCATGGGCGGAGGCACTGGTTCAGCCAAGATTAACCAGGTTGTGCAACAATCTTTGGCGGAACTACTTCAATTCTGTCAAGTTATCCATATTACAGGTAAGGGTAAACGAATAGATGTCAAAGCAGAGCATTACCAGCAACATGAATTCATTCATCACGGTTTAACTGAAGCGATGTGTGCGGCGGATGTAGTGGTGTCTCGAGCCGGTCTTGGAACATTATCTGAATTATCTGTCCTGACCAAGCCAACCATTCTGATTCCCATTCCAGACAACCAGCAGGAAGAAAATGCTCAGTATTACCAAAAAAACAATGCTGTTGAGGTGTTAGCGCAGACCAGCTTGACTCACCAGATATTTACCAGTTCGGTTAAGGAATTAATGTATAGTCAAGCCCAAAAAGAAGATCTGGCTAGGAATATCGGTAAGGTAATGCAGAATAATGGAGCGGAGTTAGTGGCACAAGAAGCTATGAGTTTAATTAGAAAATAAATGGATTTACATAAAATACGCACAATTTATTTTTGTGGCATTGGAGGTATTGGTATATCTGCTGCGGCTCGAATTTTAAGACAGATGGGTAAGACGGTTTTAGGCAGTGATATGACAGAGTCGGAAATAACTCAGGACTTAGAACACGAGGGTATTGAAGTTAAAATACCTCAAATGAAAGATAATATTGTGGCTGGTATAGATTTGATGGTGTATTCCGTAGCTGTACCGGAATCTAATCCTGAAAGGCAACAAGCTAGGCAGTTGGGCATTCCCACCATAACATATCCTCAGTTGCTTGGTTTGTTGACTCAAGCTAAATATGGCATTGGCATTTCCGGAACAGATGGTAAAACCACCACCACTGCCATGACCGGTTTGATTTTTATAAAAGCTGAGCAAGACCCCAATATTTTAATTGGTGCCAAAGTCAAATACTTGCAGAGCAATGCCAGAGTGGGTCAGAGCGATTATTTTATTTTTGAAAGTGATGAATACCAGCGTGCTTTTTTAAATTATTCGCCTCAAGTGGCGGTTATAACTAACATTCGAGAGGACCATTTGGATTGTTATACTGATCTGGCTGATATCAAACAGACATTCCGACAGTATTTGTCACAAGTCCCTCCAACTGGCTATGTAGTGGTTAATGCAGATGATGCTAACAGTTGCGAAGTAGTGAAAGATTTACAAGCTCAGCTGGTAACTTACGGCCTTGAGCATCCTGCCGACGTGCAGGCTGTAAATGTCAGATTGGATCAGCAGCAGCAAAGCTATGATCTGCATTATCTGGGCCAGTCTTTAGGCCGGGTTAATTTGAAAGTGCCGGCCAGATATAATATATATAATTCCTTGGCAGCCGCCGCTGTCGCTTTGACTTTAAAGATTGATTTTAAAACTATTCAAACTGCTCTGTCTGACTTTGACGGAGTATGGCGGAGGCTGGAAAGATTGGGATTATATCAAGGTAAAGAGATATTAACGGATTATGCTCACACACCGGCGGCAGTCAGACAGACTGTTCAGGCTATGACCGACTTTTATCCTCAAAAAAAGATTTTGTTCATTTTCCAACCTCACCAACTCAACCGGACAAAACAATTATTCAATCAGTTTGTAGCCGAGTTACAAGGTTTAAAACATGTGATGCTGACAGATGTTTTCTATGTTGCCGGCCGAGAAAAGCCTGAAGATTATGCTGTCAGTGCAAAAAAGCTGGCTCAAGCCGCACAGTTGAAGTATGTGGGCGATTTAGAACAGACCAAAGCAGCTCTTCCGGAATTGGTTTCGAGCTATGATGCGGTTGTTCTTTTGGGAGCCGGGAATATTTACACTCTGGCCAAAGAGTTAGTCAATAAAAAAGAGCCACATCGCGAGTGACTCTTGGAAGAGTTTAGTCTGTCAAAGACGTCATTTTGACAAAGTGCATAACCGGTCGATCGTTATGCTTGAATTTGTAGCTGACCACGTAGACCAGGTTGTTTTCCTGCCAGAGTTTGGCGTTTTTGGGCAGATACTTGCCGTAATAGACGGGAGTGAGTTTGTGAGGTTGCTTTGGATCAAGCTGTACCATAATTTTCAAAAGACCAATGTCAGTGATGTCCTCAGGCTTGTCAGAGGCAATCTGTCGCCAGCCGATCTCCTGAATATGGTACAGATTATTGTCTTTTTCAAAGGCAAAGGCGATGCAGAAGCCAATGATGACCAGAAAGGCCAGAACGGTTAAAAAGGCCATCCAAACGTCACCCTTTTTCATGCCCAGTACTTCAGTTCCGTCGGTAATCATGTCATACCCCCTAGATCAAGCCGTGTTTCAGGCAGTAGTAGATAAGGTAAGTGGGTCCACCAAAAACTATGTACCAGAACAGGCAGACAAGTGAGGCATGGAGCAGATATAGTCTAAGACGTCTGATGTAGTCCAGCTCCTCTTGGATGATGCTGTGGTAGCCATGGGTTATTTCCTGATACAGTTTCGAGACAGTTTGCAACATGACGTTTCCTCCTAGGTTTAAGTTGCAACCATAGAATAACAATATATCTGTATTATGTCAATACAAAAACAAGTTGAAGAAATCGAGCGCAAAATCGATCAGTCAGTCAAAAAGAGTGAAAAATCCACTCCAGGTTTTGCAGCTCAAAAGAAACGAATAGAGCAGGTTAAATATTATGCGCAACACAAAAAGACTAAACCAAAACTACATGTTGGATCAATTAAAAAAACTGGCAAGGGTTAAAGTTAACGAACCTTTGGCTAAATACACAACTTTTAAAATCGGGGGACCGGCTCAGTATTTTTGTGCAGTTACTCAAGAAAACCTGTCAGCTTTAATCCAACTGGCCAAAGACAAGCAATTGCCATACTTTGTCTTAGGCGGAGGCAGTAATCTTCTAATCAGTGACCAAGGTTATCCCGGTTTGGTTATTAAACTAGATAACCAGCAATTGGAAGTCAAAAATAACATCTTAACCGCCGAAGCCGGTGCTGCTTTGTCGCAAGCCGTTTTACTCGCCGCCAAACATTCCTTGTCTGGCTTGGCCTGGGCTATGGGTATTCCGGGCACACTGGGAGGAGCTGTGCATAATAATGCCGGAGCCTACCGTCAGGAAATGGCAGATAATATTCTGGAAGTTAGTTTGCTGTCTAATGGTCAGATTAAAACCGTGGATAAGGATTATTGTCAGTTTGGTTACCGAACGAGCCGATTTAAACAACCGGACAACCAGGAGATTATTTTAGCAGTTAAGCTGAAATTAGAGCCTGGGCAGGAAGCTGAAATTCGGCGTGAAATGTTGGACCTGGTAAAAATTAGATCTCAGAAGTTTATGAAACATCCATCGGCTGGCAGCACTTTCCAGAATATTATACTCACAACCGAGATTGAGCAAGATTTGGCAGATAAGGGCATTAAACTGCCAGTTGAGTATGTTAAGTACCGGAAAATACCCGCTGCTTGGTTAATTGAGGAGTCTGGTTTAAAAGGTAAGCAAGTGGGAGGAGCTCAAGTCTCTCCTCAACATGCCGGCATGATTATTAACCTGGGTCAAGCCACTGCTCAGGACGTTATTATGCTAATTAGCATTATTAAGCAAAAAGTCAGATCCAAGTTTAATTTGCAACTTTGGGAAGAGATAGAGTACTTTGGTTTTTAAATCATAATATATACCACATGCAAGTCAATATTAAAGCCACTTTGGCCAAGTTGACCCCGGAAGCTCATACGATTATTCGGGATAAGATGACCAATTTACTGAAGTACTATCCGAATATCATTGAGGCCGACGTTGAAGTCGGTTTAACCACCAAGCATCATCAATCCGGAGATATTTACCGGGCAGAAGTTAATTTGTCTGTGCCCAAGAAAATTCTAAGAGCTGAAGCAGAAACTGACGATATTACCAAATCGATGAACATCGTAGCAGATACGTTAAAAAGGGAATTGGTTAAATACAAGGAAACACATCAGGATTAGACTCTTGTCAATTTAACAATAGTTTGCTATATTTACCAGCAGTGTTGTGTGTTTCAACCAAGGAGGAAGTGTTGTGGCTCGTAGCGGAAGATATACTCGCAGTCAGATGAGTGGAGGCAAGCGGCTGGCCAGTTTGGAAACGATTGAAACGACTTTGCGTCAGGAATCTGATAAAGCTCATCAGATTCGGACACGTCAGGCCTGTCGGAATGCACAGAAGCGAATGACTCAAGCTCATACCGAGAATGGTTTTTGTCCCGGTATGCAGGTAGAGAATATTGAGACCGGCCAGGTCTTTACGGTAGTCCAAGTTGAGCCTCGAGCTCTGTATTTAAAAGGTAAGTCTGGTAAGTTTAATCCTTGCCAGTTCAAAGCACATCCTGTTGAGTCTCCCTAGGGAGACTCCTTTTTATTGCTAAAATCATGAATGTTTGCTAAAATATGGGCATTATCCATTATGAGTTATATGTCAATTATTACTAAAATATTCGGTGATCCCAACCAGAAAGTCTTAGATAATTTAAACACAATTGTTGCAGATATTAACCAGTTGGAGCCAACGCTTAAACAGTTATCGGACCAACAGCTTGCTGACCAAACTCAAAAGTTGAAAGATTTTTTGGCTCAAGGTAAATCGTTGGAAGATATTCTGCCGGAGGCTTTTGCGACGGTCAGAGAAGCGGCTTATCGGACAATTGGTCAAAGGCACTACGATGTGCAATTGCTGGCCGGTATTGTTATGCATCAAGGTAAGATTGCTGAAATGAAGACCGGTGAAGGCAAGACTTTAGCCGCCACCTGTCCTTTGTATTTAAATGCTTTAACCGGTCAAAGCTCGCATTTGGTCACGGTTAATGATTATTTGGCTCGCATACATGCTGACTGGATGGGTCGAGTTTTTAATTTTTTAGGCTTAACTGTTAGCTGTATTGGACAACAAACAACCTCCCACAAATACAATCCAAATAAGGCAGAGCAGGGGGGGGATGAGCAGTTGGATGTCCAATACTTAGAAGCTTGTTCTCGGTCAGAAGCGTATGCCTGTGACGTGGTGTATGGCACGAATAATGAATTTGGCTTTGATTATTTAAGAGACAACATGGTCAACCGGCTGTCGGACAAGGTGCAAACTCAGCTCCATTTTGCCATTGTGGATGAGGTGGATTCTATTTTAATCGATGAAGCTCGCACTCCGCTTATTATCTCGGCTCCGGACATGGAATCTACCGACAAGTATTACCAATTTGCTCAGATCGTCAGAACTTTGAAGGAGAATGAGGATTACAACATTGATGAAAAAATGAAAGCGGCCACATTATCTGACAGTGGTATTTCCAAAGTGGAAAAAGCTTTAGGTGTAGATAATATCTATACAGATCGGGGTATTAATGATGTTCATCATATTGAACAGGCTCTTAAGGCTCAAACTTTGTTTAAAAAAGATAAGAATTATGTGGTCAAAGACGGTGAAATCGTAATTATTGACGAATTTACCGGTCGCATGATGTTTGGTCGTCGGTATTCCGAAGGCTTGCATCAAGCGATTGAAGCTAAAGAGAATGTTAAGGTTCAAAGGGAATCCAGAACTTTAGCTACGATTTCTTTTCAAAATTATTTTCGTTTGTATGCCAAGTTAGCCGGTATGACCGGTACAGCCGCCACTGAAGCTGAAGAATTTTCCAAAATCTATAATTTGGAGGTCGTCGTGGTTCCGACTAACAAGCCAGTTATCCGTCAGGATTTAAATGACCGTATTTACAAGAATGAAGCTGGTAAATACCAGGCCTTAGTTAGAGAAATTAAAGAGCGGCATGACAAAGGACAGCCGGTGTTAATTGGTACGATTTCCATTGAAAAAAATGAAATGTTAGCCGATCTATTATCCCGTGAAGGTGTAGATTGCCAGATTTTAAACGCCAAACATCATGACCAGGAAGCGCATATTATTGCCCAAGCAGGCAAGCCTGGTGCAGTCACTGTAGCCACTAACATGGCAGGTAGAGGAGTGGATATCATCTTGGGCGGTCATCCTTTTGACCAGGTTGAGTATGCTAAAGTGGTGGCAGCCGGTGGTTTATGTGTGATTGGTACTGAAAGACATGAGTCTCGACGTATCGATAACCAATTGCGAGGACGGTCCGGTCGTCAGGGGGATCCTGGCTCCTCCCAGTTCTACATTTCCATGGATGATGATTTAATGCGCATTTTCGGTTCGGACAGAATGAAAAAGGTGATGACTACTTTGGGTGTGCCAGACGATATGCCGATTGAAAATGCCATCATTTCCAGATCCATTGAGCAAGCTCAGAAAAAAGTCGAAGGTAATAACTTTGACATTCGCAAGCATTTGGTTGAATATGATGACGTCATGAATAAACAGAGGGAAACCATTTACCGGAAGAGGCAGCAGATTTTAGAGGGACAAGACATTAAACAAATGGTTGTTCAGTCGGTTTTAGCGGAAATCGAGAGTATTGTTCTGTTTCATACTCAAGCCGAAGATGAATCCAGATGGGATTTAAATGAAATCTATGAGGCTGTCAGTACCATATTTCAAGTGCCGACAGAACTCAGAAAGCAGCTAGCTGAAATTGAAGTACAAGCAGGCGACAGTAATCAAGACAACATGGCCAGAGCCAAAATTATTGGTTACTTGAACAAGTTAGCCATTGATCAACTAAATGAATTGGAAAAGAATATTAACCAGTTAACAGCTCAACCCGGCCATGATCAATCAGAGAATATGTCGCATATTGCCAAGGGTATGATGTTGCGTTCTTTGGATACGCTTTGGATTGAACATTTGGAGACAATGCAGCATTTAAGAACTGGTATTGGTTTACGTGGCTATGGTCAGAGAGATCCATTGGTGGAATACAAAAGGGAAGCCATGCGTTTGTTTAAAGATTTATTGGTTAATATTGACAAGCAGATTACTTACTCTATTTTTAAAATTGGACTGGTAGCTCCGGCGGCCATGCAAATGGCCCAAGCCGGGAAGATGATTTTTTCAGCTCCGGCTAAGACTTCTGGTCAGAAATCTCCCATGCAGGCTGACCAGGGATTGCAGGATCGTCAGCAGAATAAGTCAGTTGTTTCCAGATCAAAAGTCGGACGCAATAATCCCTGTCCGTGCGGTTCTGGCAAGAAATACAAGAAATGTTGCGGTCAATAAGAAAACCGCAAGAGATACTTACTTGCGGTTAAGGGATTAAATCGAGATTTTGCCTTGGCCATTGCAGAGTGGGCAGGTTCTATACTCCTTGGTACAGGCATGTCTGATCCTCTCAATATCCAGCCAGGTCATCATGAGCGGGCTACTGGGCGTGTTGGGTGTGCGTTGGTCTAAGATGCGACCCGAACCGTTACAGCACGGACACTTCTTCTCCAGTTTTTTAGGTAGCACGATCACCCTCCTGTGGTTTGTTTTGAGCATAAGCTGTTGAGAACAGATTGAATGCCACCTCGTGCGTCTTTGTCTTTCAGGTCAGACAAAATATTGTCTTGCTCTAATTTATCTGCCAGCTTGACTGCCAAGACATATGACAAGCCCAATTCGTTAGCCAGAAAAATTATTTGTTTTTTAGTCATCGCTAACCCTCCTGAAGTAAAATGACTTTTATCAAAATAGCATAGATTCATAAATATTTCAATATGCCAGAGTTACCGGAAGTGGAAACTTTAAAACGACAGTTGCAAGTTATCCGAGGAAAAACTGTTCTTAGGTCAGAGGTGGATTGGGCTAAAATGGTCAAACCCTTGAGTGTGAAAGAGTTTCAAAAGCGGATCAAAGGCCAAACAATTGCAGGTATTACCAGACGAGCTAAGGTGTTGTTAGTAGATTTGGTCGGACCTTTAACTTTAGCCATACATCTTAAGATGACCGGCCAGTTAATTTATGTTCCCAAGCAAGGTAAGTTGGTATTTGGCGGTCATCCTCAAGCAGAAGGTTTAAAAGATTTACCCAACAAATTTACTCATCTGATATTATTTTTTACCGATGGTAGCAAGTTGTTTTTCAATGATGTCAGAAAATTCGGCTGGGCTAAGTTGATCAATGACGATCAATACCGACAATTGGTGGCTGGCTTTGGTATGGAACCTTTGGAGAGTCGGTTTAGTTTGGAACATTTCAAATCTATCTTAAACAGGTATCCCAAACGGAATATAAAGATGGTTTTAATGGACCAAAAGATGGTAGCCGGAGTGGGTAATATTTATGCGGATGAAACTTGTTTTTGTGCCGGTGTACTGCCCAATAGAAGTGTTAAATCTTTAAAAGCCACTGAGATTCAGAAACTATATGATTGCGTTATTGCAATCTTAAAGCTGGGCATAGAGAAAAAAGGAACTTCTTCAGCTAATTATGTTCAACTTTCAGGGCAACCCGGCGGCATGGTACCGCATTTAAAGGTCTACGGACGGAAAGGACAAAAATGTAAAAGATGCCGGGGAATTATCCAGAGAATAACATTAAACCAACGAGGCACTCACTTTTGTCCTGTTTGTCAAGAATAATAACCGTTAGCTACTTAGAGCTAACGGTTGTGACTGCTTTGACATGTACTATTCCCACAAACGTGCCTTGGGAAGTAGTAATGCGGATCTTGACGGGACAAGATCCTTTGGACATGGTTTGTTCGGCATGCAGATTTCGGATCTGGTTCGGGTTCAACTTGTCCATTTTTTCCTCCTGTGTTGTGAGCCTAGGTGATGTAAGCCGAGGTCAGCCAAAGATAGGCTGGATAGAGTATACCAGATAGGATGACACCAGTCAAGAAGCCAACTATTACTTCAGACAGATGGTGGCCCATTTTTTCGTTCAACAGACTTACTTTTTTATGCTTGAAAACTTGCTTGGCAATGAGATTGGTAAAAGCCGCATTTTTGCCGATTTCAGTCCGAAAGCCCAAGGCGTCTCTGGCTACGACCGCCAGTAAGACCAGAGCAATGGCAAAACTCGGACTGTTTAATCCTTGGGACAAGCCAATGACTGTAACCAAGGAGGCAACAAAAGCGGTGTGTGATGAGGGCATACCGCCATAATCTCCAACCACATGTTGCCAATCTAAATTATTTGGTATACCATCAATTATAAGCTTAACGGCTTGAGTAATCAAGCCAACTAAGATAGGGATAATTATTAATTCCAACATAGAGTTGCTAACTATGAATTATTTTTTAGCCATCCTGGCCGGTTTGGTTCAGGGTTTAACTGAGTTTCTGCCGATTTCGAGTTCAGGTCATTTAGTCATTTTCCACGAGATTTTTAATTTTCAACTCCAGAATAATCTGCTGTTTGACGTGGTGTTGCACCTCGGAACATTAGGCGCTCTGGTGCTGTTTTTTTATTCGGATATTGTCAAATTGGCTCAAGCTTTTTTTACTAGCTTGGTTAAATGGAATTTAAAACAGGATCATGAACAAAGATTAGCCTGGTTAATTATTATAGGTACTGTTCCAGCGGCTATTCTCGGTTATTTTTTTGAAGATCTTATCACCACTTACTTTCATCAAACTTGGTTGGTCGGTGTGATGCTGATCATCATTGCCATAGCTATGTGGCTGACTGAAAAATATGCTGAATCCAGGCGTGAAATCAGTCAATTGAATTTGTATGACAGTCTGATTATCGGCTTAGCTCAAGCTGTTGCTCTCATTCCGGGCACTTCTCGCTCCGGTATGACCATTATAGCAGGTATGGGTCAAAAATTAAAACGTCAACAAGCGGCTCGCTTTTCTTTTTTGTTATCCATTCCAATTGTTTTGGCAGCCGGAGTTAAGCAAGTCCTTGAAATTAATTGGACCAGTCAAGCAGACTTGTGGCTGTTGGCACTGGGTTTTGTCTCAGCTCTGGTCAGCGGCTACTTGTCCATTAAGTTTTTGCTAAACTACTTGACTCACCATTCCCTGAATATTTTTGTTTGGTATCGATTAACAATAGGTTGTTTAATATTAATTTGGTTTTTCTTTTTGCGTGGATTGTAACTGACAATGTAAATACCTGAGAAGATAATCAGTAGGTAATCTGTTAGATTGTTAATAACATTCAAGGTATCCAGTTTAAGGTATTTTTGCCAGCCGGTCTGTTCGTAGAAATAATGACTGGCCCAATCATTGAAAGGCAGGCTGGTAGCGACCTCTTCTGTCGGCTGAGACAGAACTCGTGTGCCAAATAATTGAACCACTACAATAGTTGAGTGGTTTTTATATTTACCGCTGAGGGCGGCCAAACCGATTTCTTGGTATTGGGGTCTAATGATATTCTCTCGATGAGTGGGACTGTCTAACCAGGCTTGAAACAGTTCTTGGTTGTCACTAAAATCAATCGCTAGATTTTCACCGACATAGAAATAATCGTAATTGACTTCTTTGATCCAATCTGAGAACTTTTTACCGGCCGGTGAAGTATGGTTAAAATATTGGCCTTCTAAAATATCTTGAGCTTTATTGACTGCCGCCTGAGTTAATCTGGGATTGACTTTTAAACTGTTTAAACCCAGAGATTGTCGGTAATTATTGGTTAAAGAGATTAATTCTTGAGAATTGACATCTAAGGCCTGGTAACGGTCTATTTTCGGGTATGCCAAAATTGCTAAGTTTAAAAAAACTTTCAGCACTACCAAAAAAACCGCCGATAGTAAAATATATTTTCTAATCGGTTCAAGCATATTTTGAATATATTATACCATATTATGTCGCTTTTGCCTTTTAGCTTGGCTTGGGGTATAATTAAGTTAGTAATTCCAATCACATGTTGAGAAAAATTAGGTTAATAATCACGGTTTTGGCGGTGGTGAGTGTCGTGCTAGCCGTTTATTTTTTTAGCGGTGTAAATTCTTCAGTTAGCGACCAGCCTACTTTAATCTATTTTGAAGTGGAGACAGGTTCGTCTGTCAAAACCATAGCTAAAAATTTGCACCAACAGCAGTTAATCACTTCTGCTAATTTATTTAAGTGGTATGTCTGGTACCAGGGGGCTCAATCCAAGTTGCTAGCCGGAGAGTATAAATTAAGTCCTGACATGAGCTTAAAAGAAATTGCGGATACTTTAATAACTGGTAAAGCGATCGACAATGAGAAGCAGATTACGGTAATTGAAGGCTGGACAGCCAAGCAGATAGGTGAATATTTGGAATCTCAAAGACTGGTCACTCAGGAAGAGTTTTTAAAGGCTATTGCAACTGATCTGTGGACAGCGGAGTATGCTTTTTTAGCAAATATTCCAGCGGATACGATAGAAGGGTTTTTGTTTCCGGACACCTACCGGATATATACAGATGCCACCGTGGAAGAGATTATTCGTAAAATGTTGGATAACTTAGATAGAAAATTGACTCCGGAGGTTAAACAGGAGATTGCGAACCAGGGTAGTACCATCTACGACACCATTGTTTTAGCTTCGATTGTGGAAAGAGAAGCGTTAAAAGACGATGACAAGCGCATGATTGCGGATATTTTCAAGAAGAGAATTGCTGAAGGCATTCCTCTGCAGTCAGATGCGACGGTAAATTATGTGACCGGCAAGAGTGAGCTGAGACCCTCCTATGCTGATCTAGAAGTGGATTCGCCGTATAATACCTACAAATATGCTGGTTTAACACCCGGACCCATTTCCAATCCGGGTGAAGTGGCTATTTTAGCTGCGGTTTATCCAACTCAAAACAATTATTATTATTTTATCAGCAACGATGAGGGTGATCTGATCTACGGTCGAACTTATGAAGAACATCAAGCCAATATTGCCAAATATTTAGATTAAATGGATAAAAAATATTACACCCGAGGAGAAAAAGAATACCTGCTCAAAGTAGCCAGGACTGCTTTGGAAATGCAGTTAATTCAACGGGAAAGATATGAACCTCAAACTGTCAACCAGAAGTTATGGGAGAAAAGGGGAGTGTTTGTAACTTTGTATCATGGCAAACAGTTAAGAGGCTGTATTGGCTCTTTGCAAGCTGAAGAGTCAGTTATGTTAGCCATACGAGATAATGTGCTGTTGGCAGCTAGGGATCCCAGATTTACGCCTTTGACACAGGAAGAATTAAAAGAGATTAAGATTCAAGTTTCCATTCTGTCTGAATTGGAGAAAGTGGATTTGAAGGAGATTAAGCCGGGAGACGGGGTTGTTATAAAACAAGGCACGGATTCTGCCACTTATTTACCGGAAGTTTGGAAAGATTTACCAAAAAAAGGAGAGTTTTTATCCTCTTTGTGTCAAAAAGCCGGTTTGGATGAGAGTTGTTTGGAAAATAATGAGACAGAGTTTTTTAAATACGAAACCATTACTTTTAAGGAGGGGGAGGTTTAGATACCATTAAATATTGACAAATCTTCTCAAATAGTATACAATACCAATATAACTTAAGACATCCGCAGACCGTGGGGGCCATAATTGGCTTAATTTAAACAAAACCCTGCCTAGGAATATTCTCTGACTATCTTTAGTCATGTAATCTGCGGATCAACCGCAGTTTTTTTATTAAATCACACAAATATATGCCTAAAACCAAAGCTCAAAAACACAGTGTTTTACAGAATTTAATTGACAAGCTGGACAATATGAAGTCTGCTGTCTTTGTTAATTTCTCCGGTATTCCGGTTAAGGAAATTGACGGATTAAGACAGGATTGTAAGAAGGAAGATGTTAAGTATGAAGTAACCAAAAAAACCTTGTTAAAGAAAGCTTTAGCTGAAAAAGGCTTGGAAGCCAAGAATTTTGAAGGTGAGGTTGCCACTGTTATTGGTCTGGGAGATGAAGTGACTCCGGCTAAATTAATTGCAGAATTTGCCAAAGGCCATGAGAATATGCAGATTTTAGGTGGTATTTTAGAAGGCAAGCTAATTGAAAAAGATCAGGTTGTAGCTTTAGCTAAATTACCGGGTAGAGATGAATTAATAGCTAAAGCTGTTGGTTCTATTGCGGCTCCGTTGTCTGGAATGGTCAATGTTTTGCAAGGCAACTTAAGAAATCTGGTCTATGCTTTAAATGCCATTAAAGAAAGCAAACAATAATTTATATAATTAATAACTAACAAAAAACATATGTCAGAAGAAAATGTACAAAATCCAGCTCCTCAAGCTGATGAAGCTAAAGAAGCAACTAAGGTAGAAGTACCTGAAAAGTTTAAAGCTTTGGTGGAACAGATTGAACAGTTAAGTGTTATTGACTTAGCTGAGCTGGTTAAGGTGTTGGAAGAAAAGTTTGGTGTTTCTGCTGCTGCTCCTGTAGCGGCTATGGCTGTCGCAGGTGGTGCAGAGGCTGCTCCGGCTGAAGAAAAAGACGCTTTCGACATCGAATTAACTGCTGCCGGTGACAACAAGATTGGCGCCATTAAAGCAGTTAGAGCTGTGACTGAATTAGGTCTTAAAGAGGCTAAAGATTTAGTTGACGGTGCTCCTAAGATAGTTAGAGAAGGTGTTAAGAAAGAAGAAGCTGAAGCCATTAAGAAGCAATTGGAAGAAGCCGGTGCGACTGTTACTTTAAAGTAAGATCACTGGTTTAAAAAAAGACCCTCGTAATGAGGGTCTTTTTGTTTCTTGTTTTTAAAAATTAATCTCTATGCCATAGATCTTGTTATCTGCCAGAATATAGATCTGCTTGTTGTTCTCAGCTACTGCCATGGCTTTAATGTTAGAGAATTGATTGGAAGTGTATTGAATTTTTAATTTACCATTTTTGTCGAAAACCACCACTCGTTGGTTGTCAGGATCCAGAACATAGATGTAATTGGATTCGATATGGCTGTGAATATCAACCGGATTTGAAATGTCCGGAGAGATATC
The DNA here is from genome assembly GCA_964558935.1 of uncultured Gammaproteobacteria bacterium. Classification (GTDB taxonomy): domain Bacteria; phylum Patescibacteriota; class Patescibacteriia; order 2-01-FULL-39-33; family 2-01-FULL-39-33; genus CAZLFP01. The sequence goes on along the minus strand of CAZLFP010000001.1, from coordinate 187,848 downwards.
GGTAAAGGTTGTTTCAGTGTCTAAACCGCCACCCATCAGATATTTTAATTGGCCGTCTGCATAAGCTAAATAGATACCGCCATCCACCGTAATGGCAGTCGCTTGTTTAACATCTGTTCCGTCTCCAATCCAAGCACTGCCTTGATTGTAGCCGGTACTGCTTTTCAGATGCTTGTACACCTGATTCTGATTGGTTCTTAAAGTATATATTTTATCTCCATACAAGCCAAAGTCAGCAATGGCCTGATCTAATGTTAGAACCACCTCAGCTTTATTGTCTGTTGGTTTGAACAGGTAGAATTCTTTGTTGCCGTTTAAAAGTAGGATTTGGTTGTCATCTATGGCTTTGGCTTTCGTGATATCGCTTATGCTTGAAGCCAGTTCAAATTTTTTAGACTGTTGATTATCTAAGTCTATTTGATACAAAGTATGATTGTTGTTATCGAAGGAAAAGAGTTGGTTGTTGGCAAAAGCCAAACCGGCAGTGTCTGCCTGACTGTTTTGCTTGGTTAAATCCGCTATGACTTCAGGCTGGTCTAAGAAGGTCATTTTTTGTAACAATTGGTTAACCGTATCAATTCTGGATTGAAATTCCAGTCTGGTTTCTTGGTATTTTCTTTTATCCGGCACTTGGTTTAGTAACGCTACAGCTTCAGAAATGGAAGCCCTGGCTCCTGCTTCATCATTGAAGATGTTTTGAGCCTCTGCCGTGTTGATTTTCTCATCTATTTGAGAAATAATGTCGTTTAAATCAGTTGTTTCAACCGTGGTTTGATTTCTGCCCTGCCAGACAATGCTCTGGCAGAAAAAGAAAATTACGATCATGGCCATTATTACCAAGATTTGCTGGTATCTTTTTAAGTTAAAGAATCTGGCTAATTGTGTATTTAGCCAATCGCTCAGGTTTTGGCCAATTGTCTTATTTTTATCCAAAGGCAATAATTTCTTGTATTCATCCAGGTTTTTCGCTTTGTCTGCAACTTTTTTTGCAATATCTAATGACTTTTGTGAAATATTGTCAGTAAATTGCTTGAATTGCTGACTGTCATGTGCAATTTCTGCTTGAATATTAGTCTGAGGCGTTTGCTCTTCCGAAGCGATTGCTGAGGGAGACTCTTGTCTGATCTGAGAGATTAATCTTTTAAGTTGCTTCAGCAGGTATATGCCACTGATTTTTAAGTATTTAATTACCAATTGTAGTAATTTTTTAAGGCCTCTTAAGATAATGATAATTGCTTTTTGCCAGCTCGGCATGAGAGATGGCGTTAAATATTGCTCTGTTTTTTCTTGAGTGTTTAGCAGGTTATTTAAAGAAGCTTCTGGTCTCAGATTGGTTCTGACCGGAGCTGTTGGACTGGTTTCCGGTTCCAGCTCTTCTTCCGGTTGGATGATAATCGCATAGAAATTGCCTTGACCGGTTTGAGAGGTTAAGATTTTTTCCAGTTCTTTCACTGCCGTTAAACTGGTATTTTCCGTCACAATATCTTTCAATTCATTGGGGGACAGGAATTCTAAAATAGGGCTGTTGCAAATAATTAAACTGTCTTTAACGGTTAATTCTCCTGAAATAATATTGGAAAACATTTTTTCTGGATTGGTTTTAACCTTTTTCTTGTCGCCAGTCTGTTTAATAATGTCCAGAATGAGGTGATCATGTTTTTTCTTCTGATGAAATAAAAAAGCATTGGTCGTCCCGATCTGGCTTAAATACAGCTTATCTTTGTGGATTAAAGCAATAACCGAACTGATTTGGTCCAATTCAACTTCATCGATAGATTGATTAATGATTTTATGAATTCTTCTGTTGGCTCTTTGCAGGCATTCTTCAAATCTTTTTTCTACCCCATATTCGGTTTCTAGCGGTGGCAGGTAGTATTCGGTTTTTAGATCTTCAATGATTTCCAAAAACTGTTCATTGAATTGTTCCGGCAGACTGTCTAATTGCAACCAGCCAAAAACCGTACCCAGTTTGGTGATGAGTTCTGTACTGGGTCGGGCAATAAAAGCATCACCCCAAATGTCGTCTGGACCGAGTTCAGCTGTTAATTTGGCTAATTTACTGATAAATTTATCCATAAAGCAGAGTTGGTATGGCTTTACACCTAATTGCTAATATTATACAATAAATCAAGGTTAGAAGTAAATGGTTTTGACAAATCCCTAAATACCCATTAAGTTAAGTATATCTTAAATTAGATCATATTCTATGCTTGAACAATTATTTGGATCAAAGACTCGGGTCTTGCTTTTGCGCTTGTTTTTAAACAATCCGGAACAGTCTTTCTTTGTCCGCGAATTAACGCGTAATTTAAATGCTCATTTAAACTCCATTAGAAGAGAATTGAATAATCTGGAGAAAATTGGGATTATTCAATCTTTTACGAAGCAAGATTTGGAAAAAGAAGTTGAAAAAAAGTTAAAAGACAATAAAAAATACTACAAACTAAACCGGAATTTCATCTTTGTGGATGAGCTAAAGTCCTTGTTGGTAAAGGCTGAAATCATACTTGAACAGGACTTCATTAAAAAGATAGACAAATTGGGACGAGTTCAGTATTGCGTTATTTCCGGTATTTTTGTGGGCAGAGAGGATGCGCCGGTTGATTTATTGATCGTTGGTCAGGTTAAAAGACAATTGTTGGATAAAATCATTAAAGATTTTGAAAAAGGACTCAACCAACAGATTAATTATGCGGTCATGTCCAAATCAGATTATGATTACCGTAAAGATGTGACTGACAAGTTTCTGTATCGTTTAATGGAAGGTAAGCATATGGTGGTTATTGACCAGCTTAACAAGAAATAACATGTATTTAATTATCAATACAACCTTAAAACAGCGAGTTCAGTTAATTTTGGCAGATCAAGAGATTGTGGAAGATAGAATATGGGATGTAGAAAGGAAGCAGGCTGAACAGCTTTTAACTTACCTGGATCTTATGTTAAGGCAAAATGGGGTTCAAACGGTAGATATACAGGGGATTGGTGTAGTCACTGGACCGGGCAGTTTTTCCAGTTTACGAATTGGAATTACCGTAGCTAACACCTTGGGTTTTGCTTTGAAATTAAAGGTTGTTGGTATTAAAGCTAACCAGTTTGAGAGTAGTGAAGAATTGGTTAAAAAGGTGATGGACAAGTTGAAAAAAACTAAAAAAGGCGCTTTAATTCTGCCTTTTTACAACAAGCAACCTAATATCACTTAATGAACACATAAGTTATCCACCGTATTAAGTTGGTAAAGATTATTATGGCTTAAATGAGCCATTTTTTTTGTGTTTGACTCGGTTAATAAAGTGTTGACCTGTGCTTAAAAGTGGTGTATAATGACTAATGTAAGGTGAAATGTGGGGAGAAGTGGGGATAACTCAGATTTATTACTAACTTAATTCAGATGACATGTTCGTCGGCCAGTATTCACACAACATTGACAGCAAGGGTCGCTTGGCAGTTCCAGCCAAGTTTCGTGGCGAACTTAAAAAAGCAGTTGTAACCAGAGGACTGGATGACTGTCTTTTTTTATACCCCAAGAAGGAATGGGACAAACTAGCAGAGAAATTGGCTGCCTTACCTTTCAGCAAATCCAATACCAGAGCTTTTTCCAGGTTAATGCTGGCCGGTGCCATGGACGTCTCGGTAGACAAACAGGGAAGAATCATTCTACCGGATTACTTAAGGCAATATGCCGGCTTGAAAAAGAAAACTGTGATTACCGGATTATACAATCGTTTAGAAATTTGGGATGAGACCAAATGGGATAAATATCGGGCAGAAACAGAGAAGAATTCCGGTGAAATAGCTGAAGCTTTGGATGATCTAGGAGTCTAATATGAGTGTGCACCAACCAGTTTTAGTCCAGGAGGTAATAGATTATCTGAAGCCACAACCGAATCAGAATATCGTGGATTGTACTTTTGGAGCCGGAGGACACAGTGGAAGACTGTTGGAGTTAATCAAGCCCCGAGGTAAAGTACTGGCCATTGAATGGGATCCACAAGCAGTTCAAGCAAATACCCTGAAAAGTTCTCGATTAATTCTCGTAAACGACAATTACAAGCATTTAAATAAAATAGTCCATGATGCCAGATTTAGTCCAATTCATGCTGTATTACTCGACCTTGGTTTATCATCAGATCAACTTATACAGAATCGGGGATTTAGTTACCAGGATCAGGAGTTTTTGGACTTGAGATTTAATCCCGCATCAGACCAACCAACCGCTCACGAGGTTATCAATACGTACACTCAACAACAACTAGTAGAGATATTGAAAAATGGGGACGAACCGTTAGCCAGGCCGATCGCCAAGAAAATCATCGCGAATCGCCAACAGGGTAAAACCATTGAAACAGCTGCCATGCTTGTCCAGCTGGTTTCAGAACTTTACCGATTACGGTTTAAGACTCCTTCCAAACATCATCCGGCTACCAGAGTTTTTCAAGCCTTAAGAATGCATGTTAATGCTGAATTGAAAAACCTTTCACTGGTATTGCCTCAAGCTCTTGAAGTCTTAGAGTCAGGTGGCCGGTTGGCAGTCATTAGTTTTCATTCCGGAGAAGATAGATTGGTTAAGCATTTTTTTAAACAAGAATCAGCTGCCAGTCAGCCACGAATCGAGATTATTACAAAAAAACCTGTCACTGCTGGTCCGGTGGAAATTAAAAGCAATCCCAGAAGTCGCAGTGCAAAATTAAGAGTAGTTCAAAAAATATAAGCTTCAATATTATGGGTAAATTTTGGCAAAAAGAACAGCATAATCATCATTTTCCAGAACTTAATCGTAGAAGTCAGACCATTGCTTGGCTGAAAAGCTTGTTTAATCCAAATAAGATGGCTATGGTGATGGTGGCAGTCACTTGTTTTGTTGGTTTTATCTACTTAACTCAAACCAACCAAGTCGCCACTCAAGGTTATGCCATTAAAACGCTAGATGAACAGTTAGCGGTCTTAAAAGAACAAAATAGACACTTGCAGTTAGATTATATAGAATTACAATCAATGGCAAAGGTGATTGAAGAGGCAGAAAATTTAAACTTAGTAGCCAGCAATGATGTTTCAGTCATTACCCCGCTCGGCTCTTCAGTAGCCTTGCGATAATCTGTAATTAACAATGAGTTGGCGAGAACACAAGCTCAAACAGGCCAAAGCTAGAACCAATGATTTACTTCGGTTAAAAGTTCTGGCTGTTTTTTTTATTTTGTTTGCCGGTGTTTTAATCCTGCGCTTGTTTGATTTGCAGATTTTGAAAGGCGGTTTTTACGCTGCCTTGGCTGTTGGACAGCATGAGTTGTACCAGAAGCTGATTCCGGAGCGAGGTTCCATCTATGTGATGGAATCAGACGGTGTTAACCATAATTTGTATCCGCTCGTGGATAACCAAGAATTGGATATGTTGTATGCCGTACCGTATAAAATACACAATCCGGAAGAGGTCGCACAACAGCTTTTTGACATCTTTGGATTACCTTCACACATTAAATTTGAAGACATTGAAGAAGAATTGTATGCAGACATCTCACCGGATTTAGAGCCAGACATGGCGGCTGAAATTAAGGCAGCTCGCAAACAAAAATGGTTGGAAGAACAGCGGGAATTGGAGATAACCAGAATAACGACCATCTTGGCCAAAGAAAACGATCCGTATGAACCTCTGTACCATAAGCTGACTGAAGAACAATCCTTAGCGGTAGAGGCTTTGGAGGTAGACGGTTTAGCGTTTCGCAAAGAAACCTGGAGACTTTACCCCGAGCAAGGCATCGGCGGTCATTTGTTTGGTTTTTGGGGCTTTAATGAACAGGGTGAGAGAGTGGGCCGTTATGGCCTTGAAGGCTATTACGACGAGTTATTAACCGGTCAGTACGGTGAAATACATTCGGAAAGAGATGCTTGGGGAAATATTATTGCCATTGGCAGTCATCGTCTAACAGAAAAACAAGATGGTGCTGATCTGGTTTTAACCATTGACCGAGCTATTCAGTACAAAGCTTGCCAAGCTTTGTATGCCGGGGTGGAAAAGTCTAAAGCTCAGGGTGGCACGATCATTGTGCTTAATCCTAAAACCGGTGCTGTTTTGGCCATGTGTGGAGCACCGGATTATGATCCGGATAATTACGCTGATGTGGATGAGATAGAGGTGTATAACAATCCGGCCACCTTTGGTGCATATGAGCCAGGCTCAATTTTTAAACCCATTACCATGGCAGCCGCTTTGGATGCCGGTGCTGTTGATCCTTACACCACCTATTTGGATACAGGTGAGATTATTATTGGTCCGGATCGGATCACGAATTTTGAATACAAATCATACGGCCAGCAGACTATGACTAATGTCTTGGAAAAGTCTATCAATACGGGTGTCATTTATGCCATGCGTCAGATTGGACCGGATGTTTTTAGTCAATATTTGCAGAATTTTGGTTTTGGCGAACCGACTGGTATTGAAATTGGGCAGGAATCCGGAGGCAATATCTATAATTTAATGAATCAGTCCAGTGAAATATACGCTGCCACCGCTTCTTTTGGTCAGGGTATTACGGTGACACCGCTTCAGATTGTCAATGCCATTGCAGCAGTTGCCAATGATGGTAAATTAATGCGTCCACATATCGTATCTCAGATTATTCACAGTCAGGACGAGGTAGAAACCACCCAGCCGGAATTGATGCGTCAGGTTATTTCACCCAAAGCCGCCACCATGTTAATGGGTATGCTAGTGTCAGTGGTGGAAAACGGACATGGTAAAGCTGCGGCTGTCAAAGGCTACCGAGTGGGTGGTAAAACAGGTACTGCTCAAGTGGCCAGTACCATTGGACGCGGTTACAGTGGAGAAGTCATCACTTCATTTGTCGGTTTTGCACCCTTCTCTGATCCGCGATTTGCCATGATTGTCAGGGTAGATAAACCGCAATGGGGTCATACAGGAGCAGCGGTGGCAGCTCCCATTTTTCAAGATGTAGCTGAGTTTATCTTGCAATACTACAATGTACCATATGATGCTCAGTAACTTGATCTTTTAGTTCAAATAGCTTAAAATAAGCGTATTATGAAAAAAGTATGTAAAAAAGTTGTTCAGCAACTGCTTAAATTTTTAGCTAAACGGATTTTAATCAAATACCAACCAGAAGTGATTGGCGTGACTGGCAGTGTGGGTAAAACTTCAACCAAAGAGGCTATTTATACGGTTTTGAGCCATAAATACAATGTTCGGCGCAATATTAAGAATTACAACAATGAAATTGGTCTGCCATTAACCATTATTGGGGCTTCTTCCGGTGGTAGTTCTGTTTGGGGTTGGTGCGGAGCTTTTGTTAAAGCTCTTGTTTTGTTATTGTGGAAAGACAAGAGTTATCCGGAAATCTTGGTTTTGGAGATGGCTGTCGACAGAATTGGGGATATGAGCTATTTGGTTGAATTGGCTCCGTGTAAGGTTGGAGTGGTTACCAACATTGGTCCTGTTCATCTAGAATACTTCAAGACTTTAGATAAGATTGCCAAAGAAAAGTCAAAGATTATTTCCCATATAGATTCCAATGGCTGGGCAATTATTAACGCGGACAATGCATATACGTTAAATATGAAAAGTGTGGCCAAGGGCAGAGTACTGACTTACGGTATAGACAATGAAGTTGCCCAGATTAGAGCTTCTGAAATCAATTTGTCAACTTTGGATCATGGGGTTAGTGGTGATAAAATCACCGGCTTAAGCTTTAAATTGGTTTATCAGGGTAGTACTGTACCGGTGTTTTTAACCAATATTTTAGGAGAACATCTGGTGTATGCGACCTTAGCCGGTGCAGCTGCCGGTATCATATATGATATGAATCTGTTGGAAATATCTCAAGCCTTAAGACTGTTTCAAGCTCTGCCGGGCAGAATGCATTTACTTGATGGCATTAAACAAAGCTATATCATAGACGACACGTATAATGCCGCTCCGGCTTCCACAACAGCGGCTGTTAAATTGTTAGGTAAAATGCCGGGTAGAAAAATAGCTGTCTTGGCTGACATGTTGGAACTGGCAGATCAGACAGCAGAGGGACACAGACAGGTTGGTCAGCAGGTTTTTGATTCTCAAGTGGAGATTTTAATTACAGTGGGAGAGAGAGCTCGTATGATAGCTGCTGAGGCTGAAAGAAGGGGTATGGATTCAGATAATGTGTTTACTTTTTCAGATACAGACCGTGCGGGAAGATTTTTGCAAGAGAGAATCGAGAAAGGGGATTTCATCCTGATTAAGGGTTCCAGGGGTATGCACATGGAGAAGATTGTTAAAGAAGTCATGGCTAATCCACTTAAAGCTAAAGAACTACTTGTAGCTTAATATGGAACAAGCAAAAAAAATCATCATATTTACCGATTCCTGGGAGCCTCAGGTTAACGGGGTGGTGATGGTATTGAAGCAGTTAAAGAGTCATTTGGAACACAGAAATTTTCAGGTCAAAATAATTGAACCCAGCTTATTTTATTCAATACCCTTGCCGTCATATCCGGAAATTTCTTTAGCCATCTTTTGCAAGCGTCGTTGGTATAGTTTCCATCAACAGCCTTTTTTAACCCATTTCATGGCAGCCACCTTGAAGTCAGAACGGCCGGATTACATCCATATTGCCACTGAAGGACCAATCGGTTTGGCAGCCAGGATTACCTGTAAGCGTTTGAACTTGAAGTATACAACCTGTTTTCATACCCAAATGCCTGAGTATATCAACTACCGATTAAAATTTCTACCTGTTTCCTTTTTGTACCGCTTTTACAGACGTTTCCATAGCTTGGCACACCGTGTTTTAACCACCAGTTATTCCATGAAAGAGCATCTGGAAAGGTACGATTTTAAGAATGTGGTAGCTTGGTATTTAGGAGTGGATATTGATAAGTTTAAGAAGAATCCCAATCCCCAAGTAGAGGCAAGAGTTCAAAATTTGCCTAGGCCCATCTTTACATATTTGGGCAGGATAGCTGTAGAAAAAAATTTAAAAGAATTTCTAGATTTAGATCTGCCTGGCTCTAAGCTCATTGTGGGAGATGGACCGAGTAAGAAGGCATTTGAAAAGCAGTATGCCAAAGACAACGTGATCTTCACTGGCTACAAAAGAGGACAGGAGGTGGTGGATCATTTGTCTGTTTCAGATGTTTTTGTGTTTCCTTCCCGCACAGATACTTTCGGTTTGGCGGTGGTTGAAGCCATGGCATGCGATTTGCCGGTGGTTGCCCACAACGCTGAAGGGGTTAAAGATTTAATTACCCATGGAGTAGATGGTTTCTTGACGGAAGATTTAAAACAAGGGGCTTTGGATTGCCTTAAGCTGGATACCAGTCATTGTCGTAAAAAAGCAGAACGGTTTTCATGGAACAATTCCATTAATACTTTTATGTCTTACCAAATAATCAATACGTATGATTAAAATATTCTGTTTAGGCCTGTCCAAAACTGGTACAACCAGTCTGTCTAAAGCCCTCCAGATTCTGGGTTACAAAGTAGATCATTTTCCGTTTCGAATCATGAGATATGAGAAGCCTGAATTAAAGTATTCGTCATGGGCTGCTGAGCACAATGATGTTTTGGCGGATATTCCAACGGTTAGATTTTACAAAAGGCTGGACAGAGAATATCCGGACGCTAAATTCATCTATTTGGAGAGAGATATGGACAAATGGCTTGATTCTTGCAAAAGGCATTTTTGGCCGGGTCAAATTATTAAATCTGCCAATTGGTTAAATCAGTTGCATCAGGATATTTACGGTTGTATAGATTACAACCAAGAAAAGTATCGACAGGCATATAACAATCACGATAAAGAGGTACGGGAATATTTTAAAGATAGGCCAAATGATCTTTTGGTTATGAATATCACCAAAGGAGAAGGCTGGGAAAAAATCTGCCCTTTTCTGAATATACCCATACCAGATAAAACTTTTCCCAAACAAGATTGTATCTATACCAATATTTTTAAAATCATTAATTTACAACAGTATAGAAAGGCGGGCGAATTTGACAATTAATCTAAAATTAGCTACACTGGTATCAGATATGACAACTTTCACTCACAATTTAGGATTATTGTTGCTAGCTTTATTACTCCTTCCTCAGAGTGAAAGTCTTATTAGTGCTTAGCTACATAGTCAGATAATTACTAACCAGCCTTTCACTCAAAGGTTGGTGTTTTTGTTTGGTTGAGCTCTAACTTAACAGGAGGGATAAAAGATGCCCAAGCAAGACACGGTCGAATGCCCCAGGTGCCATAAGTTGGTCAGCACGGATTCAGTCATTTGCCACCAGTATCACTGTCGTCATTGTTTTCTGAATTTCGGCCAGACTGAAAAAAAGGACAAGGGAGAATTGGTCGATGCCGAGTAAGAGTGTTTGTTTACGGGAGGAAGTGGAAAGCTGGCTGGAGTGCAACTGTGGCCGGTTGCTGACCAAACAGCTTTGCTCAGGCCGGACATATCTCTGTCCAGAGTGTGGACTGCGCTGGGGTTTGTTTCAGGGTAAGGTCATGATTTTCGACAAATCATGATGTTTAGCCGGAATTACTGAGGTAGTTCCGGCTTTTAACTTGTAAAAAACAGATTTTCCTTGTAAAATTTAGATATGCTCAAGATTTACAATACATTAGACAAGAAAAAACAAGACTTCAAACCGCTTAAGGATAAACAAGTTGGTTTTTATCATTGCGGTCCGACTGTGTATTGGACACAACACATCGGCAATTTAAGAGCAGTGGTGCTGGCGGATTTAATCCATAGATCCCTGGACTATATAGGATACGAAGTTAAATTGGTTCGAAATTATACGGATGTGGGCCATCTTACATCAGACAGTGATGAGGGTGAGGATAAGATGGAAAAGAGTGCTAAGCAGGCAAAAATGAATCCTGAGGAGATTGCTCATAAGTACATAAATATTTATGAGAAAGATGTTAAAGATTTAAATGTCCTTACTCCATATAAACAACCAAAAGCGACTGAACATGTTAAAGAGATGCAGAGCATGGTTCAGACTTTAATAGACAAGGGATATGCTTACGCGACAGATCTAGCCATCTATTTCGATATCTCTAAATTTGACGGATACACTAAATTAAACAAACAGGATTTGGAAAAGAATATATCTGCAGCTGGTAAAGGTGAAGTAGGGGATCCAGGTAAAAGACATGCCGCTGACTTTGCTGTTTGGTTTTTTAAAGCTGGTAAACATAAGAATGCTCTACAAACCTGGAGTCATCAGTTTAAGGGTATTAAGCAATCTGTTGAAGAAGGATTTCCTGGTTGGCATATAGAGTGTTCTGCAATGAGTCAAAAGTATTTGGGAGACACCTTAGATATTCATATGGGTGGTGTAGAGCATATTCCAGTTCATCATACGAATGAAATAGCTCAATCTGAAGCAGCTACCGGTAAACCTTTTACCAACTATTGGCTACACAACGAACATCTAACTGTGGATGGTGGCAAAATGTCTAAATCTTTAGGAACTGGTTATTCTTTGGAAGAAATTCGAGATAGAGGCTATGATCCTTTGGTTTTAAGATATTTTTACTTAGGAGCACATTACAGATCTAAACAAAACTTTACTTGGGAAGCTCTTGAATCTGCTAGTAGTGCTTACACTAGTTTAAAGAATAAATTAGCTAGTATATCTAAAGTAGGCAAGGTTAACCGAGAGTGGAAAGAAAAGTTTGTTTCAGCTCTAGAAGATGATTTTAATATTCCTCAAGCTTTAGCTGTGATGTGGGATTTGTTAAAGTCAGATGTTAAACATGAAGATATTAAAGCTACCATCTTAGATATGGACAAAGTATTTGGCTTAGATTTGGATCAGGAAGAAAAAATACCTGAAGAGGTAATTGAATTAGCAGAGGATAGATTAAAAGCTAAGCAAAATAAAGACTATGAGCTGTCAGATAAGTTAAGAGCTGAGATAGATAAGGCAGGATATGTAATTGAAGATACTAAAGAAGGGTATAATTTAAAAAGTAAATAAAATTTTGTGAAATTATTAGACAAGTTATTCAAATTATCTGGACTTAGATTTGGTATCTATGTGGTTTTGTTTGGTATTGTCCTTATGTTTGCAGCTTTTTTAACTTCAATAACTTCTGATGCCCAACAAGGTATGGGCGTTTTTATTTTACTTGGTTATCCTTTATTATCTTTCTTTTTTTTGAGTGTTGCCTACACACTGGCTAAATATTTTGCTCAAGGATTTGAGAAACAGAATTATGTTTTTGCTTTAAAAACATTTGGGAATATTATTGCTATACCTTTCTTTATAGCATTATTTATAGACTTTATTCAGATGCCGTTCTACTATGCTGCGGGTATATCTTTTCCCATTATTTTGTATGTACCCATAGCCATATTATATGCTTTTTACATGTTTAATATTTACGTACGTCGATATAAATATGTAAGAATCAAGCATATATATTACTATGTAATAATAGTCATTGGATTAATATTGCATATGGTTAACTTCTTTATTTTCTACTAATGAAAAACTTCTGGCATAAAATTAAACAGCCCATCTTAGCGCTCGCCCCTATGGCGGGCGTAACTGATTCTGCTTTTCGTGAACTGTGTCGTCAGTATGGAGCAGATGTGGTATATACTGAAATGGTCTCGGCAGATGGATTGTATTATGATTCTAAGAAAACCTTAGAACTACTTCAGTTTTCTAAAAAAGAAAAACCGGTCGTAGTCCAATTATTTGGAAAAAAACCAGAAGTTTTTACAAAAGCAGCACAAGTAGTCACCAAGCATGGTTTTGATGGTCTAGACATTAATTTTGGATGTCCGGCTAAAAAAGTGGTGGCTCATGGTGGAGGAGTTACTCTGATGAGGGATTTAGATAACTGTTATCGGATCATCGAATCTGTACTTCAAGGCACTAAGTTACCGGTGTCTGTTAAAATTAGAGCCGGTATAGATACGGTAACAGCTTTGGATTTTGTAGATAAGATAAAGGATTTAGATGTTTCCACCTTAATGATACACGGTAGATATTTTAAAAATCCTTTTACCAGCCCCATAGATTATGACATGATTAAGCAAGTGAAAGAAAAGTTCAATGGCATTGTATTAGGCAATGGGGGAATCAAGTCACCAGAAGATGCTAAAAAAATGCTAGAGACAGGTGTAGATGGGATTGGTTTAGCAAGAGGAGTATACGGTAAGCCATATCTGTTTAAACAAATAAAAGACTATTTAAAGAAAGATAGTTTTGAAGATATGAATAAACAAATGCTAAAGAAAGTTATCCTAGAACATGCTAAGTTAGCTTTTAAGGCTAAGGGAAGTCATGGTTTGGTAGAACTTAGAAAACATCTGCTGTGGTATGTCTCAGGCTTTCCGGGAGCTAAGACATTAAGATCTGAGCTAGTTAAAGTTGAAAAAATACAGGATATTAAGGTTATTGTAGCTAATATTGACAAAATATAATAAATATGATATAATACATAAAGTGTTTAGTTCAGAAAACATTTATCACAACGACGGAGGTATAAAATGTACACGGTCAAGGGGTATGATGCAGAGTTGGTTGAGTTCGAAGGTACTTTTGATAGCTTCATGAAAGCTCTCAAAGTCTTTCGAGAACTGATTATGGACTGCACTGTGATCATGTTCCGGGAAGAGCCTGGAACGTGCATTCACGTTATGTAGCGCCAATTGAAAAACAATCGGCACATCGCTAAAAGTGATGTGCCTTTCCATTTGTGATCAAAAAACAGCCTGAAAGGCTGTTTTCTATAACCATTTTTTTTTCTTGAAGAACAGAAACATAAAAAAAGTAGCCACCAGCATAATGGCCATTATTATCCAAAAACCATATGGATTATTCACAAAAGGCATGCTGTCTGTGGTATTCATGCCAAAAATGGCAGCCACTAAGGTTAATGGGAAAACAATTACTGAAAAGATCGTTAGAATGCGCATCACATCATTCAATTTGAAGGAAACGAGTGTGGTATTGGTATTTTCAATCGCTTCAATCATTTCTTTTTGACCTTCTAGAATTTCCCAAATATTTTTAGTATGCTCCAAAAGCTCGTTGTAGTAGATTTTTAGCTTATTAACCGGTAAAAATTTGACTTTATCTCGACTGATTTTAAGTATTACATTGCGATGAGCTTCCATTATTTTTCTAAAATTAAGCAGATTTCTTTTAACATACAGGATTTCTGTCACCATTCTGCGTTCATAGCCGGCAAAGATATTCCTTTCTATGCTTTTAATGTCAATACTTAACCTATCCAGAAGCGGATAGCAATATTCCTGGAGACGAATAATAATCTCATAGAGTAATGCTGCATTGTTGTCGTTTAAATACTGACTGCGGTAGAATTCATCACTGGCGCAAAGATTAAAAAGTTCAGCCAGTGGTTTTAATTTGCTGTTATGGATGGTAATGATTTGGTTCTTGGAAATGAAGAAGTCTATTTCCTCTGGTTTAATGGATTTTGTCATGCGGTCATACACCGGAAACTGCAGGATAAGAAAGCAATAATTACTGCGGAGATTAAATTTGGGCCTTTGTGAATAGGCTTTGGCGTATGAGTCTTCCAAGTCTAAATCATTGAATTTGAATTTGCGTCGTAAGTAATCTATTTCGTCCTTTTGAGCATTGACAATATTAACCCAAGTCAGATTTTTCTTAGCTGATTTGACTGTCACAATGTTTTTAGTCATGAAAACTTTTTATCTTTTAGTATATTATAACACAAAAGAAAAAAATGTGGTATAATGAAATAAATAAATGAATTAAATATGCCTGAGGATATCTCAATTGAAAAATCGCCTCATGTTGGTTTTGGTGCTGAGGTCAAACCAGTGGCTAAGCCAGAAAGGCCTGGCCAGGAATATGCGCCAGCTCCATCCCCGGAAGAGGTGCCAACTGCTGCAATCCAGGCTGAAGTGCTTAAGTTTTTGGACAAGAAGTCAACAATTGAAACACAAGCTGAAGTTAAGGAAAAAAATGACACATTGAAACAAATTGAAGATATTTTGTCAGCCGGTCTAGAGGATTTGTTTGCTTCCTTAACCCCTAATCAGCAAATGCAATTTAAGATAAAAGGCGAAGAAACTGCCAGAAAGATTTTAGATTTATTATCTAAATAAGATGTTTAAGCATAGCGATTTAATACAGTTAATCAAAAGCTGGTTACAGGTAGCACCTGTCAACGAGTTTTTTATTGAAAAAACGGCTAAAAACAAAGCCGACGAGATTATTTTGAAGTTTAAACCCAAAAAAGAAGACAATAAATTGGTAAAATAATATGGAGGTATTCAATACATTACCAGATGTGAGTCAAAGTTTAGAGTATGTTTGGCTGGCGGTTTTAATTGTCGGTATTGGTGCCAGCTTGTTTATTATTGGATTAACCATTTTGTTTGTGATCAAAAAACTGTTGTCACTCCCACGTTTTTTACCCAACACTTTTTCCAAAAGAGTCTTTCGTTTAACCATACCCAAACAGAGTTTAAAAGAAAGTGACCAAAACAAAGAAGCCAAGGAAATTCTATCTGGTATTGAAAATTTTTATGCCAATTTGGGAGGCTTGAAAGCCTTGAGAGGTTTAAAAACTTGGTTGTTCGGCCGTTATGATAACTGGTCATTTGAAATTGTCAAAGGCTATGATGATTTAATATCTTTTTACATTGCCGTTCCGGAGTATCTGGAAGATTACATCAGTCAACAATTTTTAACTCAATATCCATACTGCCAGATTGAGCAAGTACCGGATTACAACATTTTCAAACCCAAGGGTGTAGCTGCTGCCGGGCATTTACAGTTGATTAAACATAGCATGTACCCGATTTTAACTTACAAAAAGATGCAAGTGGATCCTCTGACTTCACTCTTAACCGGTTTATCTAAGATTCCAGATGGTCAAGCGGCTGCTGTGCAAGTAGTGATGAGGTCAGCCAAAAAAGAATGGCGTCAAAGGGGAGTGAAAGTGGCATCTGATGTTCACCAGGGCAAGTCCTTGAAAGAAGCTATGTCAGGAGCCAAGTCAGGCCCGGTTGCTTGGTTGTTCGGACCTCAGGGTCTGCTGGGCACTTCTGTTAAACCGACTGAGCCCAAAGAACCCAAGCGTCTCTCTCCCATGGAAGAAGAAGCCGTTAAATCCATTGAAGAAAAAGCGTCTCGAGCCGGTATGGATGTTAATGTCAGAATTGTGACGTTTGCTCCGGAACAAGAACAGGCTAAAAACAACTTAGATTACATTATTAATTCTTTTGCTCAGTATTCAAATTATGAATATGCCAATGGTTTTCGGGCTGTCATCAAGGGATCTGTTAGAAAAACAATTACCGATTTCATTTATCGCATCTATGATGACAAATTGGGTTTTGTTTTAAATACCGAAGAAATGACATCGTTATGGCATTTACCCATACCAGGTACGGAAGTACCGAATATTCGCTGGCTGCAATCTCGCAAACTGCCCCCACCCGTGGATATGCCGGAAGAAGGCTTGTTGTTGGGAGAGAATTTTTATCGAGGAGAAAAAACTTTAGTTAGGATTAAAGATAATGACCGTCGACGTCATATGTATATTATTGGCATGACAGGTACGGGTAAATCTTGGTTAACAGCCAGTTTGGTCATACAGGATATTCAGGCCGGCAAAGGCGTGTGCGTGGTTGATCCCCATGGTTCTTTAGTTGAAGATATTTTGCCGCACATTCCCAAAGACAGATTGGATGATGTTATTTTATTTGATCCTTCGGATTTGGAACGACCGATTGGCTTGAATATGTTGGAAGCCAAATCTCCTCATGAAATGGATTTTGCGGCACAAGAAATGATTAATATCTTCTACAAATTATTGCCGGATCCGGCTATGGCCGGACCGATGTTTGAGCATTATATGCGTAATGCTTTATTGGCGCTCATGGCGGATACCAATGATCCCGGTACTTTGGTTGAATTACCCAGAATTTTTACGGACGATATTTACCGTCGCAAAAAATTAAGGCATGTTAAAGATTTGTTGGTCAGAGATTTTTGGGAAAGAGAATATAAAGCTTCACAAAAAGGCAGTACGGCTTCAGATATGTTATCCTATGTGATTTCCAAGACCGGTCGTTTTGTGGAAAATGAGTTGATGAGGAATATTATTGGTCAGCCGAAATCAGGTTTTAGTTTTCGCAAAGTCATGGATGAGAAGAAGATTCTGCTGATGAACTTATCCAAAGGTAAAGTGGGTGAGACCAATAGTAATTTGCTGGGTTTAATTGCCGTGTCCAAACTGCAAATGGCCGCTTTGGGTAGAGCAGATTTACCTGAAGACCAAAGGAATGATTTCTACCTCTACATCGATGAGTTTCAGAACTTCATTACCGACAGTATCTCAATTATTTTGGCTGAAGCCAGAAAATACCGTTTAAATCTCATTATGGCTCATCAGTATATTGCTCAATTGACCCAAGGTGGTGATTCCAAGGTTAAAGATGCCATTTTCGGCAATGTGGGTACGGTTGTTTCTTTTCGAATCGGAGTGGATGATGCTGAGACGATCGCTAAGCAGTTAGCGCCAAAAGTCAATGAGTATGACGTTATGAATATTGACAAATTTAACGCTTATATTAGACTGTTAATAGATAATACAGCCTCAGATACTTTCAATATGCACACTTTTCCTCTTCCGGATACTGCCGACCCCGCCATTATTCCGGCAGTCAAAGAAATGTCCAGATTAAAATACGGCCAATCCAGACGAGACGTCATTCAGCAGATTGTTGAGCGCTCCAAGATTGGACAGTTGGGAGGAAATCCGGTTGCACCTGTCGACCGTAAGACTAATCTCAGTTCTAACTAAAGAGGCAAGTATGTCTCTTTTTTTAGATACATTGTGTCCAAACTCAACTCAGAGCCTGAGAGGAGGTGAAAGTCATGGCTAAGCTGTATCGAATCAGACTTAAGCAGGAACTCGAGGTGATTGTCAATCCAAACCAGGAACCCTGGCAAAGGGATTTCCTAAAACCGAATGGAGTGTTTCAAGTCAAAGAAATACCCAATCCGGCTGCACCCGGTGTCGTTTGGCTACAAGTGATAGGGACAAACATGGCGACGTCTTTGCCTATGTGGCAGAAGGCGGCAGACAGCATACAAGAGGTTTAGCATGGACTGCCTTATTGGAGGCCAACATCGATTTGGCCCAAAATCAGCTGCTTCAGATCGTTTTGAAGCAGCTTTTCTCATAATTTGCTTGTTTGTTCTTCTTGGATTATAATGCATATATGTCAGCCCTCTACCGCAGATACCGACCGCAAACCTTTCAACAGGTCATTGGTCAGAATCATATTAAAATAACTTTGCAAAATGAAATTGAGCGTCAGCAGATCGGTCATGCTTATTTGTTTTGCGGTCCCAGAGGTTTGGGTAAGACCACTTTAGCTCGCTTAATGGCCAAAGCGATTAATTGCCAGAATCGGAAGCAGGAAGAGAGTGAGCCATGCAACCAATGTCAATCTTGTTTGGCCATAAACACCAATAGTAGTGTTGATGTAATTGAAATAGATGCTGCCTCTCATACCGGAGTAGATAATGTTCGGGAGAATATTATTGAAAATTCCAGATTTACGCCCGGGGTATCTAAATACAAGGTTTTTATCATTGATGAGGTTCATATGTTGTCGGTTTCAGCTTTCAATGCGTTGTTAAAAACTTTGGAAGAACCACCGGCTCATGCCATCTTTATCCTATGTACAACTGAAATCCATAAATTACCGGCTACCATCATATCTCGTTGTCAAAGGTTTGATTTAAAAAAAATTTCGTCAGCGGATATGTTAAAAAGGTTGGATTATCTAGTCAAACAAGAAAAAAAGCAAGTCGAAACGGAAGTTTTGAAAAATATCATTGCTCAATCCGAGGGTTGCGTTAGAGACGCAGAGAGTTTGCTTGGTAAAATATTAACCTTAGGCGACCAGATCAGTTTGGAACAAGCTGAATTGGTTTTGCCAAAGTCAGATTACAGTCAGATATTGGAATTACTGGATTATTTGCTATCCGGCAATACGACGGCTGGGGTTGAGTTGATTAACCGATTAATAGATGAGGGGACTGACTTACAGATTTTTACAGATAATCTAATTGAACTCTTACGTAAGTTGCTCCTACTTAAGATTAATCCAGCTCTAGATTCACTGAGTATTGAGTTGGATGAAACTACTCAGGCCCGAGCTGTGAAGTTGGTAGAGCGTCTGGATTATACTCGAATTTTAAACTATTTGGACTTATTCATGCAAACCAGTCAGGATTTAAAAACTGCTGTTATTCCTCAGCTGCCGTTGGAAATGACAGTGGTTCTAATCAGTCAAAATATTAAATGTCGCAAAGAGGATGACGATTTTACGCCAAAAGGTGGTGGCAGTGGTCACAGTGAAGGTATATTAAAACAACAATCTAAAACAGACAACCAACCGGTTGAGTTGGCGGTTAAATTTTCTGAGGTTAGTCAGGCTAAAGCGGATGAGTCAGTCAAGGTGGATATGCTGTCTAAAAAAAGTAAATTAAAACCCGAGAATTTAGTCGATATTAAAAAGATAAAAGCACATTGGCCGGAGATTGTTGCTCGTCTGCTTGAAAAAAACTACACCTTGTCAGCTTTACTTAAAATTAGTCAACCGGTGAGAGTTAAGGGTCAGACTTTGGAAATTGCCGTTAAGAGTCAATTTTATCAAGATAGATTAACAGATTACAAAAATCAAGAGATTGTTGAAAAAATCATTTCTGAGACAGTGAAAGCGGAAGTGATAATTGAAAGCGTGGTTAAAACGGATATAGGCATTCCAGAGTTAGAGGTTAAAGAAGATGAGACGATTAAGTTAGCTAAACCAGCTGTAACTGAACAGGTTATAAAAGTCGACAAACCAACCGATGCAGTGCAAGATGTAGTCAGTATGTTTTAAATATTTAATAAGTGTATGAGTAAAGTATTTGGAATAGATCCAAATCAGCCTGTCACTCCTTTAATGGTCAGGGACGCCATACTGGAATGTTTTTTTCAAGCCCATTGCGAAGATGTGGGACTGGATCAAGACCAGACGGCAAACAAAGATTACTGTCAACAGATTGTTAAGAAAGCTTTTAACAAAGCTCAAGCTGATTTTGACAACCCCAACAAAGCCGATATCATTAAAGCCCTATCTGAACTTAAAGATTTTTCTCAGTCATTCAGAGATCCTGAAATCATAGCCAAACATGCTCAGCAAATTATGGTTTTAGTCAACAACATCAAGGAATAGAGCAGTTTAGATGGGTGTCTTGTAGATTGACAAGGTGCTCTTTTTTTGTTAAATTACACAAGATATGTTGGTTATTGAGTATTCGGGGATCGTCTAGTGGTAGGACGCCAGGTTCTGGCCCTGGTAACCATGGTTCGAATCCATGTCCCCGAGCAATAGAAAAATCGTCTCAAATGTGACGGTTTTTTATTGATCTCAGAAATTAGTCACATTTACACAGTTCTTATAAGTTAAAAATTGCTTTCGCCACATTACTTGAACCGTCTATGTTAGTTGATACTTCTCTCTTGCTCATATTTCTAATTTCATTTTCCAACAAGTCTTCTGTTAAATTTGTCTCCGTTAAATAATTCGATATTATTCCCGCCGTCTTCAAATATTCTAAATGAATCTCTTGATCTTTTTCTGGTACATCTCTTGCTATATATATAGTTGGCTTTCTAAAAAAAAGAGTGTCAGTAATAGTATTGTACCCGCCATGACTAATGATAGCTTTAGCCGATTTTAGATATGCTAAAAATTCATCGTTGAAATCGATAAGATCTAAGTTGTAAATATCCTTAGAATAGGCTCTAAGCTCTTCTTTTCCAGCTCTTGATAAGGCAGTACCTAAAAAAATGGCCCACTTCTCACCTGGAAATGATTTTGACTTAACATTAATAATCATTTTAATCATTTCAAATGCATTAACACTGCAACCTAAACCCACCAATTTATCATATGATGGCTTATTATCTAAGTCTGTTATCTTGTCGATTTCTGATGCTCTAGAAACATAACCAGTATTAACTATTTTGCTCAGAATATTATTATTGAATTCGTCTTTCCTGTAAGTAAATACGTTACTATCAGTATAACAGAATACTTTTTTGTAGTATTTATCAATAATTGTATAATTATCTTGGTTGAAGATGTCGCCATAGCCATCATCATTTTTATCGGCTATGACACCTCTCAAACCAAGATATATATTACAATTCGTATTACTTTCCAAGTAAAGCAAGGTCTTTCTTATTTCCAGCATTTTGCCCTGTGGAAAATATTCGACAATTATATTATCCGGTTTTAGCGCTTTAATCGATGCCAATATTATTTGTGATCTAATACTGGCAGATTCTTCTTTGGTATATCCGGCGGGTGATAATTTAGCCCAAACCTTTCCTTTGGTAACAGTGGTTTTATATGACGGCAACTTTATCCATTCTATGTCATTTCTCGGGTGTAAGTCATTAAATCCCTCATAACCAGTTATGCAAATAACTTGTTCGTCAGGTTTTATTCGTTTAATTCCCATGGCTAAAGCTGCAGTTCTACTAACATGACCAATACCCCTGCCATCATGGCTATATAATACTGTAGTCATTTTTTGTTTGATAATGATTTTATGACCATATCCCACTCATCTATTTCATATGGGGGTAAAAGCTTACTGGCGGCTATGCGAGCATTTCTCCCCATTTGTTTTACCAGGCCTCTATCTGACATTAATTCTTCAACTGCATTAACTATTAAATCCTTATCCATTTTTTCTATAAAGTAGGCGCTATGCTTATGTTCCAGTAAGTCTGCCATAGCTGCTACTGGGGTTGTAATAATACATTTGCCGGCGCACATTGCCTCTAGCGTTGCATTTGGACACCCGTCTGAGTGAGTAAGGGTAAAGAAGATATCAATATCTTTCAAATATTTAATAACCCTTTCTCGAGTAACAACTCCTGTCACTTCGATTTCATTTATTGAATTTTTAATTATATCTTCCTTTTTTGTTTTTGTTTTATAAAAATCACCAACCATTAATAACTTCATTTTTTCGCGTTTTTTGTTATTAACAGCATCAATAAAGAATTCAACACCCTTTTTAGGCTTAAAGATTCCAACTGAACCAACGGTAACTATATCATTCTGAAATATTTCCGGCCACTCTAGATTGTAAAATTTCGGATCGATCGAATTGTAAATAACTTTGGTTTTAGCTTTTGGATATAGTAGCTTAACCTGAGTCTCCAAATCTTTTGCTAAACAAACAACCAGATCTGAGTTTTCTAAAGTATGCTTCAGAAGTGGCATAATCATCGGATCATGCATAAATCTTCCAATGTCATTACCCCTAATTGCTGATATCATAGAAATACCGAATTCTTTAGCAATGAGAGAGAGTGGATAACCATAGGGAGCAATAAAAAAAGATATTATTATGTCTGGCTTTATATCTTTGCTAATTGATCTTAATAATAGATACCATTGTTGAAGTTTTATTGCCAGGTCATCTTCTTTTTTAAGCTCAATGTTGGTATAGGAATAATGCTGGGGCACATGATATAAACTTAAGCCATTATCATCGGTTTTGAAATAGCCATTGGGTTTATTATCTTCATCCCAATATTGATTTTCGGCATCGATATTTACAACCACTACCTCATGTCCCTTATTATTAAGGCCAAGAGAAATTCTTCTACAAGAATGTGCCAATCCTCCCCAATGATATTTTTCATACAGCGGTGAAACAACTAGAATTTTCATAAATTATATTATTTTTAGAATTAATTTATTAAGTTGGTCATTGACTAAATGATCTCTCATAATTTTATTTACATTATTCTCGATTATCTGCTCATTTTTCTGCATTGCTCCTTCAAAAGCTGTTTTGATCTCAATATTATTGTCTAAACTAAACAAATAACCGTTTACATTCTGTTTGACAATATTTTCGTTAGCGATTATATTACTACACATAATCACTAAACCAGAAGCCATCCCCTCAAGCAGTGAATTACTCATACCCTCAGTAGTAGAAAAATTAACACATACATCTGATAATTGATACAATTTAGCTAACTCTTCCCGTTTTTTTACTGCAATGATATTTATATTTTTTATTTGCTTGCCTTTAATACAGGATTCTATTTTTTGACGCTCTCCTAAGTCTTCGATGCCAAGATTATCATTTGCTACAATTAATAGTCTCATTTCAGCATTAAGGTGATAACCAAATTCATACCATAGCGTAGTCAGAAGTGGTAAGTTTTTTTTAGGAGAAAAACGACCAGTATAAATAAATATTTTTTCGTCTAATCCGAATCCTAATTTCTGTCTTAATAATTCTTTCTCTTGCTTAGACACTTTTTTAAACATAGCAACATCTACGACATTATTCATCATTATTATTCCATCACCAGAAACTCCAGCACCTAATAATTCTTCTTTAATTCCTTCATTTAATGTAACAATATAATTAACTTTATCAACCTCATTAATAAACTCTGGATAATCTTCCTTTGCCTGTCTAATTCTTTCTGAAGATGTTACTCTCATGATTCTTTTTACACCTTGGTGACGCAAATACTTAAGTAACTCGTATTGAGCGATAATAATTTCTTTTTCTGATCCCGAATATGACCAATATACCCAATCCAAATCCCGATTTTTTCTAATGTATGCTAGAATTTCATTGTAGGCCTGAACTTTTCCTTTCTTGCTATAACCACTACCAAATCTTAAGATTTTATAGCCTTGGTAATTTTCAATCTTTCTAGAATTTTGTAATCTACTAGTAAGCACTTCGACTTCATGTCCCGACTCTACTAATAATCTGGCCAAAAAATCAAGCTGAAATTCCGCTCCACCATAATGCGGTAAAAAGTGCCTACTTATAATAAATATTTTCATCTTTTCAATTTAATTTTCTTATAATAGGTTATCAGCAATTCAATGCTTAGAATTTGACCTATAAAGTCTGCCCAATCATTTGAGGGTTTTTTATCATTCAGCATTTTTTTTATTTTATTGATATTAATCACATTAATTAAGTATGAATTATTAGAAAATAGTACGTCTCGTATCCACAATCTTAGATCTTCTTGCCAAAAAGACTGATAAGGTATTCTTCTATTATTATCTTGATCAAGAATCGGCGACCTCTCATCGAATAAATTAACGCCAAATTTTTGCCAAGGATATTTTGCTAACTCGGGAAATTTATTAATAAAATAATTTTTGTATAAGGTGTGTTTATATCTTGATTTTGAATCAATTGATAAAAAATAATTATTTAAGCGTGGATCAAACATGGGTGTTATTACTTTCGCCTTTTGAGCAGAAAATAATACACTCCAATAACCATAAAAGATGACTTTAGACAGTAACAAAATTTTGTCTGCTTTTAATGGAAGGCTTCCATGCTGAGTATTTAAAGTAAAAAGCGGCTCAACTTCATTGATAAACATGTTTTGTAAGTCACGAATACCAATATTAGACAAATTACTAAATGAATCTGGGTCAATTTTGCAAAACTTTGAAAATAGATAACTCATCAAAAAATCATTGTCATTATGTTCTAGAAGCTCACGCTTGTGAAACCCACCACCCAAAGTCAAATCACCACCAAAGCCGTTGACAATAATTTGATCAGAGCTAAATTCACGGTAAATATGAAACGCTCTCGAATTAGTTAAGGAATTAGTTCCACCTGTAAACAAGATATACTCTTCAGCATTTTTAATGAAGTCATCTGGAGTTATTTCGAAAAAGTTATGATTATATTTATAATCTTGAGCGATACGCCTGGCTATCAACACGTCTCTATCTTTCCTGGTTCCATAAGTAAAGCAATTGATTTTATGGGATCTATATTCAATGTATTTGGCCATTAATAATCTAGAATCAAGACCGCCAGTAAGAGATAGTGTGAATTCATTATTCTTGGCATTGTCAAAGTACTCAAAAAATACTTTACTAATTTCATAATCTAACTGCTCAATTGACTGATCATGATTATCTTCGATACCGTAAATATTCAAATCATTATTTTCCATATTCATGTTACCATTCTTAAAAACTATTTTCTGATGTGGTGGTAACACAAAAACTTTTTTAAAAATAGTCTTTCCAGAAAAAGAATGCCCAAAAAATAGTTGTTGAAGTATTTGATTATTATCTATTTCTAAATCAAATTTCTCAAGTATCTCTGAAAATGTATTAGTACAAAATAAATAATTATTCTGGCTGTAAAAAAACATCGGAACTCTACCCCAATCATCCGGAGAAATTGTTAATTGATCATTTTTTGAGTTAAAGAATAGAAACCCACTTCGAGGAAATTGGCCTTTATGTAAATTTGGATCCGTGATATCTTCATCAATAAGTTTGTATTTACCATTTTCGTTTTCAACACAAAAAATTTTACTCTGTATACCAGCATCAAAGAATTTACATATTAATTTGCCATTTTGAAACAAAAATTCGAAATTTTGCTTCATATTTCAATTTTTTTATAGCTTAAATCTGGAATTCCGACAGCACAATACTTACACATCTCGATTTCATCTGGACTATTTTCCATTTTCTCTCGAAAAATATTTCTACTTGGGTTGTTCCACCAATCGTCATCAAAAATATTTCCCAGTTTATAATCTGCATTATAATCATAGCAGCAAGGAGCTATATCTCCATTAGAATTAATAACTACATTTTCCCATGGCCATGAACAGATATTACTCTTAAATTTATTATTAATAATATGAGCTTCATTATCTGAGTATCTTGAATATTTTTTATTCAGGGGTAAAAATTGTTTATTCTTATGATCATCTGAACCATCCATATGAGCATTAAAAGTTTTAAATCTTATTTTGTTTACTCCGATTTCCTTAAACATTTCATAAAACTTTTTAACTTCATGCTCATTGTGACTCATGATAATAAACTGAGCCCTAACGGATGGTTTTCCAGATTTCATTCTCTTTCTTAGTCTCAGAAAGTCCTTAACTTTCTCCACTAATTGTTCAAAATCGCCACCAACACGATACTTATCATATGATTCTTTACTTGCAGCATCGATTGATATACTCAAACTGTCTAAACCAGACTCAATTATTTTCTCACCAATATTATCATCTAGTAACATTCCATTTGTATGTATTTTAACTTTCTTTATACCTTTTTTTTTAGCATAATAAATCATTTTATCAATATCTTCATGTAAAAGAGGTTCGCCGTAGTTAAAAAGAGAGATATCTTCAATGGTTTGATAAATTTTATCGATTATTATCCGAAAATTATCAAAGGTGAGTTTATCAAAATTACTTGCTACTCCAGATCCAATTGGACATGAAGGACAACGTAAATTACATGCTCTTACTGGCTCTATCATGGCCTTGATTGGAAATCCACTGGAGGACTTTATTTTTATATCAGGAAAAAGGATTAGATTTTTTAGAAACTTCTGATATCTAATGTCAAATCGGAAATCAAAGTATTGATTGCTGTCAAAATCTTCATCAAATCCTAAAAAAATGAACTTATTATATTCTTTTTTCTTATCTTGCCAGTTATAATATTTTGGATCACAATTAAATATAATATAATCAAAATTATTATTAATATTATTAAATTGTTCACCTTTTTTATCAACTAAATCAAGAAAGTCTTTTATTGATTTTTGATTATATAAAACAAAAAGTCGACAAGAGTTAGCGTCATAATTATTATTGATAGTAAAACTCTCAATTGATCTACTATTTGGATCAGTGGAAAGTATAAACAAACCAGATTTGTTTTTTATTGCTGGTAAATCTTCCTGATTCAAATTATAAAGTGAAAATTCTAGATTAAGATCATTCTCGATTTCAGATAGAGAGTTCGTGGTTTTTGATCTAAGCTTTTGATTTTCTATAAAAATATAGAAGTTGTTTTTTTTCATAGGGACCTTAAACTAATTTAAGAGGAGTATAAGTTAAAAACTTTCAATTCTTTTTCTTTAAACAGTTCATTATAAACATCCATTCCTTTTTCGATAACATTATGATTTGGTATGTTAGTTAAATTATCACTACCAATATAATAACAATTAATTGACAATCCAAAACCCATTTTTTCAAGATGCTTATACAGGCCGGCCATTATAAGAGGGCAAGCTGGAGCGCCGTACTTATCTTTATTTCGACTTCTAGTTAAAATAATTCTTCCTCTTAAGTCAGACTTTAACCACAAGTCACCATTTATTAAAGTAATCCGCTCTCTAGTTTCCTTTTTTTTGAGGCTCTTTAGAAATTCTTTTTTTGATCTATTCCTAATATACTTCTCCCATATGATCAATAATTGATGCTCATTGATATTTTTCTTTTTTAAAGTCCGCTTGTAATTTATTGGCAAAGTAAAGGAATTTTCATTAAAACTTATTGTCTGCTTTGTGCATTTATCCTTGCCCGAACAATCACATCCGATATTATTCAATAAGATGCCAAGTGATACATTTTGCCCTTCTTTTTTTAGCTTCAAATAGAGATTAACTGCAGACTCGAAAGATTTTATAGTACCTTCGTTTAAATGAAGTTTTTGACCACTAACCATGGCATGTCCGCCAGTTATGATAATTTTTCTTTTTTCTGTATGATCCTTTATGTATTTCTTAATTCTAAGGATCTGATTTTGGGTTATCATGCTATCGTTTGGTTAATCCCTACTTTCTTACTATCATATTGCATTATTCTGTCAAGAGCTTGTAGTATTTCTAATTATAACAGCAAGTTTCTAAGACAATATTATCATGTAATACAATCCATTATATCACAAAACACACCCTTAAAATATAACTTTTTATTAGCAATTGACGGTTTTTAAATATCCTAATTACAAAATTAAATATTTCAATCTCTTCCGTAACAATCTCTAACCTTACAATTTTAAGTACGTCTTATTAATAGTGATATTGTGCTTTCAAGTAATAGATGTTACGACCTTGCTTAAGATATTTTTTTTCGTAATAGGTTGGTACATAAAGCAGAGGATCATTTGAGTCTGAAGCGTATACATTCTCGACGTAGTTGGTAATCCAAAAGGATTGTTCTAACTGATTGGTTGAGTAGTCAAACAAATCCAGGTTATCCGTTTTTAAATGAAGATAGCCTTTGGGTTTTAAAACATGTGAATAAATATTCAAGAACTTAGGACTGGTCAGTCTTTTTTTTATTTGTTTGGTTTTGGGATAGGGATCTGGAAAAGTGATCCAAATTTCAGCCACTGACTTGGTGGGAAAATAATCTAGCAGATGATCCGCATACATGCGAATAAACAAGGCGTTGTTTAAAGATTGACTTAAGGCTTGAGTGGCGCCATGCCATAATCTTTCGCCTTGGATATCAAGACCAATAATATACCAATCTGGATAATGTTTAGCCAGAGCCAAGGTGTAATCACCTCCACCACAGCCCAATTCCAAAATAATGGGCTTGTTTTGTTTTAAAATATTATCTAAACCTTGTTTTATTTCATTTTTAACAGTACACTGCCAAAGATTAGGCAACAGTTCATTTTCTTTGAATTTTTGAGTTTTACTTGGCATAGATTATTTAGTATACTATATCTAAGAAATAAGCGATTGACAATGGTTAAATATGTGGATTTTGGTCTAAAATTAGCTCAACAGGCTGGTCAGCAGCTGGTAGTTTTGTATGATCAAAATAGATTAACATCACGTCATCCAGCCGTCAAAACTCGGGCGGACAAGGTAATGGACAAGCTGTTGATCAATGGAATCCAAAATCAATATCCCCACCATTCCATCCTAACCGAAGAAACCGGCCTCATTAAAAAAGATTCAGAATATGTCTGGATTATTGATCCCATAGACGGAACCGGTAATTTTGTCAATCATAATCCTTTTTTTTCCGTTTCCATTGCTTTGTATCAGGGGGGACAACCTATATTTGGAATTATTGAAGCACCGCTCTTAAATGAGAGATACTTGGCTATCTCAGGACGAGGAGCTTACCTGGTTAATCTTAAAACAAATCGTAAATCCAGGGTTCATGTTTCTAAAATTAGTAGTCTGTCTGAGTCTCAGTTGCTTTTTTGTGGTGGTCATACAGCTAAGAATCGAGGCATGTTAAATATTATGCAGCAGTTCTTTCCCAGGGTAGCTAATATTCGCAAGCTGGGGTCCGGTGCCATTGAATGCGCCTGGGTAGGTACTGGCAGGGCGGAAGCTTTTCTGCTACCTCAAGGATATATCTGGGATGTTGCGGCTGGTGTGATTTTTGTTGCTGAAGCCGGGGGCAGAGTTATGAGTTTTAATCTGCAGGAATGTACTTTTCAGGCTTTGATTAAAAAAAGCAAGTTGGATCTGGTAGTTGCAAATGCTCAGCTTAAGTTACCTAAACAGATTAATTACTAATATGCACAAAATATTCATTACCTTATTTCTAACTTGGCTGCTCTTTTTACCTGTTCAGGTTCAGGCGATTTGCACAGACAGCTCTTGTCTGGAAGAGAGTATTACGGATTTTTTTGTTCAAATCCAGGTTTATGAGGATGGTAGCATCCAAGTTCAAGAAACCATTGCTTACGACTTTGGACAAAACCAGAAACATGGCATCTACCGAGATATTCCGGTTAAATACCGAGCCAGGGATGGTAATTTTAATCTACGGATTTCGCAGATCAATGTAACGGATTTAGATGGTCAAACAATTACTCATCAAGTTTCCCAACAAGGTCAGAATTTACATATTAGGATTGGAGATCCGGATCAATATGTTACCGGACAATTAACTTATGTCATTGATTATACCCTGGACAGAACGATTAATTATTTCAAAGATCATGATGAATTGTATTGGAATATTACCGGTCATGATTGGCCAGCCCCCATATTAAGTGTTGAAGCTTTGGTCGTCTTGCCTGACAAGATAGCTGAGTCAGATCTTAAGCAAGCTTGCTACATTGGAAAACCGGGTAGCGATACTCCCTGTCAATCTAATTACCTGGTTGAAGCAGATGGGGTTAATAAATTTAGCTTCACCAATTCTAATTTTGGCAGTTTGCAACCGGGACAGGGCATGACTTTGGTTCTAGGTTGGCCAAAGGGTATCGTAGCCGAACCCAGTACGCTCGAAAAGATCATGGCTGTATTGCAAGACAATATAATTGTAATATTACCAATTTTTGTTTTGGTTGTAATGTATTATTTATGGACCAGGCAAGGCAAGGATGCATCTGGTCGCGGTACGATTGTAACTCAATTTGAAGCTCCGGATAATTTATCTCCGGCTGAGGTTGGAACTGTTTTTGACCAATCTGCCAATAATAAAGATATTTCAGCTGAAATCATTCATTTGGCTGTTTTAGGTTTTCTTAAAATCAAAAGAATTGAAGAAAAACAAATTCTAGGTAAAAAAGTGGATTACGAGCTGGACAGTCTCAAAGATTGGGATGGCCAAGGAGTGTTGGCCAATAAACATCAGCGACATATTTTAGACGGCTTGTTTAAGGAGCAGAGAAAAGGGGTTAAAATTTCTAAGCTGAAGAGTTTTGCTGTCGATATGGAATTGATTAAGAACCAACTGTACACATCATTGACAAAGGAAAAAAAGTTTTTTAAATCTAATCCTCAAAAAACAAGAATTGCTTGGTTGGTTGTCGGTTGTTTACTGGGTGGTGTACTGTCTTTTATGTTGATGGATATGTTTGGTTTAATTGGACTTGTATCTAGTCTGACTTCTGGTCTGATCATAGTCATCTTTGGTTGGTTAATGCCGGCTTTGACTCAAGAAGGATCTTTAGTCAAAGAGCATATTGAAGGTTTAAAGACATACTTGACAGTTGCAGAAAAAGATCGATTAAATTTCCATAATGCACCGGCCAAAAAGCCTGAACATTTTGAACAGTTACTGCCATATGCCATGGCTTTAGGAGTTGAAAAGCAGTGGGCTAAACAGTTTGAGGGTATATATAACCAGCAACCCAAGTGGTATTCGGATAGCGGTCAAATATCGTTTAATCCTCACCTTTTAACGGATGGTTTGACTAATTTCAATTCCCAGGTTAACAGTATTATAGTGGAATCTCATGCCGCTAAGGGTGCCAGTGGTTTCTCTTCCGGTGGCGGTTTCTCAGGAGGCGGTTTTGGCGGTGGCGGAGGAGGTAGTTGGTAATATGCAGATTAAAATCAAAAAGCTTAATCCGGAAGCGATAATTCCTAAGTATGCTCACACCACCGATGCTGGTATGGATGTTTATGCGGTGTCCAAAGAAGTTACAGATAAATATGTAGAGTATGGAACAGGCTTGTCTTTTGAATTGCCGGAAGGTTATGTCATGTTGGTTTTTCCCAGGAGTAGTGTCTCTAACACAGATTTGACTTTAGCTAATTGTGTGGGTGTTTTGGATGCTGGTTACAGGGGAGAGTTAAGGTTAAGATTTAGAAAGAATGGTCCAGATGATTATGCTGTGGGGGATAGGATTGGACAGGTTATAGTTTTACCTTTGCCTAAGATTGAGTTTGAAGTAATGGAAGCATTAAGTGATTCTGACAGGGGGCAGGGTGGATTTGGATCAACAGGTAAATAATATATATTTAGGAATAATTTAATCATTATGATGGATGTTTCAAGTTTAAAAAGAATTACCTATGGAACCCTGATAGGTAGTTTAATCATCGCAGCTCTAGTAGCTGTCGTTGCAGTTTTAGTCGGGGATTTTAATGAGATTATGTTTAAAGTCTTAATGACTTTATTCGTAGCCATTGTTCACTCCGTGCTTAGTTTGATCTTCATTTGGGATAATGACAGGCGCAATACCTTTACCCGCTTATCTTTTTTTATTAACACTTTATTTGTTTTAATAGTTGTTAGTTTTATCACTGCTTTATTTGGTATCTGGGAAATATTTTCTACTACTTTAACGAGTGACTTATACCAGACGTATTTTATTTTGGCTTTTGCGGCTTTGCACGGGGATATTTTGTCTAAAGCTCTGGGTAAAGAAAAGTATCTGGACATGATTATCTATGTTAATTATGTTTTTATGTTTTTCGTGGTTATTATGTTCCAGCCCATTATTTATCTGGACTATGATGTTTTAAGGGATCTGGGTGAATTCTATTACCGACTGTTGGCAGCTTGCGGGATTGTAGATGGTACCTTAAGCATCTTAGCCATTATTTTTTACAAAATGTACATGGCTAAACATCCTGAAGAAGAATCTGAACTAGTTTCTAAATCTAAGAAGGGTTTAAGTATCTGGGTTTGGATTTTAATTATCTATTTGGTTGTACAAATAATTTTTCCAATGTTATTTTGGATCGGTGATATGATGTTTAGGTACAGATTTTAGATAAACGGTCATTTAGCTCAGTTGGTTAGAGCGCACGGTTCACATCCGTGAGGTCACTGGTTCAAATCCAGTAATGACCACCAAATGCTTGCCAGAAACAATAAAATAGATTATTATACCCCCTAGGTCTGACCAAGTCAGGCGCTTTTGTGCATGGAATAACTCAAATGTCCTTATTTACACTAAAATCTAACTTTAAACCAGCCGGAGATCAGCCTCAAGCCATTAAAAAATTGGTGTCTGGCCTTAAAAAAGGCCATGATTTCCAAACTTTGGTCGGGGTAACCGGTTCCGGTAAGACTTTTACGGTGGCTAATGTGATTCAAGAATTTAACCTACCGGTTTTAGTCATGGCTCCGAATAAAGCTTTGGCGGCTCAACTGTATAGAGAATACAAGAATTTCTTTCCGGACAACAGTGTCAATTATTTTGTTTCCTACTATGACTACTACCAGCCGGAAGCCTATTTGCCAACCACAGATACCTACATAGAAAAAGAAGCCATGATCAATGATGAGATAGACAGATTAAGGCATCAGGCAACTTCTGCCTTGGCTACCAGAAAGGATGTGATTATAGTCGCTTCGGTTTCTTGCATATACAATCTGGGTTTGCCGGCCAGTTATACTAAATCTTCACTGCATCTGAAGGTGGGTCAAGAAATCGTCAGAAAAGATCTAATTTCTCAACTCGTTAAAATGCAGTTTGAAAGAACTCCCGGAGAACTTAAAAGAGGACTGTTTAGAGTCAGAGGAGATATTTTTGACATTCAACCGGCTGCCGACAATATTATCCATAGAGTTGAATTGGAAGACCAGAAAGTTCGGCATATTTACCTAATGGACACTCTTAAAAAAACCATTTTGGAAGAACTTCAAGAAACCATTATTTTTCCATCCAAGCATTTTGTGTCCACCATGCCTGAAGTTAAAGAAGCGGTTCGTAATATTAAAGCAGAATTAAAAGACAGATTAAAGTATTTTGACAAAAAAGGATTGTATCTAGAAGCGGAAAGACTGGAGAGAAGAACCAGATATGATATGGAGATGTTGTTGTCTCTGGGTTATTGCAACGGAATTGAAAATTATTCACGTCATTTGACCGGCAAATTAGCCGGAGACGCACCAGACACATTATTAGCTTATTTTCCCAAAGACAAAAGTGGTAAACCGCAATTTTTAACGATTGTAGATGAATCTCATATTGGCATACCTCAGGTCAGGGGTATGTATGAAGGAGACAGAGCCAGAAAGCAAGCTCTGATCAAATATGGCTGGAGGTTGCCGTCAGCTTTAGATAACAGGCCTTTAAACTTTAAGGAATTTGAAGACCGATTAGGTCCGGTCATTTTTACCACCGCTACCCCTGGGAATTATGAGAAAAAGCATTCTAAGCAGCAGGTAGAGCAGCTGATTCGGCCCACCGGCTTAATCGATCCACCGGTTGAAGTTAGAAAAGTTTTCGATAAAAAGACCAATCTTTCCCAAGTAGATGATTTAATCAAGGAATTGGAAAGCGTGGTTAAAAATAATGACAGAGCGATCGTTAACACCTTAACCAAGAAGATGGCTGAAGATTTGGATTCATATTTAAGAAACAAAGGTTTTAAAGTGGATTATATTCATAGCGATGTTAAGACCATTCAAAGAACTGAGATTTTAAATAATTTTAGAAAGGGCAGAGTAGATGTTTTAATTGGAGTTAATTTACTGCGAGAAGGTCTGGATTTGCCGGAGGTGACCTTGGTGGCCATTTTAGATGCAGATCGGGAAGGTTTTTTAAGGAGTGAAACTTCACTCATGCAAACCATGGGTAGAGCTGCCAGAAATGTTACCGGCAAGGTTATTTTGTATGCAGATAATTTGACGGATTCTATTAAAAAAGCCATTAAAGAAGTGGACAGAAGAAGGGAATTACAACAGCAATATAACATGCAGCATGGGATTACTCCGCAAACCATTCAGAAGGAGATAGAAGATTTTTTAGATGTGAATAAATCGGAATAAAAATGACCCGCCGATAGAAAAGATCGGCGGGTTTGGAGGGAAGCTCTAGATTAGCGTTGCACTAATCTAGGAGCAGAGGGAGTTAGTTGGGCTGACCAGCCACTGGCTGAGGCAGTTTATCTGCACCCAGCATGCAGTCGCCATCGCACTCGGTTGGCAGTTCGTGTCCGTGTTTACAGATGCCACCGGTGATGCAAACTCTCCTGGGTAGAGGCGTGTTTTTGGCCTCAGGTACTTCCAATTGCTCAGTCATGTTTTTTCCTCCTCTGGTTGACTCAACAATACTAAAGTTATATCATATATTTTTTAAAGAATCAAGAGTATGCAAAAAGATAAAATAATCATCAAAGGTGCTAGAATGCACAATTTGAAAAATGTTAATTTGGAAATACCCCATAACCAACTGGTGGTTTTTACGGGTGTCTCAGGATCCGGTAAGTCGTCTTTAGCTTTCGATACCATCTTTGCGGAAGGCCAAAGAAGATACATTGAATCCTTATCTCCTTATGCCAGACAGTTTTTGGGCCAAATGAAACCGGCGGAAGTGGATGAAATTATTGGTTTGGCTCCTGCCATTTCCATTGACCAGAAGGCTTTAAGCAGAAATCCGAGATCAACGGTTGGAACTTTAACCGAGATCTATGATTATCTGCGTGTATTATATGCTCGTTTGGGTGAAGTATTTTGTCCCAAATGCGGTCATAAGATAGAAAGACTGGCATTGGATGAAATGTTGGATATAATAGTTGCAAGAGCAGAGGATAATCAGACAGATTATGTAACCATTCTCTCACCTGTGGTTATAGATAGAAAAGGCGAGTACTACCAATTACTGTATGATTATCTGTCTTTAGGTTATGCTGAAGCCAGAATAGACGGTAAAATCCAATCTTTGCACAATGAAATAAAACTGGCAAGGTATAAAAAGCACAGTATAGATATTGTGGTGGATAAATTTAAATTGGATGATCAAACCAGATTATCTGAAGCGGTGGAAAACGCTTTAAGCTATTCTCAAGGACTAGTTATCGCTTTGTACAACGAAGGCGATCAGGAAAAAGACATTCTTCTGTCTTCCAATTGGACTTGTCCGCATGATGGTTTTGCTTTTCCCGAGGTAGAACCAAGGCTGTTTTCTTTTAATAGTCCACATGGAGCGTGTGAGAATTGTCATGGGATTGGTAGATTGGAAAAATGGGAAAGAAAAAGACTTGAAACAGATGATCCCAAAAAGAAAGGCAGTTATGTCAATAAGTATGAAAGAGTCGTTGCTCCATGCTTGGAATGTGAAGGCAAAAGATTAAAACCGGAAGCTTTGTCAGTTAGAATTAATAACAAGAACATTGCCCAAGTCAGTGAACTGAGCATAGATAAGCTGTATTCTTTTTTTGAAACCTATAAAAAGAAAATGACCAAAAGGGAAGTGGAGATTGCTCAGGAAGTGGTTCAAGAAATAAGTGACAGACTTTTTTTTCTAATTCAGGTGGGCTTGGATTATTTGTCGTTGAGCAGAGAAGCCGAAACTCTGTCCGGAGGCGAAGCTCAAAGAATAAGATTATCTTCTCAGATTGGGTCATATTTATCCCATACTTTGTATATCTTAGATGAACCAACCATTGGCTTGCATGAAAGGGATAATGATCGGTTAATAGACACTTTAAAATCTTTAAGGGATCAGAATAATTCCGTGATCGTAGTCGAGCATGATGAAAGAGTAATTAAAGAATCCGACTATTTGGTCGACTTGGGACCTTTGGCGGGTTCTGAAGGTGGGGAAGTGGTGGCTCAAGGTGAAATTAAAGAATTATTTAAGAAAAGCAACAAACAAAAATCTTTAACTTTGGATTATTTAAGAGGGAATGAAAAGATTGAAATTCCCAAAAGACGAGAAAAAACCACTGAAGCTTTGAAAATAATTGGAGCTAAGGCCAATAATCTTAAAAATCTACAGGTTGAAGTTCCACTTAGAAAGTTAGTGTGTATTTCCGGAGTATCCGGATCCGGAAAATCTTCACTGCTGTATGATTCTGTGTATGAAAATTTGGTTAAAATAAAACATGGAGAAAGAAATACTCTTGAAAACGTTTCTAAGATAATTGGCTCTGAATATATTAATCGAGTGGTAATTGTTGACCAATCTCCAATCGGCAGATCTCCTCGCTCCAATCCAGCCACTTACACCGGTATCTACACTCCAATCAGGGAATTTTTTGCACAGTTACCGGAATCCAAGGAAAGAGCCTATACCTTATCTCGGTTTTCTTTTAACAGGGCTGGAGGCAGATGTGAAGCTTGCGACGGAGCCGGCTTTAATTTAATTGAAATGCATTTTCTACCGGCTGTTTACGTGGAATGCGATGTTTGTCATGGTAAAAGGTTTAACCGAGAAACACTGCAAGTCAAATACAAAGGAAAAAACATTGCTGATGTTTTGGAACTGACCATCGATGAAGCAGTTACATATTTTGATGGGCAATATTTAATTACAGATAAACTGAAAGTTCTGCAAGAAGTCGGACTGGGTTATTTACAACTTGGCCAAAGTGCTACCACTTTATCCGGCGGTGAAGCTCAAAGAATTAAATTGGCCAGAGAGTTGACTCATACCTTAGGTAAAAGGAGTTTGTATTTATTAGACGAACCAACAGTGGGACTGCATTATAAAGACGTGGAAATGCTTCTTGAAGTTTTAAATAAATTAGTGGACAGAGGTAACAGTATTATTATCATTGAACATAACATGCATGTGATTAAATCCGCTGATTACGTGATTGATCTGGGACCGGATGGAGGGGATAGGGGTGGTCAGATTGTGGCCAAAGGTACACCTGAAGAAGTGGTTGGCAATTATTTGGCGGGCAAAAATAAACAGTCAGATACGGCTAAATATTTGAAAGATTATTTAAAAGACTAGATGGATTTGAAACACAAAATCAAAGATTTTCCCAATCAACCGGGAGTTTACAGATTCTTAGATATAAATAAGCAGATTCTTTACATTGGCAGAGCGACTAACCTAAGGAAGAGAGTGGCTCAATATTTTAGAAAAGACTTAGATCCCAGAATTGCGGAAATGGTAGAACAGGCCAAAGACATTAAGTACCAGACTACGGATACGGTACTGGAAGCCATCCTACTGGAAGCTCGAAAGATTAAAGAACATTGGCCTAAGTACAATATTCGAGATAAAGACGATAAGTCATTTGTCTATTTGGTTTTTCCGCTAACTAAGTTTAGTTATCCCATTCTGATCAGAGGTCATGAGTTGAAAAAATTCCCCGTCTCTAAAAATAAAATTTTTGGACCTTTTCAAAATCAATATTTGATCAAAAATGCCCTTAAAATAATCAGAAGAATCTTTCCATACAGCACTTGCACACCTAATCAAGGGAAAGCTTGTTTCGATTACCAAATTGGTTTATGTCCGGGAACATGCATAGGTGAAATAGATGAAAAAGAATATCAGAAAAATATTCATAATATCATTATGTTGTTTGCGGGTCAGAAGAAAAGGTTAATGACCAGGCTTAAGACAGAAAATCCGGAACAGGCCGAAGCTTTTGAGAAGATTCAGGAAGTTACCCTGTTGACTCAAGATGAGATAGAATCCACGAAAGGAGTATCCAGAATCGAAGCCTATGATATTTCTCACTTGACCGGTCAGGATACTTATGGAGCAATGGCGGTTATGACTAACGGCAAGCCAGATAAAAGTCAGTATCGGCTGTTTAAAATAAAATCCGCTCCCAAGCATGATGATCTCAGAGCTTTGGCTGAAATGCTAACGCGTAGATTTAATCATCCGGAATGGCCCAGGCCTGATTTAATCTTAATCGATGGCGGCAAACCGCAAATTGATTATCTCAATCAACTGTTTCAAGACAGAAACTTAAGCATTCCTTTGGTGGGCTTGTCTAAATACGCAGAAGATAAATTGGTCTATCCCGGTAAAACCAAGACGAGTATTAAAGTTTTGGTTCAGAGTATCAAACCACTCCTGTTACAAATTAGAGATGAAGCACATCGTTTTTCCAATCGGGCCAGAACCAAAAGCATGCGCAAGAGAATTGACATTATAAAATAAATTTTAATATAATATAGCTAACTAATATTCATAACTAAAAAAGTATGAAAAAAATCATCGGCATCACTTTGGTCTTGAGTTGTTTTGCCTTGGTCAATACGGTTTCTGCCCAGCAAGACAATCAAGCTGGCAACTTGGAAGAGCGCATGAATCAATTTAAATCACAATTAGAAGCCAGATTGCAGGAACGTTGTGGCTTGATTGAATCTCGCATTGAGTTGAGCATCTCACGTTACGAGAATAATTATGAAAGACACTTGGCTAATTACAACAAGATGAAAGATAAGCTAAATGAAATTATTGCTAAAATTAGCGACAAGGGTTATGACACCTCAGATTTGGAAAATGATGTCAGTTATTTGGATGCGGAAATTAACCAGTTCAGAAATAATTACTCAGATTACATTGGCAAACTCAGAAATACCGGTGATTATGCCTGCGGTCAATCTGAAGGACAGTTTGCAACTGCTCTGGAAGAATCTCGCCAGTCTTTAATGACTGTCAGGCAAGACTCCTTGGATATCCGGTTATACTACCAACAAACTGTCAGGCCACACATTCAAGCCTTAAGAGAGCAGATTCAGTCAGACATGGAAGTTCAAACAAATAATCAATAATTATATGCGTACCAAATATTTACTCGTTACCGTTTTACTTGTTAGTGGTTTGGCTTTAGTTGGCTGTCAAGCCGGACAGAATCAAACGTCTTCATCTGTTCAAAAACCGGTTACACCGCCCGTGGCACCGACTCCGACTCCAGATGATACATCAATAACTGGTTCAGATGAACAAGTTACAGATCAAACTGATGATCTTGGCTTACAAACAGATTTAAATGAATTGGATAGCTTGTTAAATGCGATTAATGCCGATGATTTTAGCGGCAATGATTTATCTGACCAAGCTTTAGCTGAATAATTTCATCTCAGCATCGCTACCCAGCGATGCTTTGTGTTTATGTCAAACATTTTTGTGGTCAACAAACCTCAGGGACCAACTTCTTTCCAGATCATAGCTGAGATTAAAAAAATTACCGGTGAACAGAAAGTTGGTCATGCCGGTACCCTAGATCCTTTAGCTGAGGGTGTTTTAGTGGTGGGCGTTGGTCGGGAAGCGACCAGACAGATTAACTCAATCGTTCAATCTGACAAAGAATACTTGGCGGAATTGGAATTGGGTAAAACCAGTACGACAGATGATGCTGAAGGTCAGATTAAGCAAGTTAGCGACCAACGGCCTTCTCGGACTGAAATTCAATTTGTGATTAATAAATATCTTGGTCAGATTCAGCAAATACCGCCTCAATACAGCGCCATCAAAGTTGGGGGTCAAAGATCATACAAGGCGGCCAGAGCGGGTCGTAATTTGCAATTAAAAGCCAGATCGGTTCAGGTTAAGGAGATTAAAATTATTAAATACGACTATCCCAAATTGAAACTTAGAATTACAACCGGCAAAGGGGTGTATATCAGATCCTTGGCCAGAGACATTGGTCATGATTTAGGTGTAGGCGCTTACCTAACGGCTTTAAAAAGAACTCGAGTCGGTAAGTATTCTCTACAGCAAGCCGTGAGCATGGCTCAGCTTGAATCTAATGCTCGACAGGCAGTGGTAGAAAAAATCAAGCATGGTCAAATAGGAGTGATGCCAACGGATACTATTTATGGTTTAGTGGGCTTAGCTTTAAACCGAGAAGTGGTGGAAAGGATATATACAGTTAGGCGTCGTAGACCGGATAAGCCATTTATTATCTTAATTGGATCAATTAATGAGTTAAAAAAATTTAAAATTAACTTGAATAAAGCCACTCACAGCATGATCAGCAAGTATTGGCCCGGACCGGTCAGTATCATCTTAGATTGCCCCAATTCAGATTTGGAGTATTTGCATCGAGGTGCCAAATCTTTGGCTTTTAGATTACCGAAGAATAAGCAATTAATCGACCTGCTTAAAAAAACCGGTCCGCTGGTGGCACCCAGTGCCAATTTAGAGGGCCATCCTCCAGCCTTGACCATTAAGCAAGCTAAAAAATACTTTTCCAACCAAGTGGATTTTTATGTTAATCAGGGTAAGCTGGTTGGCAAGCCTTCAACTTTGATTAGAATTGACAATGGCCAAGCAATGATTTTACGTCCTTAAAAAGCCGCCTGTCTTATCAGTAGACAAGCGGCTGGTTCGGATTAGTAAGCGTACTTGTTGGCGATGACCTTACTTGTCATCTGGTCGGTCAACGTGGTCACAAATCCAAAAATGGAATTCATGATTTGAGCCAGACCATTGAGGAAGTAGCCGAATTGCTGCAACTCCTCGGCTGAGTAAGCGGAGTTGGGCAAAGAAACAGGTCGACAATGTCTCATGTTATCACCTCCTTTGAGACAGTCGGAACTCTACTTATTTCATATCATTGATGCATGAAAGTTGTCAAATTTAAAGATCAGCATGATCTGTGATATAATAACCATATGGAATATATTTACTCTTTGCAAGATATCAGCTACTGGGGCAATACTTTGTATGATTATGCCTTGGCAGTAGTTTTATTTGTTTTAACTTTAGTTGGACTGAAGATTTTCCAAGCTGTGATTTTAGCTAGATTAAGATCTTTAGCCAAAAAAACTGCCAATGATTTAGACGATGCCTTAATTGAAGTTTTTTCAGATATCAAGCCTGCTTTTTATTTAATCATCGCTGTCTATTTAGGCTACTCTGTATTAAAATTTCCAGCTTTGGTTGACAAGGTTGTTCTGACCATCATTTTGATATTAGTTGTTTATGAAGTTATCCAAGCCTTGCAAAAGCTCATAGATTATATCCTAACAAAATATGCTGCAAGAATGGATAATGGTCGGAGTCGAGGCAGTAAGTCCATGGTTAAAGCAGCGGGCGTAGTCATCAAGATTATTCTGTGGTTATTTGGCATCATCTTGGTTTTATCTAACTTGGGCATTGATGTAACTTCATTGTTAGCCGGTTTGGGTATTGGTGGTATTGCCATCGCTTTAGCTGTTCAAAATATTTTGGGTGATGTCTTTTCCAGCTTCATGATCTATATTGACCAACCTTTTAAGATTGGAGATTTCATAATCATAGGTACTGATTCCGGTACGGTAGAGAAGATCGGTTTAAAAACCACTAGAATTAGAACTTTACAAGGTGAGGAATTGATAGTTTCCAACCAAGAACTGTCTGGAGCCAGAATCCAGAATTTCAAGAGAATGAAGAAAAGACGAGTGGCTGTTGACTTGGGAGTGATCTATGGCACTGCTGAACAAAAATTGAAATTAATACCTCAGATAACCGAACAAATAGTTAGAAAGCAGTCAGCAGCTGAATTTGATCGTTGTCATTTTAAGACTTATGGAGATTTCAGTTTGATTTATGAGTTGGTCTACCATGTGGATAGTCCGGATTATAATCAATACATGGATGTCAACCAAGAGATTAATTTAGCCATTTATACTGCTTTTAAGAAAGCTAAAATAGAGTTTGCTTATCCAACCCAAACTGTGATTGTGCAAAAATAAATCCCTGTTCATGACAGGGATAGGGTGGTGGTTAGTCTTCGTCATCTGTAGCCGGATCATTCCAATCCAGATACAGACAAACCAGTAACATGGCAATGAGGAAGAGAGTAAACCAGATCATAGTATCCTCCTGTTGGTTTAGATGGCAGTATAATACAAGTTATCTAATATGTCAAACCTGTAAACAGGTTTTTTCTTTTTTAATAATCTCTGGTATAATACCAGTATATGGCGAGTCGAGTTAACAAATACCAAGTAGTTACCATTGGCGGGGCCACCCGAGATATCATGTTCTATTCTTCGGAAGGAGAACTGATTAAAACCGGCAATTTAACTAAGCATAAATTGCTCGGTTTTGAATATGGAGCTAAAATTGTGGCCGATAAAATATACTATAGCTTTGGAGGCGGAGCTGTCAATACAGCCAGTACTTTTGCTAAGCTAGGTTTGAAAACAGCCGCTATTTGTCGTTTGGGACAGGATGAAAACGGCTGTCAGGTGATTAAAAATATGAAGACTAAAAAGATCGCAACAGAGTTTGTTAAAAAAAATACCCAACACGCTACTGGTTTTTCCATGATTTTAACGGTTAGTAACCAGGAAAAAGAACATATTATCTTTGCTCATCGGGGTGCTAATGATTTTTTAAGCTCAGATGACGTACCAATTACCAGGCTTAATACTGACTGGCTGTATGTTTCTTCTTTGCCTGAGAATAATTGGGATCGGATTATTCGCAAAGCAGGTCGATTACAAAAGCCGATGGCATTCAATCCGGGTAGTCGTCAACTGGCTGATTTAAAGCGTTTGAAGACCTTTCTGCCCAAATTGGAAGTTTTGATTTTGAATCGGGATGAAGCCAGTGAATTTAGGAAATTAAAGGATATCAAGGGTTTAATCAAGTATATTCATGGCCTTGGTCCTAAGTTGGTAGTGGTCACCGATGGTAAGGCCGGTGCTTACGTTTATGACGGCCATAAGTATTATTTTATGAAGTCTAAAGCCACAAAAGTCGTAGATACAGTTGGAGCGGGTGATGCTTTTGCTTCTGCCTTTACAGCTGGATTAATTTATGCTAAAACAATTAAGGAAGCTTTGCGCTGGGGCATGTTAAATTCTGCTTCAGTCATTAGTCAGATTGGAGCTCAAAACGGTATTCTAGCCAAGTACCAATTGAGATAATTGACAGCAAAGCTAAATGAAGGTGATAGGTCTCACTTGGACCTATTTTCTTTTTGACAAGTCACTGAATATCTAATCCATAATTAGCTTACAAAACCATGTCAGACAAAAAGTACGTGTATTCTTTTCAGGAGGGAAACAAAGATCTTAAAATGATTCTGGGTGGTAAAGGTGCTAACTTGGCTGAAATGAGCAGTCTGGGCATTAATGTGCCACCAGGATTTACCATTTCAACCGAAGTGTGTGAGGTGTACCACCAAAACAATCGTAAATATCCAGCTGAAGTTAAAAAACAAATTGCGGATAAGCTGGTAGAATTGGAAGAGTCTATCGGCAAGAAATTGGGCGATGCCACAGATCCTTTACTGGTTTCTGTGAGATCTGGAGCAGCTGTCTCCATGCCCGGTATGATGGACACCATTTTAAACTTAGGTTTGAATGATGAGTCAGTGGTTGGTTTAGCCAAAAAAACCAATAATCCTAGATTTGCCTGGGATTCATACCGTAGATTAATTC
This sequence comes from uncultured Gammaproteobacteria bacterium, assembly GCA_964558935.1. Taxonomy (GTDB): domain Bacteria; phylum Patescibacteriota; class Patescibacteriia; order 2-01-FULL-39-33; family 2-01-FULL-39-33; genus CAZLFP01. The sequence goes on along the minus strand of CAZLFP010000001.1, from coordinate 144,178 downwards.
AAATGTTAGGCAATGTCGTCTTAGGCATGAATGGTAGTGAATTTGAAGAAATTTTGGAGAATGTCAAGGACACCAAAGGTGTGGAATATGATACGGATCTGACAGCTGAAGATTTGCAGGAGATTGTTAAAAGATACAAAGAAAAGATTCTGGAAGTGACCAAAAAAGAATTTCCTCAGGATCCGCAAGAACAATTACAATTGGCGATTGACGCTGTTTTTAACTCTTGGAATAATCCTCGAGCCAATAAATACCGAGCTTTAAATAATATTTTTGGTTTAATCGGTACTGCCGTTAATGTTCAAGCCATGGTCTTTGGAAATTTAAGTGAAAATTCCGGCACCGGGGTGTGTTTTACCAGAAATCCCAGTACCGGTGAAAACAAATTCTATGGTGAATATTTAATGAATGCTCAAGGTGAAGATGTGGTGGCTGGTATACGAACACCCAAAGATGTTGAAACTTTAGGTCAACAGATGCCTGAGATTTACCAAGAATTAGTGGCAGTTTGCGACCGAGTCGAAAAGCATTACAAAGATATGCAGGATATGGAGTTTACAATTCAGGAAGGTAGATTATTTATATTACAAGCCAGAAATGGAAAAAGAACAGCTGCTGCTGCAGTCAAGATTGCCTCTGACCTGGTGGCTGAAGGTTTGTTAACCAAAGAGCAGGCACTTATGAAAGTAGAACCGGCTCAATTGGACCAGTTGCTGCATAAACAACTGGATCCAGTCGCTAAGGAGCAAGCTGAGGTCATTGCTCAAGGTTTACCGGCTTCTCCCGGTGCAGCTGTGGGTCAAGTGGTCTTTACGGCTCAGGAAGCAGCTGACAAGACTCAACAAGGCTTAGATGTGATTCTAGTCAGAGTGGAAACTTCTCCTGAGGATATTGATGGCATGCATAGCGCTAAAGGTATTTTAACTGCTCGGGGTGGTATGACTTCACACGCTGCGGTAGTCGCTCGCGGTATGGGCACCTGTTGCGTGGCTGGTTGCGGAGACATTGTAATTGATGAAAAAGCCAAGCAGTTTAAGATAAAAGAATCCGGTGTTGTAATTAAAGAAGGTGATTATATCACCTTAGACGGTGGCGATGGTAAGGTGTATCAGGGAAAGGTAAACACCAAAGATCCGGATTTAAGTGGTGATTTTGCCACCATTATGACCTGGGCGGATGAGATTAGAAGTCTTAAAGTTAGAACCAATGCTGACACTCCTCATGATACGACTGTGGCTGTTAAATTTGGCGCTGAAGGTATTGGATTATGTCGAACTGAACATATGTTCTTTGAAGGCGACCGAATTAAAGCGGTTCGGGAAATGATTTTATCAGCCGATGAAAAGGGTAGAAAAAAAGCTTTAGATAAGTTATTACCTTATCAGAAAGAGGATTTCATTGGCATTTTCCAAGCTTTAAACGGTTATCCGGCCACGATTAGATTATTGGATCCACCGCTACATGAATTTTTACCCACCGAAGAAAAGGATATTTTTGATTTAGCCAGAGAGATGGAAGTGGAAGTTGGTGTCCTAAAAGCCAAGATTGCTGATTTGCATGAGTTCAATCCCATGCTTGGCCACAGAGGTTGTCGTTTAGCCGTGACTTATCCGGAAATTTATGATATGCAAGTCACAGCCATTATTGAAGCTGCCATTGAAGTTTCCAAGAAATGTCCGACTTGCGGTCACCAGAACAAAGTCGAACCGGAAATCATGATTCCTTTAGTTGGTAATGTTAAAGAGTTAGCTCTCATAAAGGAAAGAAGCATTAAAATAATTGACAAGAAGCTGAAAGATGCGGGTGTTGAAATGAAATACAAGATCGGTACCATGATTGAAGTTCCTCGAGCAGCTGTGACAGCAGATGAGATTGCCAAGGAAGCAGAATTTTTCTCATTTGGTACTAACGATTTAACTCAAATGGGTTGTGGATTTTCCAGAGATGATGCCGGTCGATTTTTAAAGGAATACGTATCTAAAGGTATTTACGAAAGAGATCCTTTTCAATCATTGGATCAATCCGGTGTAGGTGAATTGATTAGAATTGCCATTCAAAAAGGCAGGAGTATTAATTCTTCACTTAAGATTGGTATTTGCGGAGAACATGGCGGAGATCCGGAATCTGTAGAATTCTGTCATCGGGAAGGCTTTAATTACGTGTCTTGTTCACCGTTTAGAGTCCCAATTGCCAGATTGGCAGCTGCTCAGGCCGTGATTAAGAATAGATAGATATTTCTGATTTTAGATAAAAATACTCCCTTAAAACGGGGGTATTTTTTGATTGACAGATTTTAACGGATGTGTTAATATCTAAGATCTGCTTTAGTTGGTCTAGGGCAGTTATATTATATCCAAACTGTAGGTGGCGTTGTTGTCACCGTTTGGAATAGCTGAGACTATTATCCATAGTGGATGGTAGTCAAAACATGGAGGATGTTGGAATGAAGAAGTGTGGTGTGTTGGCGATTCTGTTTGTATTGGCCGCTGTCCTGACCGGTTGTCCGTGGCTAATTAGCCAACCGGTCAAACAGGGTGTTCATATCCGTCTGGATTTGAACACTGATGCAGATACTGAGAAGGGTTACGGTTATCCGGAAATCCCTCTCAATCATTTGCGCCAGGTCGGTGATGCTTTCAAGAGCAAGGCTGCCTATCTGGAACTGGAATTCTATCCTCAGTCACCAATTTACGGCAAGATGGGAGGAGATGTTCCGCCTCCGGGCTATCGTTATGAATCGATTCCGATCGTAGATGGCGTAGCCGAAAAAAAGGTGGCTTTGAATGTGGGTGATTATTGGTTGACGTCCACAGTGGTCGATGACAGGTATAATAACCTATTTGACGCCAATGAGACATTAACCGTTGAAGCCGGACAAGTCACTGAAGCTGAGATAGAAGTCGACTTTATGTACCAATATGACTTTCGCCTCCAGATCTGTGATTTACCGGCTGAGTTCGGTTACAACAGTCAGATCCGCGTCATAGATTTGGACGGTAATTCCTGGTACAGCCAGTACGCCTATCCGGAAGACGATTGTCTTCAGGCTTTGGTTCCTCTGCCCCTGTCTTTTAAGGGCGGCAGTATGGTCATATCCGATTTGGATACGGGTATCGAGGTCTTGGCGGATCTGCCGCTAATTCTGTACGCGTTGGACTTCAATACCTATGATCTGTCCAGTTCGTATTGGGTCGGCTACCAGCCGCCAACGACAGCCGGGCAGGTAGAGATCGAGGTCAGTTTCGCTTACCAGAATCGGTATGTCCGAGTCAATGGCCTGGATTATAACTCGATCCAGGAAGCGATTGACTCGAATGACACACCAGTTGAAATTCAGCTGGGCCAGGGCGAGTATCCCGGCTTTACACTTGGACCGGATGACGGCAAGATCATCTCGATTACCGGTCAAGGTGCAGCCAAAACTTCGCTGATTAAGCCCAAGGGCAGCCCGAACGTTATCTACGCTGAGCTGGCGGTTGGCAAAGGCGGAGGCGCTCCGACGCTGTCTCTGAACGATCTGGCGGTTGTATCCAGCTACCAAAGTATGATGTCCATGCCGGTACCGGGTAATCTGATCCAGCTATCCGGTATGAGCTTGTTGGCTTACAACTGCGTCTTTGAGAACTATGACGGGTTCTCGGTCAGCGTTTACTATCCGCAGCAAGTTAACGTTAATCGTTGCGTGTTCTGGGCGAACAGTATGCCGAGCCTGGAGCTTAACGGCTATGATGGTCAGTCATCGATGGTTTATGATTCCATCTTCCAGTCCTGGGCGAATGACTACATCGCCATCATGTTGCCGACCTTCGAACAGGACGGGCAAATTGGGACGTTTAACAACTGCCTTATGACGGGCAGTCCGGTTCATCCTGAATTCGAAGTCCCGAATTGGCTAATCGGCCAGGATCCGTTACTGTATTGGCCCGGTATTCTGGATCCGGCTTCGCCGTGTATCGGAGCTGGTCTTCAAGGCCACGACATCGGTCTGTTGTGGGCCGAATAGGGAAGTGATTCCCTAAACCAATTCAACCCGCAGAGTGTAACAGCTTTGCGGGTTTTTTCTTTTGTCATAATTTTTTAAAATTGATATAATACACCTATGCGTATTCCCATTGAAGTATCTGCCAGACACATTCACTTATCTCAAAAAGATGCAGATAAGTTATTTGGAATTGGCTTTAAATTCAAGAAATTGAAAGATTTGTCTCAACCGGGTGAATTTGCAACTAAAAGTGTTGTGACTTTGAAGACGAGAAAGGGAGAACTGAGTTTAAGGGTCTTAATGTCGGTTCGTGAAAGAACTCAAGTGGAATTATCCAGAACAGACAGTTACAAGTTAAAAATCAATCCTCCCATTAGAGTATCTGGAAATCATGAGGGTTCTGTTGGCGGAACATTAATTGGCTCTAAGGGCAAGGTTATCTTAAAGTCAGGAATTATTATTGCTCAAAGGCATATGCATTGCGATCCTGAGAATGCCAAGAAATTAGGGGTTAGGAATAACCAGAAGATTTCCGTTAAGACAGTTGGGGATCGAAGTCTGACTTTTCACAATGTGGTTGTCAGAGTGAGTCAAAAATATGACTGTGGTATGCATGTGGATGTGGATGAGGGTAATGCCGGTTTACCGGGCGGAGTTTGTAATTATGGAATGATCATTCAATAAGTATGAATAAAAACCAGAAAATTTTGATTATTAATGCTGGCAGTGCGACTTTGAAGTTTAAAATTTTTACCGCTGAGCTAAAGGAAGAAATCGCTGGTATTATTGAAAGAATAGGCATGAAAGATTCTTTTTTAGAATTACAAGAATCTAATCAGCCTAATTTTTTTCGTCAAAACTATCCTGGCGGTGTTAAGAATCATGAACAAGCGGTTGACAAGATGTTAGCTGCATTAAAGAAGATATTAAGCCAAGTGGAAATTATTGGTCATCGAGTGGTACACGGCGGTGAGGAATTTCAGCAGGTGACTAGATTAAATTCAGTTATTATTCAGCAATTAGCTGAGTATAATCATTTAGCTCCTTTGCATAATCCAATTAATCTGGCCTGTATCCGCAAGTTGTCTCAAATTTTACCCAAGTTAGATCAGTATGCTGTTTTTGATACTGCCTATTTCTCAACCATGCCGGAATATATTTACCGCTACGCCTTGCCCAATAGATTATATACTCAGAATAAAATTAGGCGCTATGGTTTTCATGGTGTTTCCCATCAGTCAGCAGTCATTCAAGGAGCTAAAAAAGCTAAAGTGAGTTTAACAAGCAGTAAGATTGTCAGTTGTCATTTAGGCAGTGGCTGTAGTGTAACCGCGACTTTAAACGGTCATGCTTTAGCTACTTCCATGGGCTTTACACCTCTGGAAGGTTTGGTTATGTCAACCCGGTCAGGAGACTTGGATGCCAGTATACCTCTTTACCTGTTGTCTGAACTTAAAATGGACATGTCACAAGTAACCCAAATTTTAAATGAGCAATCCGGTCTGTTGGGTATTGCCGGCACTAAAGATATGCGTGACATATTAGCGGCGGCTGGTCATAAAGTGGAGGGTTATGATATTGATCGTCAATTTACCTCAGAACAACAGGCTAGCGCAAAACTCGCTTTAGATATGTTTATTTATAGTATTACTAAATATATTGGTCAGTATCATGTTCTGCTCAAAGGTTTGGATTTGCTGGTTTTTACAGGTGGCATAGGCGAAAGAAGTGGTGTGATTCGTAAAATGGTGACTCAACAAATCAGGCACTTGGGTAAATTCAAGACAACTGTCATACCTGCCAATGAAGAACTTGTCATTGCTCAGCAGATTCTAACAGTGTAATCAGATGTTTGGCAAATTATTTAATTCTATTAATCATCAGGCTAAAACAATTACCTCAGCGGCGATTATTATCGGCGCTTTGTCTTTGGTTAGCCGTGTTTTGGGAGTCTTTAGAGATCGAATTTTGGCTTCCCAGTTTGGAGCCGGGGATATTTTAGACGTATACTATGCCGCTTTCAGATTACCTGATTTAGTGTTTAATCTATTGGTCTTGGGTGCTATTTCTGCCGGTCTAATCCCCGTTTTTACAGGTTTAATTTCTAAAAAGAAAGACCAGGAAGCCTGGTTGTTGATTAACAGTATTTTTAATACCTTAATTTTGTTTCTAATTATTGTTTGCGCAGTCTTGTTTACGTTTGCTCCTTGGATCATGCCCTTAATTACCCCCGGCTTTGAAGGTGAAAAAATGAAGATGGTCATTGATTTGTCTCGCATTATGTTCTTATCTCCAATTTTCTTGGGTATGTCAGCCATTTTCGGTTCCATCTTGCAATCTTATCAGAGGTTTTTTGCCTATTCCTTAGCTCCTATCTTCTATAATATTGGTATTATGATTGGCGCTCTCTATCTAGTTGATAGTTGGGGTATTTATGGACTAGCTTGGGGGGTTATTTTAGGTGCTATTTTTCATTTTTTAATCCAAGTTGGTCCGGTTGTGGCTTTGGGTTATGTGTATCAACCGGGTTTTAATTGGTCTCAGCCTGAAGTCAGAAGAGTGGGTAAATTGATGATTCCTCGCACCTTGACTTTGGTTATTAACCAGCTCAATATTTTGGTTATTACCATTATTGCCTCCACATTAACGGTCGGTTCTTTATCTATTTTTAATTTATCCAATAACTTGCAAAGTTTTCCTTTGGGCATTTTTGGTATTTCTTTTGCCGTGGCTGCTTTACCGGTTTTATCTGATCTGGCCGCCAGAAAAAAAATGAAAAGATTTGTGAAAACCATGTCTGTAACCTTCAGGCAGATTTTATTCTTCATTGTTCCCATCTCTGTGGTTTTCTATGTCATGCGTGCTCAGATCGTGAGAGTTATTTTAGGAGCTGGTTCTTTTGACTGGCAAGATACACGACTGACTGCGGCTTGCTTGGGTGTTTTTGCTTTAGGTTTATTTGCTCAAGCGATCTTACCGTTACTGGTGCGTGGGTTTTATGCTTTGCAAGATTCTAAGACTCCATTTGTTGTGGGTGTTATTACCTTGATTGCTAATTACGTTTCCCTGGTCTTTTTTAGATGGGTTCTTTCTTTTGATAATTGGTTTTCCTACTTTACCCATTCTATTTTAAAGTTGTCAGATATGTGGTATGTGTATGATTTACGCGTTTTGGCTTTGCCAGCCGCAGTAACCGTATCTTCAATCATTAATTTAGTGATACTCATAATCTGGTTGAGACACAAAGTTGGTTGGTTGGATGGTAGGAAGATTCTAGATTCAACTTGGAGAATTGTATTTGCATCTTTGGGTGCCGGTTTGGCCACTTATGGCAGTTTGCAGTTGCTAACCTGTTGTCTTGAAACCAATACTTTTATGGGTATAGCCTTCCAAAGTGGTGTGGCCGGTCTGATGGGTATTGCGGTGTATGGCATATTGGGAAAGATTATGCACATGGAAGAAATGAATATTTTTTTAGCTTCGTTTACAAAGAAATTTTTAAAGAAAGTCAATTTACAGCAGATAGAGGATACCAGACGCGAAGGTGATGGAGTTTAATGTTTAATTATAATTGCTCAAATAATTTGCTTTTATATAATCACATGATAAATTGGTTTTATCAATGAGTTTCAGTTTAATCCCGCTATCCCAAAAAGGTGGGTTTTTTTATTCTTGATAATTAAACATAATAATGCTAAAATTGATTAGAATTAACTAAATATGGATAAAATTAGAAACTTTTGTATTATTGCACATATCGATCACGGTAAGTCAACTTTGGCTGACCGGATGCTTGAAATCACTCAAACGGTAGATAAAAGAAAAATGAAATCTCAGTTGTTGGATCAGATGGATATTGAACAAGAAAGGGGGATTACCATCAAATTGCAACCGGTGAGGATGAAATATGAGGGTTACGAGCTTAACTTAATAGATACTCCCGGACATGTGGATTTTACTTACGAAGTATCCAGATCTTTAATGGCAGTTGAAGGTGCTATCTTACTGGTTGATGCCACTCAAGGTATCCAAGCTCAAACATTGGCTAATTTGTATTTGGCCATGGAGGAAAATTTAACCATCATACCGGTTATTAATAAAATAGATTTACCCAATGCGGATCCTGTAAAAACCAAGCAGGAAATTATGGGATTGTTAAATTGTCAAGAAGAAGATATTTATGCCGTATCAGCCAAAACCGGTGAGGGGGTGGCAGAAGTCTTGAAGTATATTATTAAAACAGTCCCTGAACCCAAGCAGACGACTACCAATGAAACCAAAGCTCTGATCTTTGATTCCGTGTATGATGAATACAAAGGAGTTATTGCTTACGTGCGTGTTTTCAGTGGAGCGTTAAAAGCAGGTTCAAAAATAAAACTCTTGTCAGTGAATAGAGAGGTGGAAGCAATTGAGGTTGGATACTTCAATCCCAAGTATGTTAAAGCAGATGTGTTAGAAACCGGAGAAGTTGGCTATGTGGTGACAAATCTCAGACAGGTTTCTCAATGTAAAGTAGGTGATACCATTACCCGCGCAGGTGAGAATCCCGAACCTCTCCCTGGTTACCAAGAGGTTAAACCCATGGTATTTGCCGGTATTTTTTGTAAAGAAGGTAATGATTTTCCCAGATTAAGAGAAGCCTTGGAGAAAATTAAGTTAAATGATGCTGCCCTGAGTTATGAACCAGAAAATTCTCAGGCTTTAGGCTTTGGTTTTAGATGTGGTTTTTTAGGCTTGCTCCATTTAGAAATTTTTCAAGAAAGATTAAGAAGAGAATATGATTTGGATTTGGTGGTTACTGTACCGTCTGTAGCTTATCAGGTGGAATACAAGGACGGTAAAGTTGAGATGATCTACAATCCAGTCAGTTTTCCGGATCCAACCCGTATTCAACAGGTTAAAGAACCGGTTATGAGAGTGGATATTTTTACACCCAACCAATATTTGGGCGGTATTATGCAATTGGCGACTGATAAAAGGGGATCATATTTAAATACTGAATATTTAGATAAAGATGTGGCCATTTTGCATTACAAGATTCCGTTGACTCAGCTGATTGTGGATTTTTACGATCGGTTAAAAAGTATATCCTCTGGTTATGCTTCGCTAAGTTATGATTTTGACCAATTCTCTCCAACAGAGGTTGTTAAAATGGATATCTTGGTCGCTGAAGAAAAAGTAGATGCCTTGTCAATCATTACTTACAAAGATACTTTACATCAGGTGGGTAAAAAGATCGTCAATGTTTTAAAAGATGAATTGCCACGTCAGCAATTTGTGGTTAAAATCCAAGCAGCTGTAGGCGGTAAGGTCGTAGCTGCTGAAAGAATATCTGCTTTAAGAAAGGATGTGACCGCCAAATTATACGGCGGTGACTGGTCTAGAAGGCAGAAGTTACTCGATAAACAAAAAAAAGGTAAAAAAAGAATGATGGGAACCGGTAAAGTGGATATTCCCACCAAAGCTTTTTTAGCCGTACTCAAAAAATAACTGTTAATAGTAGAAGAGTGGAGCAATGGTCATAATTAACATTGAAATGACCACCAAGAGAGCGACAACCGCCCAAAATTTTTTCTGGTAATTAATTTTTTTCATATTCGTATTATAGCTTATGCAAAAAAAATGGCAAGTTTTGCCTGAAACAAATCAAACGGTAGTGGATAAATATCCGGAATTGAATCCGGTTATTTTACAATTACTGTTTAACCGGGGTTTAACGACCCAAGACCAGATAGATGATTTTTTTGCAGCCAGTTATGAGGACCAAATTCATGATCCTTTTTTGTTTCAAGATATGTCAAAGGCCGTGAAGCGTCTGTTTGAAGCGGTTTTTAAAAAAGAGAAAGTCATGATTTTCGGAGATTATGATGCGGATGGTGTTTCAGCTTCAGCTATTATGTACCAGGCCTTAACTGGTTTAGGTCTGTCCACAGAGGTCTACATTCCATTTCGGGAAACTGAAGGTTACAGCTTAAATCAGTCTGTGGCTGAAAATATTGTTAAACAAGGTTTTAATTTGGTGGTCACGGTGGATTGTGGTATTTCTAATCACCGTGAAATTGCTTATCTCAATCAGCATGGTATAGATACGATTATCACCGATCATCACCAGGAGCCAGCCCAGTTGCCATCGGCTTATGCCATTCTTAATCCAGCCCTGAAAAACAGTGGCTATCCGTTTAGATACTTATGTGGGGCTGGAGTAGCCTTTAAGGTTGTTCAGGCGATTATGATCTACCAAGCTCAGGAAAATATGCCCATACAGCTACCGGCTGGTTTTGACAAATGGCTGTTGGATTTAGTCGCGATTGCCACCATTGGAGATATTTGTCCTTTGACAGCTGAGAATAGAGTCCTGGTAAAATATGGCTTGGTTGTTTTGGCTAAAACCAAGCGAGTCGGTTTGCAGCATATGTTTGAAGTGGTAAATAATTTTAAGGGACAGATAGATACGCAGTATGTCGGCTGGAGAGTGGTGCCAAGGCTAAATGCCGCCGGCAGAATAGATCATGCTTCTGCTTCATTTAAACTTTTAACTTCCCAAGACGAGACAGAGGTTATTAAATTAATGGAAGTTTTGGAAAACAACAACAAGAAAAGGCAACAGATTACAGACAGTATCTTGAAACAATCCCTGGATCAAATTGGAGAAGTTACAGACGCAGATAAATTATTAGTGGCTGTCGGGCAAGATTGGCCGGCTGGAGTGGTGGGCTTAGTCGCCGGTCGACTGGCAGACAAACACCAAAGACCGACTTTAATTATTTCCCGTGACCAGGAACAGTTTGTGGGTTCTGGTCGCAGTATTGAACAATTCAATATAACAGAAGCTTTGGGCCAATGTCATGACTTGTTGGTCAGATACGGAGGTCATTCCCAAGCATGTGGTTTTAGCCTTCAAGGGCAGTCTAATTATGACCAGTTTATTCGTAAAATGAAACAGCTTGCTCACAAGGCGTTAAAAGGCGTAGAATTAATACCCACTCTCAGAATTGATGCCGTTATGCAACTGGCTCAAGCCGACTGGGATTTACAGCAAGACCTGGGTAGATTTGAACCTTTTGGTGAAGGTAATCCGACACCGCTTTTTCTATCTCAAGATTTGGTCGTGGAACAAATTCAGGCTCTAGGAGCTGATAACAAGCATTTAAGATTACAAGTCAGTCAAGAGGGAACACAACGTAAGTTAATTGGTTTTGGTTTTGGTGATTGGTGTGATACACTTAAGCTAGGAGAAAAAATTGATGTAGTTTACGAATTGAGTGTTAATGAATGGAATGGTAATCGTGAGTTGCAATTAAAAATTATTGATTTAAAACAACATGCTTAAAGCTGTTTTACACACCGATGGGGGAGCTAGGGGTAATCCGGGTCCAGCCGGCATCGGAGCGGTTTTGAACATACAAGGCCAGAAAAAAATGTTCAAACAATACATCGGAGAAACCACCAATAACCAAGCAGAATACCAAGCTCTACTGCTGGGTTTGCAAGAGGCTTTAAAAGCCCAAGTGGAGGAAATTGACTGTTATTTGGACTCTGAATTGGTAGTTAAGCAATTGAATAGAGAATACAAGGTTAAAAATCCGGATTTGGCTCCTTGGTTTGTCAAAATATTCAATCTGTCACAGCAGTTTAAGAAAATTACTTTTCAACATGTATATCGGTCAGAGAACAAGGAAGCAGACAGTTTGGTCAACCAAGCCATAGATGAAAAAAAATAAAAAAACACGGAGTAAATCCGTGTTTTATTATATCCAAACCAGCTTGTAAGCCGAATTCTGTCTTCACTAGAGTGAAGGATGACCATCTATCTAGATCTAACATTGCTGTTAGATTCAAGCCCCCGACTATATTTGGGGTTGCACCAGGTAGAGTTTACCACTAGCCTTCTGTCACCAGAGGCTGAGTTAAGTAGCTGTAGTTTAAAAGGATATCCCAAGTTTAAACTATAACACCTTAACACTTTTCACCTTTCATCCATTCAGGTTGAACAGATTAGTATTGTCTCTGTGGAACTGGTCCTCTTTAACTTTTACAAGTTAAAGGGTGGGCGTTACCCACTACCGCTTTCCCGATAACTCAGGAGGTGTTCGGACTTTCCTCTTTATTTAGAATAAAGCAGTCATCCGGCCGGTTTGAACATTTATTATACTATCATATTGGAACTGTTTTGTCAATATGGCTGTAAGAATAATAATTAATATGCTATACTAATAACAGCTTTAAGGTGTGAGACAAGCACGAGCTCGGCAACTGATCCGTCGTCAGTTGCTGCCATCACTCTTAGGGCTTTTCAGCCGCCAGCAGAACCGAAGCTTTTGAGAAAGCATTTTGGGATCACTCAGACTGTCACCGTATGATGGTCTGGAGGTAAGATAAGGCAAAGAGTCAAGCTGGCGGCTCTTTTTTTATTTAAATTTAGACATTTATCTAGGAATATACGAGCAATATTCTTGACATATATATGAATCTATGATACAATGTGGCTATCAGCTGAGAGGTTGATGAGAGGAGGAAATCAAGGTTGCGTACAGCTTACAGGCGTGCCACTTAGGCACAGGAAGACGCCTAGGAGTTGCGTGAACCAAGATTTAGAGCCGTGCCTGACTAAGACATGGATTGGTGATGAGTTCGCTTCCTGACTTTCCTGGGGAAGAATGAACAGCTGACGCCGGGTTGCGGGCGGCCTTCTCAGGCTAATGAGATGCACTCAGGTATGATCGACATATCAGTTGATAATCCGTGATATATCCATGTCGCGGATTAACAAATTTAAGGCATCCTCCTCTCACAAGTTTCTAAGCGATCGTCCGTGTACGGTCGCTTTTTCTATTAGATAATGATAAAATATAGATATGAAAAGATCTGAGTTAGCTATTTCAGCTAGTTTGGTGCCATTGGATTATCTGATGGTTATCCTAGCTGGTTTAGCCGCTTATTCAATTAGATATTTACAGCCCATACGGGATATTCGTCCCATTATTTTTGATTTAAGATTGATTGAGTTTTGGCAGGTGTTGTGGCCCATTGCTTTTATTTGGGTTATTACTTTTGCTTTAGCCGGTTTGTATAACATGACCGGCACCCGAAGAGCGGTCGATGAACTGGGTAAGATTGTTCTGGGTTGTTCTACAGCCGTTATGACCTTAATGTTCATTTTTTTCTTCAGTCGTTCCTTGTTTGACTCCAGATTTATTATCATTGCCGGCTGGTTATTCAGCATTATTTTTGTGATCATTGGCAGAAGTCTGGTCCGATGGCTGCAAAGCCATTTGTATAATTACGGTATAGGTGTTCACAGATTGGTAATTATTGGAGATAATGCTTTGACTCAAGAAGCTAACGCTATTTTTAAGAACAATCCTAAAGCTGGTTACCGAGTTGAGAAGTCAGTGCCAGATTTTAGTAAAGAAATTGAAGCCCAATTGGTCAAAATGATACAACAAGACAAATTTGATGAAATATTGGTTGTTAATCCGAATTTAAGCACCTCTCAGTTAAATAGGTTAAACGATTTTTCTTACGTTAATCATATTGCTTTAAAATTTGTCGCAGATATTTTTGATTTTCCACTGCATAATTTCCAGATTAACACCATATCCGGTTTGCCGATTGTGGAATTGAATAAAACTCCTTTAGATGGTTGGGGTAAGATTTATAAGAGAATATTTGATTTCATATTCAGTCTGGTAATTATTATTCTTCTTTCACCAGTTCTAATTCTAACCTCTCTGGCCGTTAAGCTAACTTCACCCGGACCGGTTTTCTTTAGCTATTACAGAATTGGTCAGTACGGCAAACCATTTAATTATTTTAAATTCAGATCTATGGTTAAGGACGCTCACAAGATGAGATTTGATACTGAATTTGTTAAGCAACAAACCGATCTCAGACAGGGATCGCCATTAATGAAATTTCAAAATGATCCCAGGATTACACCAATCGGACGTTTTATTCGACGATACAGTATTGATGAACTCCCGGAATTGTTTAATGTGCTCATCGGTAAAATGAGTTTGGTTGGACCTCGTCCACATGAAATTGAAGAAGTTGAAAGGTATAAAACAGAGCATAAGAAAGTGTTAACGATCAAACCGGGCATGACCGGTATGGCTCAAGTGTCAGGTCGCTCAGATTTGGATTTTGAGGAAGAGATAAAATTGGATACTTGGTATATGGAAAACTGGAGTCTCAAATTAGACCTGATGATACTCTTTAAAACACCTTGGGCGGTTTTAAAGAAAAGGAAGACAGAATAATTTGCCAAATAAAGCCAAATTGACTAAGATAAGATCATGAAAATTGCCTTAGTCCATGATCATTTGGCACAAGATGGGGGAGCGGAAAAGGTTTTGAAGGTATTCAAACAACTCTATCCGGAGGCTCCCATTTTTACTTTAGTCTTTGATGCGTCAAATACTAATCCTTTTTTTATTGGTCAAGATATCCGAACTTCCTTTATACAAAAAATACCGTATTTTGGTGTTAAGAAATATCAATGGTGGCTTTCATTTATGCCAACTGCTATCGAGAATTACAACTTAATGGACTATGACATTATTCTATCCAGCGCTTCTTCTTTTGCTAAGGGTGTAATTACCAAGCCCGGTAGTTTGCATATCTGCTATTGTTACACGCCGACCAGATACTTGTGGACTGACACTCATTCATATATTCGTGAACTGAAAGTTAACTCTATTATCAAATCCATTCTACCCATGACTTTAAGGAAATTAAGAACCTGGGATCAATTAGCCGCAGGCAGGGTAGATGAATATGTGGCTATTTCACAAACCGTAAAACAAAGAATTAAGAAATATTACAGTCGCGAGAGCAGTGTTATCTATCCACCAGTGGAAACGGATAAATTTTACATCTCACACGAACCTAAAACATATTATTTAGCTGGTTCCAGATTAGTGCCTTACAAAAGATTGGATTTGGTTGTACAAGCATTTGTCAGATTGGGTGTGCCTCTTAAAATATTTGGCATTGGACCAGAGGAGCAGCATTTGAAACAATTGGCTCGAGGTAGGGAGAATATTCAATTTTTAGGCAAAATCAGTGATGATGAAAAAGTCAAACTTTACGCCAATTGTATCGCTTATCTCAATCCGCAGGAAGAAGACTTTGGAATTACAGCCGTTGAAGCCATGGCCTCTGGTAGGCCGGTTATTGCCTACCGATCCGGAGGCGCCAGTGAAACAGTAATTGCCGGTAAAACAGGTGAGTTTTTTGACGAACAGATCTGGGAAGAGATTGCAGATATGGTGATTCGTTTTCATCCAGATAACTACAATCCATATTACATTAAAATGCATGCAGAACAGTTTAATACAGCCAATTTTAAATCAAAGATCAAAAGATTAATAGACAACTACCAAGCGGTTCAGACCAACATACAATTATGAGAATCGGAATAGACGCTAGATGCTTAATGAACAACCAATATTCAGGTGTTAGTATCTATACTCTTAACTTATTAAGAGCTATTTTTGAATTGGACAGAAAGAATCAATACCGACTCTTTTACAATTCTTCGAAAAAAGTTTCCTTACCTGAATTCAATTATCCCAATGTTGAATATATCGGTTTTCATTTTCCGAATAAAGTATTAAATCTGGCGATTAATCTTGTTGATTATCCCAAACTGGATAATTTGATCGGAGGTTGTGAGGTATTTTTTACACCCAATTTACATTTCATTGCTTTATCTGACACAGTTAGAAAA
Organism: uncultured Gammaproteobacteria bacterium; assembly: GCA_964558935.1. GTDB lineage: Bacteria > Patescibacteriota > Patescibacteriia > 2-01-FULL-39-33 > 2-01-FULL-39-33 > CAZLFP01. The sequence continues at coordinate 128,465 of CAZLFP010000001.1, read as the reverse complement.
ATCATGGTGGTCCATGATTTGTCTTTTCTTATCTATCCGGAATTTTTTTCTTGGAAAATGAGATTATGGCACAAGCTTATATTGGTTAAAAATTATTTAAAACAAGCGGATGTTATTATTGCCGATTCTCTGCATACCAAACAGAATTTAGTGGACCTATTATCTCTGAGCGAGTCAAAAATACATGTCATTTATCCGGGAGTTAGTCAGGCCTTCAAACCTTTAGACAACCTTCAATTTGTCAAGAATAAATACCAGTTACCAGACAGGTTTATTCTCTACCTGGGTAATTTAGAACCGAGAAAGAATGTGGTGAGTATGATTCAAGCTTACCAGCAATTAAATTTAGAGCATTCTTTAGTGATTGGCGGTGGCATTGGCTGGAAAAATGGATGCCTCCATAAGTTGGTTAAAGATCATAAACGGATACGTTTCTTAGGTTACGTTCCAGAAGAAGATAAGGCCGCTCTTTACAACCTGGCAGACATATTTGTCTATCCTTCATATTATGAGGGCTTTGGTTTACCACCCTTAGAAGCCATGGCGTGTGGCACACCAGTGATAGCTGGAGCCAATTCTTCATTGTTGGAAGTTGTGGATAACGCCGGTATTTTAATTGATCCATATAACATCAATGATCTAAAGCAAGCTATTACCTCGGTTTTATCGAATGAATCACTTAAACAGCATCTGATCGATCAGGGTAAAGAACAAGCTAATAAATTTACCTGGGAAGCAGCTGCTCACTCTTTGTTAAAGTTATTATCATAAATGAAAACCCGCCTTATCTTCCGTGATAAAGCGGGTAGTGTAATCAGCTGGCAGGTATCCAGTGTACCAGCCATTCCTGCAAGACCTCGGCATAGAATTCCGGATCTTCCGAACAGCTGGGTACCCACCCGTACTTGTCGGGTATAAACTCAATGATTCCCATGAGTTCGGGCAGTTCTTCATTGCTGAAGATGAAGAACTTATCCTTACTACTGCTGATGGCTGGTCCGATCAGCAGATCCGGCCAGAATTGGCAACGCTCTCCCGGACCAATGACCACTCTAAAATTGTCATATTTGGAATTATACTTCCAAATGGAGTGAAGCCCAATGAGGTACAGCTCTTCACCAATAATGGTGACATCATGAATAAAATCCTGACCATATTCAGCCATGGCCATGGGTAAACCGATCAGCCATTTGCCCTTGGGAGTACAGATGTACTCTTCTGAGACGCCGTAGTCGTCGTGACGACCTTTGGTCTCCACCAGTCCCAGGCTGGTCTCAAAAATCTGCGAGGTCAAATTCTGATCTTCGAGGAGCTGAAGGTTATCCAGCTCGACCAGATTTCTAACCGCCACGATCGTGGCTGACGCCTTAAAACACACCAGCATGACTGCACAACACAACAATATTCGCATCTCAATTCCTCCAGTTTATCCCCAAACTATTCTGGGAATACGAAATATATTGTATCACATATGACCTATTATGTCAATATATGTGTTAGACTATTATTTGGTATAATTAAGGTATGAAAATTGGTCTTGATGCCAGATTATATGGTACCCAGCATGGTGGTATCGGCAGATACATTCAGCATTTAATCCATGAATTGGAATTAATAGATAGTTCCAATCAGTATTATATTTTTTTAAATGCAGATAATTATGAAGCATATCAACCAAAAAATTCCAATTTTAAGAAAATTTTGGCTGATTGCCAAGTGTATAGTTGGTCGGAACAGTTCAAATTACCCGGTATATTGAAACAATATCGGTTGGATTTAGTCCATTTTCCGCATTTTAACGTACCGATTGGATATTTTGGCAAATATTTGGTCACAATTCATGATTTGATAATCACTCATTATCCAACTAGTCGTGCCACCACCTTAAATCCTTTTTGGTACCAAATTAAACTCTTTTTATACCGGTTAACTGTTAAAATAGCTGCTTTACGCGCTCATTCGATCATCGCCGTCTCCAAATATACTCAACAGGATATTGCAGGCACTCTCAGAATTAATCCCGCCAAAATCCATGTTATTTATGAAGGTGTAGATTTGCCTCAACCCGGTCAGGCTGAATGCCAGGCTGTTTTAAATCAGTTTAGACTCAAAGGGAATTACTTGCTGTATGTGGGTTCAGCTTATCCTCATAAGAATTTAGAGCGTTTACTTCAAGCTTTTGCCAGAATACAGCGTACAAACCTACTCTTGCAATTAGTTTTAGTGGGTAAAATTAACTTTTTTTACCAGCGATTGCAGCAGCAAATCCAAGAGTTGGGTTTAGAAAAGGCTGTGGTTTTAACCGATTATTTGCCCGATGAAAAATTAGCATGTCTGTACCAAAACGCCGCCATCTATGTCTTCCCCAGCCTATTGGAAGGTTTTGGCTTACCACCCCTTGAAGCTCAGACTTATGGCGTGCCGGTTATTAGTTCCAATGCTTCTTGTTTGCCTGAGATTTTAGGGGAAAGCGCAATCTACTTTGATCCCACCAATGTAGATGAGATGGTAGCCAAAATAACTGAGACTTTTGATGATTATGCCTTACAACAGACACTCAGAACTCATGCCAAGTCAAATTTACAGCGTTTTTCCTGGCGAAATATGGCTACTCAGATTCATAAACTGTATAATTCGATCTAATTAGTTGATACTTCATATACAGGGGAGATATGTGCATTTAATTCCGGATTTTGCATTGGACCGATTTCCAGCAGTTTAACTAACCAGGCGTGGCAGTCAAAGCAATAGCTGCTACGCTCTTTACTTATCCCCAAAGATTCAAGCTTGTTTCAAAAGCCAAATTTATGTTATAATTAATTCAAATTTACATTAATCTTCCTCAAAAAAAAGCGAGGAATCCATGGATTGGAAAATAAGATTTACTAACAGCTTAGTAGGTGGCAAAAAAATCGTTAAAAAAAACTACTCGGAAAAAGGTAACTAACAAAAAACCGACGCGCAAGGCAACTCGGAAAAGGGTGGTTGCTCGCAAAAAAGTAACCAAAAAAGTTACTCGTCGTAAAGTGTCTGGTAAGCCCCAAGTCAAACCCAAGACAGTCAGTCGTAAAAAATCTGTAATTAATCCTTTATTTAAAGTGAAACAAATCTGCGATCCAGAGTCAGATTTAATTTTATTTAATCCTGAAACTGAAACAGAAGTGAATTTAGTCGATTTAACGGCTCAAACCAAGCAACTTCAGATCAATGTAACCGATGATCCGTTGGATGTTTACCGCTCACCTCATTTACTGGATCTATCTCAGCTCAGATTTATTGAAAAAGTCAAACCGGCCGACAAAAAGACAGTTACCTATGCCGATTTACCGGCTGGAGATATCTTGGAAAAAATGTATTTATTGGAGCTAATGGATCTGAAACATAGCCAAATCTTGAAATGGTTAAAATCCAGTTTGGACAAAACTGACTCCAGTCTTAAGAAATCTTTCAGTACAGTGGATTTAACGCCTAAATTGCCGGCTATTAAAAAAACAAAAATATTTTCAGAAAAACCGACTGTGTGGCAAGATATCTCTTACATCAGCCTGATCATATACCTTGGATCACTAATTCAAAAAGCATTCATGCCGGTGTATTGGACTGTCTTGCAGTGGTCTGAGCAATTGCAAGACAAACTGGCTCCAGATAGAGTGGTGGAGTTCAGTGTTAAACCGGTTAGCTCTGCTCAACCCAAACCCAGTCCACTGTTCAAACAAATTAAAGCGGCTGAAGCCAAGCAGTTTAAATTGGATAAATTAATACCAGATATTCATTTAAACTTACCTGATTTTCAATTACCGCAGATTATCATACCTAAAGTTACTCTGGATATCAAAGGAGTAAAATATACCCCGATTATTGTCGTTACCTGTATCGCCTTATTTTTCATGCTCGGAGTGAAAGCGATTAGCTATTGGCAGAATATTCAAGCAGTTCGAGGACAGGTTTTAGGTCAAACGGAACAAGCCATTAACCAACTCAAATTTGCACAAAATAATCTGTCTGATTTAGACTTCCAGTCTGCTCAATCTTACATTGCTCAAGCCAATGACAATTTTAATTCGGCCAGCCATCAGTTGACTGAAATTAAATCCATCATCACTGTTTTAGCTGAAAGTATACCGATAGACAATACTTACAAGAGTGGTAAGAATATTTTGGAGGCCGGAGAACATCTCACTTTGGCAGGTCAATATTTAATAACGGGCATTAATGATTTGCAAACCGAATCCAATCTATCTTTAACCGCAAAGATTAAAGCTTTCCAATCTTTAGTGGATAAAGCTCTAATTGAAACCAAACTCGCTCAAGCTAACTTAGATCAGATTAACATTAAACATTTGCCTGAGCAGAATCAGGCTGAGTTTGCGGTGTTGCAGGAAAAAATACCGTTGTTAATAGATGGTTCACGACAACTGAAAGCCACTCTCAATTTTGCTCTGGATTTTTTAGGAGATAATGATTTAAGAAGATATTTAATTGTTTTTCAAAATGACAATGAACTCAGGGCAACCGGTGGCTTTATGGGTAGTTATGCTTTGGTGGATATTAAATCTGGTGAAATAGCCAATATTGAATTACCGCAAGGCGGTACTTATGATGTTAGAGCCGGTTTGAGTCAAATTTTACTGCCGCCCAAACCATTACAGGTCATTAATGCGCGGTGGGAGTTTCAAGACGCTAACTGGTGGCCGGATTGGCCAACTTCAGCTCAAAAAATCGCTTGGTTTTACACGGAAAGTGGCGGTCCGAGTGTAGATGGTGTTATTGCTATTAATTCCGACTGGTTGGGTGAACTTTTGGCCGTGACCGGACCAATTAATGTGCCTGAGCAGGGTAAAACAATATCTCAAGCCAATTTTGAACAGCTGTTGCAAGAAAGCATTGAACTGGAAGCTGAAGACAAAACCAAACCCAAGAAAATATTATCTGATCTGGCACCTAAACTGTTAGACAAAATTTTCTCTCTTGATGCGGCTCGTTTTATGGATTTAACCCAATCCATAACCACTGGTTTATCTGCCAAAGATATTTTGATTTATGCCACTGACCAAGATCAGCAAAAGTTCATTGTAGATAATAATTGGGGCGGTCAGATAAAAAATGCCAGCAAAGATTATTTATCAGTGGTGGCGACAAATGTCGGAGGCGGTAAAACAGATAATGTCATTAAGCAAGATATCCAGCATCAGGCCAATATCCAAGCGGATGGATCGGTCATAAACCAGGTAATTATTAAAAGATATCATTACGGACCGACCGATGAACATTTTACCACACATCCCAACCGCAGTTATTTGAGAATCTATGTGCCAGCCGGCAGTCAACTGATAAAAGCGGTGGGCTTTAACCAACCCCAACCAACCGAATACAAAGCGTTACTGGAAGGCTACCAGTATGAATTAGACGAATTACTGCGTTCAGAGTACCAAGCTAGAATGGATGCTGATTCAGAGACCTTAATTTACCAAGAAAATAATAAAACAGTTTTTGCCAATTGGTTGACAATTCTGCCGGGTGAAGCTCAAGAAATATTGCTCATTTATAAATTGCCTTTTCAGATTAAGCTGACAAAACCCGAGATACCCGACAACCAAAATTGGTTAGATAAATTATCCACAGCCATGTCTCCGGCTCAAGCCTATGGCTCCTACAGTTTGGCGGTTCAAAAGCAGCCAGGCAGTCAACCGGATAATTTTGTGAGTCAAGTTATTTATCCTGCTGATTGGGACAACCAAATTAATTTTCCTCAAACTTTAGAAACTAACCCAAACCAGGTAACATTTAGTGGACGGCTCGATCAGGATGTTTTCTATCTGGTTGGTTTTAAGAATTAATTGCTTTAGCTATGCCTAAAAAAGACAACTCAGTGACCGGTAAGTTTAAATCTAAAAGAATAGACGAATCAGTTAAGACTAAGTCAGTGTTTAAACAAGATGTGGAAACCATGCAAGACGGCATTATTGATTCTATTGAAGCCAAATCCAAAGGTAAACAAATTATGAATGTACAGGTAGATGACGAAACTAATCAGGAAAAAGAAATTCAAAGAGACTTGGCTGAAGTTTACGCAGATAGAGACGGTCATATTCCAGATATGACCACGTTAGATACCGGTAAAAAGCCCATTTGGTTTATAATCATCTACACTTTAATCGGACTCTTGGCTGTCCTACTAGCTGTTTCAATTGCCGGTTTCGTGGTTTTTACCAATCTAGTCGAAAGCGACAAATTTACCAATGAACAAATTAGTTTAAAAATAGATCCTCCTCTGACTCTGACGTCTGGAGAAGAAGCTGAATACACGATCATTATTAACAACCAAGAACAGGTCAATCTTTACAATGCCGAATTGCAGGTTTTTTATCCAGATAATTTTGTCTTAACAGATACTTCTCCCAAAGCAGCTGGTGAAAACAGCAATACTTGGAAATTTAGCTTGTTACGCACCGGAGAAACCAAAAAAATCACTTTCAAGGGCAGTATTGTCGGTTCCATCAATTCAGTCAAATCTTTTAACGCTGCTTTGAACTTTAAGCCGGAAAATTTAAATGCCACTTTTAAACAGGAAGCTATTGTGGACGTAATGATTGGTTCTTCATTGATAGATTTGGATATTGAGGGTCCAGACCGTATTTTAGCTGATCAAACAGCCGAATACACACTGAGCTATTTAAATGTCGGAGATGAAACGATTTCCAATTTGCAGTTAGTGGTGGAATATCCACAAGGCTTTGTTTTAGAAAGCGCTGAGCCTGAATCTGAATCGGATACCAATGACACTTGGGAAATCGTCAAGTTGGAGCCTGAGACCAGACAAGAAATTAAGATCACCGGCAATTATGCAGCCACTGTCAAAGCTCAGAATCAAGAGTTTAAGGCTCGAATCCAGTTGCAGCAGGGCAGTGATTATTATCCTCAAGCCGAGGATTCGATTGTCACCAGAGTGATAAAAGATCAGCTCAACCTGCAATTGATCATCAATGGTTCATCAGAAGATCAGCCAATTGGTTTTGAAGATTTACTCGTTTACACTTTAACATACGCCAATGCCGGTCAAGAAGAATTGGAGGATATTACTCTGACTGCCAATTTAGATTCTGAAATTCTAAATTGGTCGACCTTGGAAGACGAAAATAAGGGGCAATTTGCCAATAACCAAATAATCTGGGATGGTAAAGATGTATCTCAGCTCTTGAAGTTAAAACCGGGTGAAGAAGGTGAGATTTCCTGGAAAATCAGGGTTAAAGATGCTTCAGTCGTGAGTGACGAACAAATTGCCAAGTTCAGTGTTGAAAATACCATCCAAGCTGACTTCAAAGTTGTAGATTCTGACCAAGTTATCACCGTTAAAACACAACCCATTACCAATTCCATCAATTCAGATCTGAGCCTCATCGGTTTAGCCAGGTACTATGATTCGGACAACATCGCTTTGGGTGCGGGCCAGTATATACCACATGTTGATGAAGAATCTGAATACAATATCTTGCTTGAAATCACAAATAATTTGCATGATATAGAAAATGTTAAAGTCACAGCAACTTTACCCAAAGGCAAAGTCAGTTGGGCAGATAAGGCCAATCATATCAGTGGAGATTTAATCTATGACCAGAGTAATAATAAAGTTATTTGGCAAATCGCCAATTTGTCTAAGAGTGCAGGTCAAACTGAAGCCAGTTTTAATGTGAGTTTAACTCCGACTTTGGAAGATGCCGGCAAAGTTTTACTGTTAGTTTCAGAGTTAACTTTAATTGGTAAAGATAAGAACACGGGCGCAGACATTAGCCAGAAATTAAAAGCCATTACCACGGAATTAGATGATCCCATTTTAGGTGAAACTAGCGGTATAGTAGAATAACATGTCCTTTAGACTAATCAAGCAATCTCAAATTTCTCAAGCCAGATTAGGTAGTTTGAAAACCCGTCACGGTCAAATAGCAACTCCTTGTTTCATGCCAATTGCGACCAAAGCTGCGGTTAAAAGTTTAACCAGTAAAGATTTAGTGGCTTTACAGGCTCAAATCATCTTGTCTAATACTTACCACTTGTTTCTTCAACCTGGTTTGAAAGTTCTTAAAAAACAAGCTGGCTTGCATCGATTTATGGATTGGAACAGACCCATTTTAACAGACAGTGGCGGTTTCCAAGTTTTTTCACTAGCTAAAATCAGAAAGATTCTACCTCAAGGGATTGAATTTCAATCCCATATCGATGGCAGTCAGCGACTTTTAACACCCAAAAAAGTCTTGGATATACAAGCTGTAATTGGTTCAGATATTGCCATGGTATTGGATATTTGCCCCAGTTCCCAAGCCGAGCGGCAGGAAGTCTTAGAAGCAGTGACCATAACCAGTCGTTGGGCTGAGATCGCTAAAAAACACCACCAAACGCCCGGTCAGCTCTTATTTGGAATTGTTCAAGGTGGATTATTTCCGGATTTGAGACAGCGCAGTTTAGCTGATTTGGTCAAACTAAATTTTGATGGTTATGCCATTGGTGGCTTGGCAGTTGGTGAGAGTCATGCTGAAATGTATGGAGTATTAAAAGCTTTAGTGCCTGAGATGCCCAAAAGTAAACCCAGGTATTTAATGGGTGTAGGCACTCCGGATAATATTTTTCAAGCAGTGAAGCAAGGTGTGGATATGTTCGATTGTGTTATTCCCACCAGAGAAGCTCGACATGGCAGGTTATATGTTAAAACTCATGCGCAACTGATTTCTCGAGGTAAATTAAACTACACTACCATTAACATTAATAATGCCAAGTATGCTTTAGACACATCCAGTCTTAATTCAGCCATTTTAGCGGATTACTCCAAAGCTTATTTACATCACCTGTTTAAAACACATGAACCTTTGGCTTTAAGATTGGCCACTTTAAATAATTTACATTTTTATCTAAACTTAATGACAGAGCTTAGATCAGCGATTAAACATCATATCTTATGAGCAAGCACAACCAAATTGAAGATCAGTTGGCTAAATTGGAATTCAAATGTAAGTCCAATGATTTAAACTATGCTTGGAATAACAGTTGGTTTCGCAGAATTATGACTGCTGTTTTGACTTATTTGGTGGTTTTACTTTTTTTTGTTGTGGGTCAATTACCCAGACCCCTGATTAACGCTCTAATACCGACAGTTGGTTTCATTCTATCCACATTAACTATTGGCTATTTCAAGAAAATTTGGATTAAATATATTTATTTTGAACAGCAAGATATTAAAAAAAATAATCATTAGTCAATAATTAAGGCTTATGATATAATGCAGGTGTCTGAGGAGTAATCCTAAACCGGAATCATGATTTAAGGGAGTAAATACGTGATACAGCCAACATCTACCATTCGATGTCGAGCCTGGAAAGGCAGGTTTCAGGGTCAGAGTTGTGAGATCAGGAATTTCACAGGCTATAGCGCTGATCCGGAAACAGCTTTCCAGGTTTTCGCTCACATGGCGAAAAAGTACCCCACGACTCAAATTTTCGCCAAGACAGACAATGGAGCCGTACACAGTATTCCGATTGGCGATTTTGATCTGGAAACTTGGGAGATTGAAATCTCTGATGATCCAGCAATCTTAACCTAACCTCAGCCAACCGACTCTAATCCTAGATTAGAGTCTTTCCTTATTGCGCAGTATGCTTAACTTAAACATTAATTATGTGATCGCTTTATTGGGTAGTTTTGGCTTGACCCTCGTATTAGTGCCGGTTATTCGCCACTTTGCTCTAGCTAACCAGATTATAGATAAGCCGAATTTGCCAAGAAAAGTTCATCAACAGCCCATACCCTTATTGGGTGGGACTGCCATTATTATCTCTGTGTTAGTGATGTTAATTTTCGGTAGAATTTGGCACTTGGCTAACTTTGATAAAATTCCTGATAGCTATATATTATCCGTCATTGTAAGCTGTATTTTAATTCTCATAGGTGGTTATTTGGATGACAAGTATAATCTCAAACCCTGGCAACAAATCATTTGGCCACTTATGGCAGCCGGTATAACTTTGCTGGCGGGTATTAATATTTCATACATAACCAACCCATTCGGAGGACCTGATCATGCCATTATCTATCTTGGTCCCATAGTCAGTTATATGGTCACTTTTATCTGGCTGATGGGTATGATGTACACAACTAAAATCTTAGATGGCTTGGATGGTTTGGTCACTGGCATGACAGCTATTGCTAGTTTCTACATCTTTATTCTTAGTCTAAGTTGGGATATTTCAGCGTCAGCGACCAGTTTTTGGTCATTGGCTCTGTTGGGTGCTTGTCTGAGTTTCTTGATCTTTAATTGGCAACCGGCTAAAATATTTTTAGGAGAAGGGGGGAGTGTAGCTGTCGGTTTTTTACTCGGTATTTTATCTATCATCTCAGGCTCAAAGATTATTACTACTTTACTCATTATTGGTTTGCCGATTCTAGACTTAATTTGGGTGATTATTCAAAGACTCTTAGCCGGTCAGTCTCCCTTTCGTCATGCAGATAACAAACATTTGCACTACCAACTCTTAAAAATCGGCTTATCCAAAAGACAGGTGGTTCTGATATTCTATTTAATCGCACTGGTATTTGGATCTCTGGCTGTTATGTCCACCAGTTTGGGTAAGTTAATCAGTTTAAGCGTCTTAATCATCTTAATGGTCACTTTATCATATTATCTACATGTTAAAATCCAAACTTCTTGATTTATTAGCTCTACTGATGGTGATTGGTCTGGCTGTCTCAGGCTTTCTCATCTATTACAATTATTTGTTGCCCAAAGCACAAATAGGTAAGCATATGATTCGCTTGGAAATTGCAGATGATCCACAAGAGCGTTACCAAGGATTAAGCAACCGAGTAGAATTACCAGCAAACACTGGCATGCTGTTTATTTTCGATGAATATGAGCCTCGAACTTTTGTCATGCGACACATGAATTTTCCCTTGGATATTATTTGGATTCGAGACAACCAAGTGATTGGCTATTGTCAGGATATGCCGGCTCCGGAACTGCATCAGCATCCGAAAACCTGTTCTTCCAACACTGAGGTTAATTTAGTATTGGAAGTTAACGCAGGTTTTGTGGACAAATATGACATTCAGGTAGGGGATGTTTTTAAATATTGACAAAGTATGTATTATTAGGTAATATATGAGGGTAAATCTTAAATCTATAATATGAGTTTAGCGATTATTAAAACAGGTGGTAAACAGTACATTGTCAAGCCAGGCGACAGTCTGAAAGTCGAAAAATTACAAGCTGAAATCGGTGAGACAGTTGAATTTGATACATTACTGAAAGCAGACCAAGCTAGTGTGGAATTGGGTACTCCAATGTTAGCCAGTAAAGTGACTGGCCAGGTGACTCAGGTTGGAAAATCAGCTAAGGTAACAGGTATTAAATACAAGCCAAAAACCAGACAAGCAACAAAATTTGGACATAGACAAACGTACTCACAAGTTAAAATCCAGTCTATTTAAAAAAACCGCTCAGTAGAGCGGTTTTTAGATGGACTGACGACTGTTTAGGGCATTGTCGAGCGTCACCTCATCAGCGTACTCCAGATCAGCACCCATGGGCAAACCTCTAGCTAAACGACTGATTTTAATATCTGGATATTGTTTGATCAGTTTGGCTAAATAAAGCATGGTAGTTTCTCCTTCCATATCCGGGTTAAAGGCTAAGATGACTTCTTGAATTTGATCTTTTTTTAATCTTTGAATTAACCGACTTAGATTTAAATCCGAGGGTTTAATGTCTGCCAGTGCATTTAAAGTGCCACCCAAAAGATGGTAGACTCCGTGATAGTGACCGGTTTTCTCCAAAGCTAAAATATCTTGCGGTTTGGCGACGACACAAATTAAACCTCGATTACGTCTGGTATCTGAACAAATACTGCAAGGATTAGCGACGGTATAATTGCCACAACATTCACACGTGGTTAAACTAGCCTTTAAATCTTGAATACTTTTAGCCAAGATCTCCAAGTCTGCTTGAGACTGTTTAACCAAATAAAAAACCAATCTTTCAGCGCTTTTGGGGCCAATACTCGGTAATCTAGCTAATTGATTAATCAAATTTTGGATTTGTTTGGGATGCATAGTTATAATAATTAGGCTAACCACTTGGCCAGTAAATAACTATCTACATACTTGGCTCCAATTTTATATGCCTTGTGGCAAGTTCCCTCTAATTTAAAACCCATCTTTTGATACAACTTTAAAGCAGATGGATTATTGGCCCATACCTCTAGTGTAACACGCTTCACACCTTGTTGTCTGATATTGTTTAAACTGAATTGACATAAAGACAAACCAATTCCTTGTTCTCGCACTTCCGGTCTGACATAGATTTCCAAGCTGGCAGTATGCCGGTTTTTTAAATACTCACCCTGCCTCAGCAGGCAATAAGCGATTAATTGTTGACCGTTAAAAGCACCGAAGTAATGGTCATAAGGGGAATTAAGTTGAGCTTGGAGATCTTGAAGATTAACATCAAATTTATCCGGATCTACTAAAAAATTGGCCGGTTCCAGTAGATTCATTTGCCACAAATTTAGTAATTGGGCAGCATATTGAATACTTATTTGTTTAAATTTAGTCATTTTAATACTTAACTATTGACAAAAAAGAGTAATAATGGTAAGATGGTTTGATCCTAAAGTTTAGGATTAGCACTTCAACTCTGAACAAGTCAGAGATTGAAAGTGCGTAACGTTTGTTCCAAATGTTGGAGGAAAACGATATGTTGTGGAATTGGAACCCCCTTACATCGGGATTGCACTGGTGGGAGGAAACCACGGCCAGCTTTGAAATCAATCTGCAGCCCATTTGGCTGTTGATGGAATTCAGTCTGAACGTGATCCGACAGCTGTTTTTCCCGGTATTGATCATGGTGATCATGTTGGGTGCCAGTCAGTCCGCCATGGCCTTCGAGTTCGATTACGGTCATGATTCCGGCATTGATGTCGGAACCGATCTGATCGCTTTGACGGGAGGTACCCTGGCTGCCCTGGGCACCGGTGCGGCGCTTGTAGGTGGCCTAGCTCTTGCTGCCACAGCAGTTGTCGCCGTTGGCATACCGCTGTTAGTAGGAGGCGCCCTCATTGCCGGTCCCTTGTTCGGGATTGCCGGCATTCTGGGGATTGCACTCGTGCTTGCCCTCTAGGCTATCGGCCAAGATTCTCTTTGTAGCGACTTATGAGAATCTTGGCCTTTTTTATTATATTCCTCTTGACAATATTATTAATACATGCTAATATATTTCAATCTAATGCATTGGGCATTGGGTTAGACAACGGAGGAAAGACAATGTTATGGGATTCGGCAGGTCCGATTGAGGTGATCAGTGAAATGCTGGCACCGGTTATCGGCGCCATGTTTGGTGCCGGTATTGCCGTCTACCACGGAATTGCTCCGGTAGTCGGCATGGTAGTCGAAGGCATTGTTGGTCTCGGCAGGTTGGTCGGCTTGTTGCTGATCGGCTCCCTGGCCTAGAGTTTTCCACCCCCTAGCTGCAAAGTTAGGGGTTATTTTTTTACGCTTGACAATATTACACTAATGTGCTAAGATGCTCTATTCTATTGGATGGGCCAGTAGAAATACCGAGGAGAAAGCCATGTTCGCGTTTATCCTGTTCCTGCTTGCTTTTATCTAGTCACAGCGGTCCATCGTCGACGCCTCATCATCATTTTTTGGTGATGAGGCCTTTTTTATTGACCCATGCCCGGTAAATTCAAACCACCCATTTGCTGCATTTTTTGAGCCATGACTTTTTGCACCTTTTTAATCGCATCATTTGTAGCATCTTTAACTCCCGTCTCAACTTTTGACTGATCTGACAAAATTTCAGGATCTATCTGAACTTGCTTAACTTCTTGGTTACCATCCATGGTAATGATAATTTTACCCCAAGCTCCACTGCCTTCAACCGTCTCTTGAGCCAAAGCAGTTTTAATTTGGTTGGCTTGCTGTCTCAGATCTTGAATTTGTTTTAATTTGTTGAACATATTCTATATTATGATTAAATAGCAGCTTGAACCTCATGATCCACATCAGCCGGTACTTCATGGGTAGTGTCTAAATTTTTGAAACAGACCTGTTCAGCATCGAAATACAGATTAACTACGCCGGTTGGTCCATTTCTGTGCTTGGCAATATGGATTTCAGCCGTATGTTTTTCTTCTTCTGACAATGAATTAAGATCATACCCCCGGTCAGCAGCTTTACGGTAGATAAACATAACCACATCAGCGTCTTGCTCAATAGAGCCGGATTCTCTAAGATGGGAGAGCTTGGGAATGGCTGGATGATTGGCTTCAACCGCTCTTGACAGCTGAGATAAAGCTAACACCGGTATATCTAATTCTCTGGCAATCCCTTTTAAAGCTCTGGAAATTTCAGCAATTTCCTGAACTCGATTATCTGATGACCGAGAACCAGTGCCTTCCATTAATTGTAAATAGTCTAAGATAATAATATCCAAGCCATGTTCCATTTGAAGTCTCCTGGCTTTGGTTCTAAGTTCCATCACATTGGTATTGGCAAAATCATCGATATAGATTTGGGATTCAGACAATTCACTCATAGCCTGTCCGATTTTCGGAAAATCATCACCACCTTCAGACAATCTACCGGTACGCATTTTCCACAGTCCAATTCCCGCTTCAGCACAAATCAACCTATCCACTAACTGTTCTTTGGACATTTCCAATGAAAAAATACCCACTGCTTTTTTGGCCTTGGTGGCGATTTGCCTGGCCATATCCAAAGCTAAGGAAGTTTTACCGACCGAAGGTCTGGCTGCTAAAATCACCAAATCTGATTTTTGCAAACCGCCCAATAAGTTATCCAACTGTTTAAAACCAGTGGGTAAGCCTCTGAGCTTACCTTTTTCTCGATGTAATTCTTCAATTCTTTCAAAAGCACCGGCCAGTATGTCCTTGATGGGGGTAAACTTTTCTTTTAAATATTTTTGGGAAACACTAAAAATGGACTGTTCAGATTTATCTAAGACTTCATTAATCTCTTTCTCTTCCTGGAAACCCAACTCCAGAATATGGTTAGCAGCAGAAATCAATCTTCTTAATGTCGCTTTCTTCTGAATTATTTGAGCATAGGATATGACATGGGCGG
Source organism: uncultured Gammaproteobacteria bacterium (assembly GCA_964558935.1). Taxonomy (GTDB): domain Bacteria; phylum Patescibacteriota; class Patescibacteriia; order 2-01-FULL-39-33; family 2-01-FULL-39-33; genus CAZLFP01. The sequence continues at coordinate 113,339 of CAZLFP010000001.1, read as the reverse complement.
AAGAGGGGACCTGATTACCCAAATTAACCAAGTAGCTGCGGCCTCCGATCTTGTCCAGTATGTTTCTCTCCTGTAATCGACTGGTTAAGCTCAATAGATCAATGGCTTGTTTTTTCTCAAACAGTTCCAGAATAGTATCGTAAATCAAACCATTATTATCTGAATAAAAGTCTTCACCGGTAACTAAGTCTGCCACTTTAATGACAGCATCCTTGTCCAAGAGTAAAGCACCCAACAGCGATTCTTCGGCTTCGAGGTTTTGGGGTGGTAATTTGTTTAAACTTTGAGTCTGATCCGGCATAAATTTAGCTTTATTTTAGCTGATGATATCCATTAAAGCAAATCTAGTTTGTAAACAGGTTATCCTGGTTATTTAAATCATTCTGAACTATAATGTATACATCAATCATCTAACTTATTAATATTAAAGATTAATATGAAATTTAAACTAATTTTTACCCTTTTAGTTAGCTTTTTGATTGGTTTAACAGCTCAAGCTACTATTGTACCTGAACCATATTATCCAGAATCTACTGAAACAGGTCCTTTTGGCCAAGAACATTTCTATTCTGTCTTATTTAGGGGCAATGGAGAAGTGGTGGTGGGAGCTAAAATTATTACCAGTAATGGTACAAAAGTACCAATTAATGACTTAGAAGTTGAAATTTTAGATCTTAATGTTGGACAAGTGAGTTTCTTTCAGGAAATATGTCGCAACAAGACAACTAAGCAGATTTTAAGTAATACTGAATGTAATAGATCTTATCGGGATAATCCAAATGAAATCGTTTATCAAAAATTGGACTTTGATCAATCTGAGAATACATATTCAGTTGATTTAAATGCTTACATTGATTCTTTTCAATCCGGTGTGGTGCTAATGCATTATCGAGGTTTTGGTTATGCTAAAAACGGTCTATTTGGTCGAAAGAATTTTGATTTTTTAACTTTAAGAGTTGACGATAATATTACAACAGCTAAAATTTCCGTTAATGTAGATACAGATTTATTTTTTGAGGGTCAAAAATCCAGTATAGATTATGCCTATACCGGTTTTGATACTGCTATGACAGCGGGATCAGAATTTAAAGAATCTGCAGCTTTACAAGATTTTTCTAGACGAGTTGGTTCCTATGGCAAGATTAATAAAACAGCTAATTATCTATTGCCAAATGAAACCTTTCATGTTAAGGGTGTGTATGCTAAAACCTGGTTTGGATTATATTATCTTAAATTATTCATAGGTATTTTAATATTAGCTGGTATTATAGGGACTGTATTCTTAATTAACTGGCGGGTTAAAAATAAGAAAGAAACGATAAAAAAACAGGTCATTTTTCAAAAAGATAGACAGTCTTTGCCTTTACATTTTGCTGCTATAACCGGTTTAATTGGAGCTTTAATTATACCAATTATTATCTATATCGCCATGAAAGTGCCTGAATGGATAGATGATTTAGTTCGTCATAATGATTTAGCCACGCTGCTGGTAGTTATCTTAATTATTATTACAATTATCATATCTATATTAGCTTTACCTGTTTATTATGGATTTAGAAATAGGCCTAAAGATGGTTTAATGGTCTTTTTTTGGCAGATCTTTTTCTTAATCTTTGTTATTATGTTTATTGCTGCCACTAATTTAGGTGAGAATATTAGATTCTAATAATTCTTAAATATATTAATATTAAAGACCTGTCACAAGACAGGTCTTTTCAGTACGCCCACCAGGACTCGAACCTGGGACCATCAGCTTAAAAGGCTGTTGCTCTACCAACTGAGCTATAGGCGCAAACTAAGTTTTAACTATCTTATTATAACAAATAAAATGAATTTTGGCAAGGTTAATCATTTAGGGAAATATATGGTATAATAAATTTAATCATTTAGAGATAGACATAATAATTTTCAACTCTATGGAAATTTTACTTTGGGTTTTAGTTTTTGCTGCTTCCTTATTCGCCTTAGTTAAAGGGGCGGACTGGCTGCTGGGTAGCGCTGAGAGAATTGGCTTAGCCATTGGACTGTCTCCTTTTATTATCGGAGTGGTGATTGTCGGCTTAGGTACTTCCTTTCCTGAACTAATTTCTTCATTATTGGCAGTTTTTAGGGGAGTGACAGAAATTGTCGCTGCTAATGCAATTGGTTCGAATATTGCCAATATTCTGCTGATTATCGGACTCAGTGCCTTAATTGGCAAGAAATTAATTGTAACCAAGTCTTTAATTGATTTAGATTTACCCCTATTGGCCATTAGTACGGTCGTTTTGTTGGTGACGGTGGTTGACAGACAAATTACTCTGGGTGAATCAATTCTACTGTTAATTACTTACATCATATATCTGCTTTACACTATTTTACATAAAGATGATGATGATTCAGTCGAAATCGCAGATATTTTACCAGCCAGACCAGACAGAAGAAGAAAGTCGGTGATTAAAAAAGATCACAAAAAAACCAAAGAAACCAGTCAAAAACCTAAATTGACAGCTCGGGATTTTGGTTTGCTATTCTTAGGCTTGGCCGGCTTAGTGGTTGGTGCCAATTATTTAATTGAATCAGTGATTAAATTGTCTGAAATGATCAACATCGGTGCCGGTGTCATCGCCATTACGGCTGTGGCTCTTGGTACATCTCTACCCGAATTAATTGTTTCCATTAAAGCCATTCGCAATCATAAGTCAGAAATGGCGATTGGTAATGTATTTGGCTCTAATATTTTCAACGCTTTAGTCGTAATTGGCATTCCCGGCTTGTTTACGACACTGGCTGTGGATGAACAAACTTTTCTCATTGGTGTACCGGTTATGGCTTTAGCTACTTTGCTCTTTGTAATTTCCGGTATCTCAAGACGAATTCATATGTGGGAAGGTGCTTTCTATCTAATTCTGTATATTTTGTTCGTGGGTAAACTCTTTAACATTTTTTAATTCTAGACATGGCTCAAACCCCCAGATTCTCCAAACTAGCACAAACCAATTGGCATAGTCTGACCATTTCTGAAACTGTCAAAAAATTAAAAACCAGTAAACAAGGTTTAACAACTGCAACAGCTGAACATAGACTGAAGCAAGTCGGAAAAAACATTCTACCGGAGGAACGCAAGCATTCTTGGCTGGAAATTTTGTTAAACCAGATTAAATCACCTTTGGTTTACATACTATTTTTTGCTGGCACTGTATCTATTTTTTTAAACCACCTGACTGATGCCGGTGTTATTTTTTTTGCTGTTTTCATTAACACCATTTTTGGTTTTTGGCAGGAATACAAAGCCAACCAAGCCATTGAGCATTTGCAAAAAATTGTCAGTCAAGAAGCCATTGTTAGCCGTGATGGTCACAAATTGAAAATTGATGCCAGTCTGCTAGTGCCAGGAGATGTTATCTATTTGGAAGCCGGCAACAAAGTACCGGCAGATTGTCGTTTGTTTAAAGCCGACAATCTGTCTGTAATTGAAGCCAGTTTGACGGGAGAATCTGAACCTTCACGTAAAAAAACTCAACCCTTAAAGAAGGGTGTGGCCATGGCTGATCGGGAAAATATGGTGTATATGGGTACTTTAGTGGCCAGAGGTATTGGCTTGGCAGTGGTTTGCAATACCGGTCATAATACAGAAATTGGTCGGATTACCAGCTTAATTCACCAAGCTGAGGAAGATTTGACACCCCTGCAATTAAAATTAATTCAATTTAGCAATTGGCTGACAGTAATGGTGGTTAGTTTGGCTTTTCTGGTTTTTACAATCGGCTTTCTAAACGGACAGAATCCGGTAGATATGTTCATTATCACTGTAGCATTAGCGGTAGCAGCTATTCCTGAAGGTTTGTTAGTCTCAGTCACTATTGTACTTACCATTGGCATGCAAGTGATTTTAAAAAGAAAAGCTCTGGTCAGAAAATTGTTAGCCGCTGAAACCTTGGGTAGCACTTCCATTATTTGCACAGACAAAACCGGCACTTTAACAGAAGGTAAAATGCAGGTAGATACCATTATTACGGCTCAAGATGAACTTAAAATCTCTTCCTTTGTGGAGCAATCTACATTAGAGAAGGTGCATGATTTGGTCATTAAAACCGGTGTCCTGTGTAACAATGCGGATGTGGAAAATCCAGAAGCGAAAATGGCTGAATTAAAGATTATAGGTGATCCGACGGAAGCGGCACTGCTGTTGGCCGGTATTCAATCTGGGTATGACAAGCATCAGCTGGAAAAAGAATATCTAAGAATAGCTGAAATTCCTTTCAGTTCAGAAAACAAATACATGGCGACCTTAAACCGACATCAGCAGGCTAAACACAGCCATGTTTTCATGAAAGGAGCACCGGAAATTGTCTTAGACAAATGCCAAAGAGTTTTAATTAACAGTCAAAAAATTAAATTGACTGTCAACAAACGCAAAGCCTTAATTAGTCAGTATGAAAAATTAACCAAGCAAGGATTAAGACTGCTGGCCTTTGCCTACAAAACAGACAGTAAAATAGACCAGCCACTGGAAAATAATCTGGATGACTTGGTTTTTTTGGGTTTTGTAGCCTTAAAAGATCCTTTACGTGAAGAAGCCAAACAAGCCATTCAGCAATGTTTAAAAGCGGGGATAAGACCCATAATGATCACCGGTGACCATCGCTTAACAGCAAAAGCTATTTACGAAGAACTGGGGATTAAAATTAACCATAATTTGGTTGAAGGCCAAGCGATAGATAAGTGGGATGATAAAACGCTACAGACCAAGATTAAAGAGATTGACATCTATGCCAGAGTTGAGCCCAGACATAAGTTAAGGATTGTTGATGCTTGGCAAGCTAATGGGGAAGTAGTGGCCATGACAGGCGATGGTGTAAACGACGCCCCAGCTCTAAAAGCGGCTGATATTGGCATTGCCTTGGGAGACGGTTCAGATGTAACCAAAGAAACAGCCGATATCATTCTGCTGGACAATAATTTTAGCGTCATTGTAGCGGCCATTCGACAGGGTAGAATTATTTTTGATAACATTCGTAAGATCATTGTCTATTTGCTGGCAGATAGTTTTTCGGAGATGATCTTAATTACCGGTAGTATTGTATTGGGTTTGCCTTTGCCCATTTTGGCAACTCAAATCCTGTGGATTAATTTGGTGGCAGACGGCCTGCCTAATATCGCCATGACCTTGGAACCTGGAGAACCGGGTATTATGCAGGATCCTCCCAGAAAAAAGGAGGAAAAAATAATGAACCGTGAAATGAAAATTTTGATCTTCATTATTGGAATCGTTACAGATATCATCTTGCTTGGCCTGTTTTTCTACCTACTCAGACACTACACAGACCTAAACTATATTCGGACAGTCATCTTTGCTGCTTTGGGTTTTGATTCTCTGTTGTATGTCTTTAGTGTTAGAACTATGCGTAAAACGATTTTTAAAAGCAACTTGTTCCAAAACAAATACTTACTGGGGTCAGTGTTTATTGGCTTACTAGTCATGCTGGCTGCCATATATCTGCCTTGGTTACAACCGATTTTTAAGACAATTCATATTGGCTGGTTGGAATGGAGTGTAATTATATCTTTTGGCATTATTAAAATCCTACTGATTGAAGTTGTTAAATATTATTTTATTGTTAGAAGTCAAATCAAACATGTGGCCCTCGGCAGTTAAATACACACCCAATGAATATACACAATCTCTGACCAGGCGTTCAATCTGGATCATTGTTTTACCTGTCTTAGTCGGATTAGTGATATTGGCACTGCCTTTTTTTCTGATCTATCCTTTATTTCATCAAGGTCAAGCAGGTATAATTATTTTTGTATCTTTAATTATAGTCAGTCTTCTCTGGTTAATCCGAACCTATTTGAAATACCACTATACGGTTATTCTCTTAACCAATCGTCGTCTAATAGAAGTGGAACAAAAAAACATTTTGAGTCGGTCGGTTGTCAGTGTAGTTTACAGTCAAATCCAAGATATTTCCTACCAATGTCATGGTGTGGTTAAATCGATTTTAAAAATCGGAGATATTTATATCAGTTTAAACAATCATAGTAAATTGAAACTGCCCAATATTGCTCAACCACAAGCATTAGTTGATCAAATTGTGACTCTACAGGAAGTCTATGTCGCACAGAAGCAGGATAAGAACAACCAAGCTGCCCTAAAACTACTCAATAAAATTAAGACCAAGCTAGGCAGTCAACAATATGAACGTTTAATTGCTGACTAACTATTTTTTATGCTATAATAATCATGTTTAGAAAGCTTACCAAACGAAAATTAATCACAAAAGCGAGAGTTGCGATAGCTGTCAGTAGTTTGTTCCTGATTTTTTTTAGTGTTGGTTTGGTTAAGGAATTAATCAACCGGCAACAGATCAACAAACAAATTACTGGTTTAGAAAATGAAATTGCGGCTCTGGAAAAGGAAAACCAGGAAATTGGCAATTTAATATCCAATTGGTCAGAAAGCAACCGACTGGAAAAGGAAGCCAGGTTAAAACTTGGCCTGAAAAAACCCAATGAACAAGCGGTCATTATCATGCGTCCCGACCAACCTGACAAGGCTCCAAAGAACACCATACAACAAGGCGATCAAATTATTGGCGGAATTATCATACCCAATGACCAACAAGAGGTATCCAATCCCATTAAATGGTGGAGATACTTTTTCCAGCCTGAATCATAATCAGAATTATGCCTGCTAAATCAACCAAATCACAAACTAAAAAATCCGAATTAAAAGCTAATATTTTAAGTGAGTTAAATAAGGTTAAGACTCCAACAAAGACCATACGTAAGAAAACCGCCAAAAAAACTGTCAAGACCTCACAAGTTCAAACACCTCTCAAAAAGGTTGTTCGCAAGAAAGTCGGTAAATCTAAGCCAAAAAGGGTGCCAGAAAGAGCCTTGGAAGAAAAAGTGGTTTCAGTTATTGAGCAACCAGAAGATGTTAAATGGGAAGAGCTTAAAAAAACAGAATACACAACCCAACAACGGGTTACCAAACCTAAAATCGGTTTTCGTCTAACCTGGTGGCATGGTCTGTTAACCGCTCTAATTTTACTGGGACTAGCTTTGGGTGCAAATATCTACGGCATATACAATTGGCAATGGCATGGGTTAATTAGTCAGCAAGTCGCAAAATATCTATCTCTACCGGCCGGACAGGTCAATGGTCATAAGATTAAGTTGTCGGATTACTGGTCAGATTTAGCTCTGCTTCAAGCTGCCGTAGACCAAGAAAGAGAAGGAGCTGGGGTTAGCTTGCTACCGGCTGAACAATTAGACATGGAAAAACAAATTTTTAATCGTTTGGTCATGATGGAGTTGATTAAAGATGAACTCAACAGATACCAAGCTGAAGTCACTGAAGATGAATTAGATAACCGCATGAATGCTCTGTTAGCTCAATTCGGTAATCCACAAGATGCCAAAAATGCGATTGCCGATTTATACAAACTCAGTTTGGATGAATTTAAATACAAAGTCCTGTTGCCCCTGTTAATGCAGGATAAGTTACAAGAGCTAATTGCTCAGGATGCCAGTTTAGAGATAAACCAAAGCGCTAAAGACCAGGCACAAGATATATTAAATATTGCAATGGATAATCCGGCCGATTTTAGTTTAATTGCCGGACAATTCACTCAGGATGAAAGCGGTGTAAATACCGGTGGAGACTTGGGCTGGATTAACCAGGGAGAATTAAGTCCTGATTTGGAACAGATCATTTTCAGCCTGCCTAATCATACGGTATACGACCAAGTAGTTCCCAACCGCTCTGGTTACCATATTTTTAAAGTTAATCAAAAATTAACTGACGCTGAAACAGGTAAACAAGCGGTTAAATTGGCCCACATATTAATCCGAGTCGATGTAACTCAACATTTAAAAAACCTGTACCAACAAGCAGATATTAAGGAATATATCCCGTTATAATTAAGCCCACGGTCAGATTCGAACTGACGACCACTGGTTTACGATACCATTGCTCTACCAACTGAGCTACGCAGGCAATCCACTATTACTATAACTAAAAATGTTTAAAAAAACAATTATTTACTGTATAATTAGTCTAGGCTTTGGCCTGACCTGTTTTAACCCAGCAGCGGCTGAAGATTTTCTGAGCTTACAAGCCATAGACTATCCATTAGACGAGTTATTTACCTACACATCACCTCAAGGACAAGTCACTTTGGAAATTGCCACCAGTAGTCCGCAAGGCAAACTCAGTTATCGCTTAACCAGGTTAGTGAAACAAGAACGCATTTACCGGTATTTTACACTACCGAAAAACCAACAGGCAGCCAGTGATTTGTATTCCATCCGTTTTACACCAGCCGGTACCGACCAGTTCAATCTTCCGCCTACGATTACTCTCGCTTACACATCAGATAATCATAACCAGGACATATACTATTACAATTGGGGACAGTTAGGCTTTGAAAAACTAGATGTTCGTCGCAATACAACCACTCAGACTTTGACTTTTGACATACCTAATAAAAAGTCTGTCATTTTCGCCTTATTTGAACCAGCAGAACAAATCGGTAAAGCTTCTTGGTATGTGCATTATAAATACCCTAATCAGTTAATCGCAGCCAGTCGTGATTTTGAGTTAGACACCCAAGTAAAAGTCACTAATTTGGAGAATCAACAATCTGTCGTAGTCAGTGTCAAAGACTACGGTCCCAAAGAGTGTCGAGATTGGACGCAAGAAGAACTGGATAGCATGGGTCCTTGTCAAGAAAGGATCATTGACTTATCCAAAACCGCTTTTCAAGTCTTGGCGCCTACCTGGGAAGGAGTCATTAATGTCAAAGTTTCAGCAATAGAATAATATGATAAAAATCATCAAAGTTAGCAAAAAATTCGATAAACACACCACGGCTCTCAATAATGTTAGCTTACACATCAAACCGGGTGAGTTTGTCTCAATCGTGGGTCAATCTGGATGCGGTAAAACCACACTTGTCAGGCTGTTGATTGCGGAAATTAAACCAGATCAAGGTCAAATCATCATTGGTGGTTGGGATATTACACGTATTAGAAGAGGTAAGATTCCCATACTCAGAAGACAAATTGGGGTGGTTTTTCAAGATTTTAAACTTTTACCCAAGAAAACCGTCTTTGAAAACGTCGCTTTTGCTTTGCAGGTATCCGGAGCCTCCAGTCGTAAAATCCGTCAAATCGTGCCGCAAGTGCTCAAAATTGTAGATTTGGATGGTAAGTTGGATCGCTACCCTCAAGAGCTGTCTGGCGGTGAAAGACAAAGAGTGGCCATTGCCAGATCCTTAATTCATCGACCCAAGGTATTGTTGGCAGATGAGCCAACCGGTAATTTGGATGCTATTAATTCTCAGGAAATCATTGAATTATTGCAAAAAATCAATGACTTTGGCACAACTGTTGTCTTAGTGACTCACAATAAAGATATCGTTAATAAATTAAGAAAAAGAGTTATTACCTTAGAAGATGGACAAATTGTTCAAGATCAAAAAATAGGTAAATACGTTATTTAATCATTATGTTTTTAATTTCATTTGGTCGTAGTCTCTTATTCGCCTTCCAATCCTTTTGGAGGAATATTTGGCTGTCTTTAGCCACTATTTTTATCATCACCCTAACTTTAATGTCAATTAATTTTTTAATTGTCATAAATGCCATGTCAGAACAGGCCATCCAGGAAGTTAAGAACAAGATAGATATTTCCGTCTACTTCAAACCTGAGGTGAGAGAGGTGAAAATTGAGGACATGAAGTCCAGCTTGGAAACCATGCCTCAAATTAGCCGCATTATTTACAAATCACCCGAACAAAATTTAGAAGAATTTAAACTCAGACATATAGATGAAGCCACAATTCAAGAATCATTAACCGAGCTGGAAGGCAATCCTTTGGGTGCCACTTTAATAGTTAAAGCTAAAGACTTGGAAGATTACCCAGATATCTTAAGTGCCTTGGACAATCCAGCTTACGCTGATTTAATTGAGAAGGCATCATATGAAGATCATGAAGATGCGATTGAGAGAATTAATGCCATTACCGAGAGCGTCCAAAAAGGTGGGTTAATCATTGCCGGGATTTTTGTCATTATTGCGATCTTAATTGTGTATAACACGGTTAGAATTGCCATTTTTACCCATCGGGGAGAGATTGAAATTATGAAATTGGTTGGTGCCAATAACGGCTTTATTCGCTCACCCTTTATTTTGGAGAATATAATTTCTGGAGTGGTTGCTTGCAGTATTTCAATTGGCTTAATTTACGGACTGCTCTCATTTGTGCAACCCTACATTGCCGATTTCTTTGGTGGGTTAGACTTTACCATAATAGACTATTACAACCTGCATTTCCAGGTTATTTTTGGCAGTCAATTAGCCGGTATTATTATTTTAAATACAGCAGCCAGTGGCTTGGCTTTGGGCAGATACTTAAGAGTTTAAACTTGACTATACATCTTTTTTGTGCTAATATGTGATTAAATCCCTTTCTTAAGGAGGGGTTTTTTAACTAGATTATATGGCTAAGAAAAAAACAGACCCTAAGGTTAAAGTGCCTAAGTTGAAATGGCGAACCAAGAAGGCTAAAGTGAAAAATAGATAGTTAACGTAATCGTTAACTAGTATTCGGAGGTCGTCTAATGGTAGGACTCCAGGTTTTGGTCCTGGCTATCGGGGTTCGAATCCCTGCCTCCGAGCCAAGAATTTTGGTGAAACCGACCCGATTGGGTCATTAATCGTTTCACCCAAGTTCTGTATGCAAAAATCGTCTATAAATGGCGATTTTTGTTTTTGTGATAACTTTACTTTTGTGGTCAAAAATAGTACAATATCTATAATTATTAAAATTCAATTACATGTCAAATCTTCATAAAATCATTGATAATGATAGAGTTGTTTTATTAGATACAATAAAATCAATAACTTCAAACTATCAAAATCTCTCAATCGCAACTGGGTATTGGGATCTAAAAGGAATGCAAGAAGTCTTTGGTTTGATCAAAGACTATAAAAAAGTCAGGCTACTAATTGGTAGAGAACCACTTATCCCAAGACATAAAAAACTTGAACCAGAGCCAGATTATCCTGATAAAGATTTTTTTTATGATCTAGAAAGAATCCAGCCGACCCCTGAATTAAAAGAATTAGTTAAGGAAATAAAAGAAATGATTAAAAATGGTAATTTAGAAGTTCGAGTTTATCGAAAGAATTTTTTGCACGCAAAATGTTATATTTTTGGAGATTATTCTTCTGATAATGCTGTCGGAGTTATTGGATCATCAAATTTTACGAAAAACGGATTGACAGCTAATACTGAATTAAATTCATTGGAATCGGATCACAGAATTGTAACATTTAAACCTAAATCTAAAACCCAAGAGGTTGGTCATTTATTTTGGTTTGATAAATTTTGGGATGATCCCCAAACAGAAGAATGGAATGGTCAATTTACTGAGTTATTAGAAAATTCACCGGCTGGTGATACTCTTTTTAGTCCTTATGAAACATATATAAAAACACTTTATGATTTGTATAGTGATGAGTTGATTGAGGAAAATTTAGACGAAACCATAAAAGGAAGATATGATCTTTTGGATTTTCAAGTTAAAAATGTTCATGCACTAGTAAGAAGATTAAGAAAATACAAAGTAGCAATGTTGGCAGATTCTGTTGGTTTGGGGAAAACATATACTGCTATTGAAGTAATAAAACAATATCTTAATACTGAATCTGGACAACAACGTGTTGAAATTATTTGTCCAAAATCCCTAAAAACTCAATGGGAAAAAGAAATGACAATACAAGGAGTTTTGGGTCTTTCACCAATTACGTTGCAAAATCCTAATGAAATTGAAAGGAAAAAAGAGCTTGATAACATAGCAAGTGTGTCTTTGTTTGTTATTGATGAATCTCATAATTTAAAAAATCGTGGAGGAAAAAGATTTGACCAAATTATTGAATGGATAAGAAATAACCCCAAAGCTCACGTACTTCTACTTACTGCCACCCCTATTAATAATCAATTGGGTGATATTGTAAATCAAATACTACTTGGTACTAGAGGTGTTGCTGATGTATTGAAAGTGACATCAGTTGATAAAAAGTTAAAACAGACGGTTCAAATGTCTTTTTATCAAGCAATTGAAAATTTACAGAAGAAGATAAAACAGGATTTGAAACGAGATGGAAGTTTTGATAAAAATTATGTTCAACAGGTAATGGCTCCTATTATCAGAGCTTTTGTTGTTAGAAGGACAAGGCAAGGAATAGAAAAAGAATATGGTGGATTGAATATTGGTGGTAAAGAAAGTCATTTTCCAACTGTTGTCCCAGAGGTTAAAAAATATGGTTTTAATAAAGAAGTAGCTGAAGAAGTTAAAAATCTAGAAAGTAATGACGTTGATCTAAACAAAATTTACAGATTGCCAATTGATAAAATTGTTAAAAATACAAATGCACTTTTACACCCTCTTGATCAGATTGAAAATTTAGAAACAGAAGTGGATGATGAAAAGTTTTCGAATTTATCAGCTGTTGCCTTTGTGTATCAAATAATTTTGTTGTTGGGGTTTGTACCTTATAGATGGATGATGTATCAAACGAAGTATTATGGAAAAACAAGAGGTGAGGTAAAAGCCATGAAACTTGATGAAAGGGAAAGCAAATCATTATTCCTTCAATTAAGTATCTATGGGATTTTGCGAACGATGTTTTTAAAAAGATTAGAGTCATCTGTTAGTGCAATTAGAAGTTCTCTAGACATTTACAAAAGAAAATTGGATGTTTTTGAAAAAGGTTTGGATATTGGTAAAATCGTTAGTCTAAAAAATCTCAGTAATATTGAAGAAATGTTAGGTATTGGAGATGAAGATTTTAATCCTGAAGATATTAAAATTGATGAAGAAATGGAATTAGATGATATTGATAATAAAAAATATAACACAGAAGCACTGAGAGAAGATATACGAAGAGAAAGAATATTGATAGATATTCTTGATAGACAGCTCTCTGTTTTAGGTAAAGATGATTCTAAAATTAGATCTTTTGCTGAATTATTAAAAAATCTTCAAAAAGAACAGCCAGCAGGAAAAAAGATTTTAGTATTTTCATTTTATGCTGACACAGTGGAATATTTAAGAGAATCTTTGCCTGAATATGCGGAGTTTATTACAAGTGAAAATTCTGCGTTCATTTCATCTAAAAACAGAGGTGATAGCGAAAACTTAGCAAATAGATTTGCACCAAAAGCAAAAAATTATAAAATAAAAGATGATGAAACTGAATTAGATTATTTATTTTCAACAGATATTCTATCAGAAGGTCAGAATCTTCAAGATTGTGGTATTCTTGTTAATTATGATTTACATTGGAATCCTGTTCGAATGATTCAACGAAATGGTCGTGTAAATCGTCTAGGTAGTAAATATGACAAAGTTTATATTTACAATATTTCACCAGAAGCAAAACTTGAAGAGTATCTACAACTGGTTGAAAGATTAGAGGGTAAAATTAATTTGATTAAAAATACTATTGGTACCGATTCCCCTGTACTAGATGAGCTAGCAAATCCGATTGAATATACCGACAATTTGAAAGATATTTACAGTGAAGATATACAAAAACGTATTGAAGCAATGGAAAAATTAGAAAGAGAAGCTGATTTTTTGTTGGCAGAAGATATTTTTGTAGCGGATCTAAAAAACTTTCATCTTAATAACAAATTATCCGAAGAGTACAAAGATAAAATATACAATATCTCACTTGGTAAATGGGCCATTATGCCAAATACTGTTCATCGTGGTGAACAAAGACCAGATGTTTTATCCTTTAATAATTTACGTGATGAAAATTATGAAGTAATCGGTCATAGTTTTGTCTCTATGTTAAGGGACGGATCTAATTTTCAGGCTGTAACCAATTTGCAAGCTCTAGAATGGTTGAGAACAACTGATAATAATAATGAAAGAGTTTCTGACAACATTAGCTTGGACAAACAAATGATAGATGGGAAAGTAAGACAAAGCATCGCCACTTATTCAGAGGATGATGAAATAGGTGCTCCGCTTCCCCAACAAACAGAATTACTAAGAATTTTATTTGAAAGTCAAACATTGGAAGAGGATATTGAACAAGTCAGACTGGCTTTTCAAACAAAAAATATTATAGATCAACAGATAATAAGAAGACTGGTCAGAAAGATTGTGAAACAAAAAAGAGCAAACGAAGGTTTTTTGGATGAATTAAAAGAATTGATCAGTCTATCTTATAAAACCTTGGACGGAAAAGATAAAACTATTCAATCTACCAGCTCAAAACAAGTTTTGTATTATGTCAAAGACAATAAATAAATTACCAGAAAAAATTCAAGAATTAAACGAATCAATAAAAATTCTGTCACAAGAAAACAGTTTTTCAAATACTCAAAATGTAATTAATAATTTGGTATCATTATTTGGTATTGAATCAAGTAATGAATGGAAATTATTTACAGATTCTCAGGGTAAAATTAGATCAAACGCAGGCTGGTTTATGGAAGCGGAAGGTTTTGCTGATCGCAGAGCTTCTTATAAAATATCTAATGACAACCTTGAAAAAATAGATTTGAAAGTATATTGGGTTAAAAAACCGAAAAAATCAATCATTAGTTGGCTTGTGGCTCTTACTCCAAATTTTGAGGATGAGCCTTTTTATGGAAATTTAAATGTAGGTATTGATTTTGTGATTCCAGAAAAATCCGATCGTGTAATAGTGGTTTTAAGTAAGAATTATATAATACGTACATTAGAATTGTCAGGTGAGCTAACAATTACACAGCAAGAAATTTTTGCAAAATGGTTGCAGGAGTTTGATTTTGATAATAAGGCTCAGGTTCACGAGATGTTGTGGCAAAGTTTTGACATTGAACCTTTGAATAAACGTTTCTATAAAGAGGTAAGTTCATTCTTTGTAGAATTAAAGCAACATCTCATTAAGGAAAAAGTTTTTGATGATAAGCACGCTTCATATTTTGTTAATCGATTAATTGGCAGATTGGTATTTTGTTGGTTTTTGGATAAAAAAGGAATTATAAATACCGAAGTTGATTATTTTAAGATAAAGGGAAAAAATGCAACAGAATATTACAGAGAAAAATTAGAAACATTATTTTTCAAGGTTTTTAACACTCCTATTGAAGATAGAGAAAAAGGTATTGATAAGATTACTCCATTTTTGAACGGTGGTTTATTTGAAGAAAAATTAGGAGATAAGTACGGTGATACAAAACTTACATTCCCAGCAGATTATTTTGATAGGATTATTGATTTTCTTCATCATTACAATTTCACCACTGACGAAAGTACTAGCACTTTTCAACAAGTTGCCATTGATCCTGAAATGTTAGGACGTATTTTTGAAAACTTGTTAGCAGAACAAACGGAAGAAACTGGTGAACAGGCCAGAAAAGCAAAAGGTGCTTTTTATACTCCTAGAGAAATTGTTGATTATATGTCCCGTGAGAGTTTACGACAATATTTAAAAAATAAGCTTGGGGATGAAGGAAAATCTTTTGAATTAATTGATAATTTATTGGACAGCAAAGAACATGATTGGAGAGATCAACAAAGAAATTATCGTGACAAATTAAAACCATACAAATACGATATATTAAAAGCTCTTGATGAATTAAAAATTCTTGATCCTGCTTGCGGTTCAGGTGCTTTTCCGATGGGTATGTTATCTTTGCTTTTACAAACATACGAAAGATTAGACGCAACATTTGACTCCTACAAAAAGAAGTTGGAAATTATCAAAAATAATTTACATGGGGTTGATATTGAACCAATGGCGGTTGAAATCTCCCGTCTTAGAGCCTGGTTGTCTATTGTCGTAGATGAAGATGTAGACAGTAATAAAATAAAACCACTACCAAATCTTGATTTTAAATTTGTTTGTGCAAATAGTCTAATTCCTTTAGATGCCAACAAACAAACTCAAATGCTTGATCAAGCTGATAAGCTTGAAGAAGAAATGCAAGAAATTAGAGAAAAATATTTTAATGCTCGAAGTCCTAAAGTTAAAGAACTATTGAAGATTAAGTTTAATAAACTTTTAGAAGAAAAAAATCAAGGTAATCTTTTTGGTAAATCTAAAAAACTAGAACAATTACAATCATATCACCCCTTTGACAATGAACAAGTGACAGAATTTTTTGATTCTGAATTTATGTTTGGTATAAATGGTTTTGATGTCGTAATTGGCAATCCACCGTACATTGATTCAGAAAGCATGAAAAAAAATGGACAACTTGAACTTAGAGATACAATTCAACAAAACTATAATTGGACAAAAGGAAATTGGGATATTTACATAGCTTTTTTGGAATTAGGATTTCATAATATAACCAAGGAGGGAATTTTGGTATATATCACACCTGATAAATGGATTTCTAAATCCTTTGGAGATGAATTAAGAAGAGGTATTATTAGTAATATTTATTCTATTTTAAAGTCTGGTCGGAATGTATTTGAAACTGCAAAAGTAGATTCAATAATAACTTTTATTTCAAAAACAGAACATGATTCCATAAAAGTAGTTGAATACACTAAAGATGGATTCCAGTATAAACGAAACTATCCCAAAGATAAATTGATGGATCCTTATGCTCTTGATTTTATTTTTTCTGAAAACTTGGTTTTTCTAGAAAAAATAGAGAAATTTATTAAAAAATTATCCGATTATGCCATTTGTGAAAATGCCTGTGCTACATCTGACGCATATAAACTTAAACCTCTTTTAGAAAATATTAATAAAGATAATTTTGATCCTAGTAAGTATTTCAAAATTATAAATACTGGAACCATCAGTAAGTATTCTTCTCGGTGGGGCAAAAAAGAAATGACATATTTAAAGGATAAATATTTATGCCCTGTAGTTAATAAAGAGATTTTTATTAAAGAATTCCCTAATTCATATGGACAAAAGGCGAGTAAATATAAAATTATTATAAAAGGATTAAATTTACTTGATGGAACTTTAGATAGCTGTGGGGATACTATTCCTGCGAAGACCACACTTATTGTAATTTCCGATAAAATAGATAATTTGAAATTTTTACTAGCTCTATTAAATAACAAATTAATTCTTTTCTTTCTAAAAGAAAAATATCCCGCGTCAAGCTATAATCAAGGAATTAGCTTCACCAAGGATATGATAAATAATTATCCAATACCTGATGTCGACGATACACAAAAAAATGAGATTGTAAATTTGGTTGACCAAATATTAAAAATTAAAAAAGAAAATTCAGAAGCTGATACTTCTGAATTAGAAGAAGAAATTGATAAGTTAGTTTATAAGCTTTACGATTTAACGGATGAAGAAATTAAAATTGTTGAAGAAAACAGATAGTTTTAAAACAATGAAATTTAATTATACAATGTTTAATTCTTTATTCTTCAGCACCACCTTACCACTCATACACTCCAATAATTCTCTTTTTTCCTCCTTGCTCCCTTCTAAAAGAATATACTTAGCGTAATTTCTCGCGTCTAGGTTAACATTTTTGAGCTGTTCAGCAGTTTGTCCTAGCATAGAACTAAACTTCCTAAATCTCTCCATTTCAGCTTTCACTTTTTCGCCAATTTTTAATTGGTCCACTTCGATCTTATCAATCAAACCAACCATTTGTTTGATGAGATCTTCCTCACGTATTGCTCCCTCCCGACAATCTCTATCTTTACCTCGTGAACAATGGTAATAAACATATCTGTGAATATTACCATTTTTTTGATGTTTAAATTTTTCTTCCGCACTTATCCCAGAGCCACAGTTTCCACAATATAATAATTTTGTGAATGCAAATTCCACAGTTCCAGGGTGTCGCCTTGGTGGTGATGTTAGATTTTCTCTTGCTTTTAGAAATAATTCTTTGGATATTATCGGGTCGTGTCCACCTTTATAAAACTTTCCACTACCAACTGGATATTCAAATTCACCGTAGTAATAACAATCCCCAAGAATTCTATAAATCATGCTTAAACTTATATTTTTTTTCTTTTTCGTTTTTAGATTATTTTTCTTTATCCATTTATCAATTTGTCGTCCACTATAATTTTCATAAGCCACTAGTTCAAACATTTGTTTGATAAAAGGTGCTCTATCAGAATCAATATATACTTTCTTTTGTCCTTTATCTGCAAATTTATCATGAAGATATCCAAGTGGTGGTTGCCCTGGTCGCCAGCCTTGTTCGCACTTTGCTCTAAGTCCTCTTTTTACGTTTTCACCTTTATGGTCATTTTCTAATTTTGCTTGACTACCTAAAATCATCAACAGGAATTTTTCATTTGGATTATTAGTAAATGTCTGACTATGTGTTCGTATTTCTTGTAAAAACCCTTGATCCATTAAATCTACCACTGACCCAAGATCACCAGCATTTCTACTTAATCTGTCAGGGGCCCAGCAAAGGATACCACTAAACATTCCTTGCCGAATATCGTATAAAAGTTTACTGAACACTGGCCGTTGCCCTGAATCTTTGGCTGAGTGACTTTCTCGTCTGATCTCGACAATATCCAGATTCTCCTTATTAGCTAACTCTAACATCTCCTTGATCTGTGAATCTATTGAGAGCGCCTGTAACTCGTCTTGCTCTGTGCTCTTTCGTGCGTATAGGCAATACCTCACTTTTGGCGTAAAATCCTCTAAAACCGTCGTATTTTGCCCTTGGGGCATGGTTTTTTGTTGATACTCCATCATACTGGTAGTTTTGGTTATTTATTACTTCTACTACCAGTAATGACGCGTCCCGTTCCTGTAGTCCAGAGCCAAACTGTTGGTAACTTATTAATCCCAATTATCTGGATCAATACCAGCCCTTATTATTATTCGTCTGGATATATTTTCATTTTGATCTTCTTCCCACGACGCAGTTGCTTCGCCGACACCTTCGAATAATTCTTCGTTACTGTCACGTTTAATGATATCTAATAAAGCCATTGAAAAAGCATCCGCCAAATCATGATATTTTTCTGTATCGAAATTTACAATTTGGTTTATCAAATCTTCACAGCCCTTTTCTGGAAAAAAAACAACACCTTCTTGTACCAGATGACTGGCAAATTTCAATCTAGCGCGTTTGTCTTGTCCGTGCACTGGGAATCCTGTTACTGGATAATGGAATCTTTCTAACTCCTGAATAAATGCTTTTTGCATTCCAACGTCCTCAATTAATAATTCAGTCTTATATCCATTACCTAATACAGTTGAAATATTTTTTGCATTTTCAATTGTTTCATTCATTGTTAATCGTTCGTTGATAGGATTTGGTAATACAATAATTTTCAATCTGTTACGAGAATTAAAAACACGTAGGGACACCATAGCTGTTTTACAAGCATTTTCATCTTTAGAGATTGCTGGATCAATACTAGTCATCGTTAAACTACGACAATCACTTCCTGTTAAAACATCTTTAATATCCTTATATTTTTTTATCCACTCTGGTTGAATAATTCGTCCTCTATCAGAAATGATTTTTAGCATGTATTCACGGTGCCAAGCATACTCGTCAAAAATCTGTCGTTTTTTCTTTTCAATTGCTTCCATATTTGGATACATTCCCGTCCATGTTATATCACCATTATCCTCAATTAGAGGAATTTCCATAAACACTGCATCTAATTCTTTATTTTGAATTTTTCGTTTCAATCTCATGAGCATTGAATCTTCATGCAAAAGATTTCCAATACAAATAACTTTGGTATTAATTTGTCCTGCTGGCAAAACTTCACTTGCAATCCAATTAAATATTTTATCTCTACCTTCCATAGTTTTTACACTATCGAGATCCTCAATATCATCCAATAGAATCAGATCTGGACGGTACTTACCATGGCGAATACCACGAATAGTTTGTTCCATTGACACGGCAATAATTTTTGCGTCATACCATGGTAAATATAGTGCATATGAACCTAGATCACCGCCCTGTTCTTTAAAGGGTCCCATATCTTTATATAAAATAGGGTTAGATTCTAGCTCACGCTTCAAATTATCTATCATAAGTTTAGTCTGACGTTGCGTTCTACCAACTATAACAACAAGCTTTCGTCTTTGCTTCCCCATAACTGCCCATAATGGATATGATGTAGTCATAATGGTAGATTTTGCCGAACCTCTAAAACTAACTAATACTGCCATGTTAATATTTTCATCCTCAGTAATTTCAAAAAATCTTTTATGGAATGGAGCTGATGGACAATCTATATAATGGGCAAAGTATAAATTGAAGAACCATTGGTGTGATTCTTTTGCCAGGGCAACACGTAATTTGTTGTCTGACAATATTTCTTTCAAATATTCATTTTTCATACTATTTTTTATCATTTAACAAACCTGAATATTCCAAGGCTTTTTTTATTAAGTCCTGTTGATCCTGCGTTAGTGGTTCATTTTCCATCTTAAGTCGTCCATTGATTTCAACTTTAGTGGAATAACGATTTGAATGGGACTTAAGCCAAAAAAATACGGCACGCAAATTTCTATCTCTTATAGCTTCAATTAATCTACTCTCAGCCATATCAGAAATATAATCTGTTCCTTCAGACATGGCTTCATCTACTGCCTTTTTAAATTCTTTATCAGATTTTTTCCAGCGATATATACTACTCTTACCAATTTGGATTTTTTCACAGACTACTTGCACAACAGGTGTCTTTTTTAATTGTTCAATAAATAATGCCTTTATTTTTTCTTGATTTTGTTTTTCTTCTGGAGTCATATGTTTAAATTTAAGGATTAATAATATTACATTTTTTGCCAGTCAATTTTTCCCAACGAAAAATAGTACTAGCACAGTGTATTGGTTCTAGTTCAACGCCAATACATTTTCTTTTGGTTTGTTCACAAGCGAGCAAACAAGTTCCACCACCTAAAAATCCATCATAGACAGTGTCGCCGATACTAGTGCTATTCAAAATCAGATGTCGAATTAACGCAACAGGCTTGGATGTAGGGTGGAATGGACTACTTTGTGGCCTTGGATAAAACAGCACCGACTTATCCTTACTTTTCATAAACTTGTGTGTGCCATACCAGCCGTAGGCGATAAGTTCAAACATAGGAAGATAATCTTTCCTGCCAATTACTGCTGAATTTTTTATCCAGATCAACATTTGTGAGAAATTAACTCCAGCCTGCTTCATGCCATCACGCAAAGCAAATATCATTTTGTCGCAGTTAAACAGATAGAAACTGTTTTTGCTCGCTAAGTAAGGCTTTATTACCTCAATCCAATCTTTAGTAAATTTGATATATTCTTCATCTGATTGAATGTGGTCATTTTGGATAATAGTTTCGTTGGCAAGTTTTTGTTTGAATCCTTGTTTGCTTTCTACTATGGATATACCATAAGGCATATCTGCGTTAACAGAATCAATTTTTCGACCTTCTAAGTATTTGCTCATCATTTCCTTATTGCGACAATCCCCGCAGAGAAGGGTGTGTTGTCCCAACTCAATAATTGTGCCGGGTTTAATTAAGCTTGATAGCTTTTTGATTTGAGTATTGCTCATATCTGTTTATAATTAATTGAATAAAAATTGGGTCAATCTCCACTACAAATGCTTTTCTTCTCATTTGCTCGCATGCCAGAAGTGCTGTCCCTGATCCAGCGAATAAATCTAAGACGTTTTGTCCTGGGCGTGAACAACGTCGAAGTGGTTTTTCATAGAGGTCAATTGGTTTCTGTGTTGCGTGTAAATATTCATTTCCTGGCAAACGCTTTACTAGCCACAAATCAATCATGTCCAAAATGTCATCTGAGGCACGATTACCATTACCGACCTCCTTGTTAAGAATTTCATTCAAGTTTCGATTATTTTCATTTAGATATGGTTTACCAATTCGACCGTAAACAACAGGTTCGTAACATTTATTAAATGCGTTCCTGGGCGTGCTACTGAACCCATTTTTAACCCATATATTTACTCGTTCATTTTTGATGCCCAGTTCTTGATAAATAGTTTGTAAAATCCATATGTAACGTTGGTCGCAAAAGTAGAAGCAATGAAGGTCTGGTTTAGATACCAACAGTGCGTTTGCAACAGTTTTTTAATAAACTGTTTATATTCATCATCACTTTTATTATCGTTTGCTGAACCACCATAATTGGCTTTTCCACCAACCCCCTTGTCATAACTTAGATTTATGTTGAATAAGGGATCAGAAATTATTAAATCCATTTTTTCGTTACCAACCAGTTTTTTGACCACCTCGGGATCTGTGCTATCCCCGCAAATTAATCTAGAATTGCCAAGAATAAACATATCTCCAGTTTTTATGTCGGTTGTTTTGGCAATTTCAATTTCTTTTTCAATATCAAAGTCATCATTTTCAATCTCTAACGCTGAATCCCACATATCCGAAAGAGTTTGATCATCAAAACCAACGTCAAGAATTAATTTTAGATCCAGCTCTTTTAGTAAATCAGTATTCCATTCGCAAATATTTGCATTAAACCTCAAATTTAGTTCTTGTTCCGATTTCGGATCTAATTCAAGATATACAACAGGGACTTCGTTCATCCCAATCTTTTTAGCAATTTTGTATCTTTGGTGACCTGATATAAGAATGTTTTCTCGACCTTTGAATTTATTCACGATTAAAGGGCTGGATAATCCAAACCGCTTTATACTTTCTGTTAGGTGTCTTTCTTGATCCTCAGTCATCCGACGAGGATTGTACTCACTTTCGTGAAGAAGCGAGATTGGTACTTGCACGATTTCAATTTGCTGTTGCATATTGATTAAATTAAAAAATGAATTAAGTGTTCTACATAATTCATTTTATATTGACCTCAATATCTGTTCCAGAATTAAGGGGGCGTATACTGGGCGTTTTACTTAATCTAGATATTTTTTAATCTTCCTTCTTTTATCTTTAGTAGATTTTTTCAGCAAATGTGAATCATCATTCTCCACCCGGTAAGTCTGTGTTTTATCTTTGTTTCTATCTTTTACATAGTTTTTTTCTTCTTCAATTATCTCTTTGTATCTGTTTATTTTTATTGATCTATTCCTAATCATAAAACCTTCTAACTGTTGCAATTTGGGTAATACTTCTTTGCTCCAAGCGTTAATAATGTTTTGTTTTTGGGTGTTTTTAAATATGTATACATAAAGACTATTTTTTTGTAGCTCTGTATCAAATTTTCCTTCAGGTAAAAACTTTTGAAAATAATCTATTGTTTCTTTCATTTCTTTCCAGTTATTTTTAAAGTCATGTAATCTAGTGTCTCTAAAAATTTCCAAAATAAGAGTATTACCATTTTTATCATTATTAAAATGCAATACCATTTTTGGTGTATTTTTATTTTTTAATAAACATTTATCAAATAAAATACATTCAGATATTAATCTCAAACTAACATCATCCGTTCCAAGTTTTTCTCGCAAGGCTATCTTTTTTGCTTCGTTCAAAATTTCTTTGTAAGTATTTCGCGTTCGTTTTGCTGAAATTAACGTAATATTATTATTTCCCTCAATAACTGTTCCAAATAGACTTATTTTTTTAAGAGTTTCTGCAGAAAAAAATTCATTACATTTTTGAAAATCTTTTAAACTTGAATATCCATTTTCGTTCATACCCAAATTATTCCTTGCTTCTTTAACATTACCCCAAAAGGAATGGTTGCGAGGATATTCCATCAAAATTAATTTTTCACTATTAGTAGCCATATAACTATATTTTACCTCATATCAAGAATTGCTCAAAGGAGTCTTAACAACTCTAAATATCTCTTATAACTCTAAAAAAACCCAAAATTCCAGCTGTTGGTAACTAGACTTCGCAAACTTCTGTATTTAAGCTACTATTGATTCATAGCCAAATTTGGTATATAATATACTTAACAATTTAATGGCCTAAACCATCGCTTCGGCGGTGGCATGGTCATAAAACCTAACCTACATAGAGATGGTCTTCCGACCAGTACTTGTAGGTTAGGTCTATACCCGAAAGGGTGTAGTGATGTCACCGTAAGGGGGCGTCAGCTGGTTCGGGAGGCCTTTTGTGTTTCTCGAATTCGACAAAATCCTAACCTACACAATTTATGTCAATTATAATTTCAAAAGGCGGTAAAAACGCCCAACGTCTTGATCCTTCTCATTTTGATTCGGAAAACTTTCTCCAACAATATATTTATGATAATCCTGAAAGTATCCCTCTTTATGAAATTAAAGAAGATATCAGACTTCTAATTCTCGCTCGAGAATTTCCAACCAACAGTGGTCCGATTGATGCTGTTGGAATAGATAAAGATGGCGACATCTATCTAGTTGAAACTAAACTATATAAAAATCCAGACAAACGAACCGTTGTCGCTCAAGTATTAGACTACGGAGCTTCGCTCTGGAAAAGCAGTATTGATTTTAGTGATTTTACTTCCAGACTAAACCAAGGTACACAAAAACAATTTAATCTTGATCTGAATCAAAAGCTAATTGAATTTTTCGGTATTGAAGATATTGAAGTGGAAACACTCTTGTCCAACATGCAAAACAATTTGAATAAAGGAAATTTCAAATTTGTTGTTCTTATGGATAAACTCCATTCTCAGTTAAAAGATTTGATGATCTTTATAAATGAAAATAGTCGCTTCACTGTTTATGCAGTTGAACTGGAATATTACAAATATGAAAATAATGAGATTCTAATTCCTAAGTTATTTGGAGCTGAAGTTAAAAAGGATGTTGGTACTTCTTCATCATCAATCAGGCAAAGATGGAATGAGCAATCTGTGTTGCAAGATGCAAAAGATAAACTTGGTGATTATTACAAATACTTTGAACAGTTTTATAACTTTTGCAAAGACAATGCTGATCAAATAAACTTCGGTACAGGATCCTATGGATCTTTCAGCCCAATATTTGAATCCATAAGCTCCAAGTCACTTGTAACACTGAGTACAGATAAACGATTGGCTCTCAATTTCGAATGGGTAGCGAGAGATAATGAACAATCCGCTATCAATTTTAAGTATAAACTAGCTGAATTAGGGTTTGAGTTCGGTGATGACTACTTGCGGACACGACCAGCTGTGCTTATAGAGGACTGGGGTCCTAAAGTAGATAAAATATTACAAGTTATACAAGATATAAAATAATCAAAAAGTACCGCAAAATAGCGGTATTTTTGATTGTACTTGACACAATTACGCGTTGTGCGGTAAAATACTGCTATATTGTAAATAATATTTTATGAAAATAACTAAAAAACAAAAAGAGGTTTTATCTGCAATTCAAGAGTTAACAACAAAGATGGGTAACTCTCCAACCCTACGAGAGGTAAAGGAATTTTTAGGTTATAAAAATACCAGTTCAGTTCAAAGACACACCGAAGAATTAAAGAAAAATGAATTTTTAGAAGATTCTAGAAATTTAAAAATAAAAAAAACCTTAAACCAACTTTTTAACATCCCTGTTGTTGGGAGCATTTCTTGTGGCACTCCATTACTAGCTGAACAAAACATTGAGGCATTTGTTCCATACAAAGTACCAGATAATCCGAGTGATTATTTTTTTCTCAGAGCTATGGGTGATAGTATGGATAAATCTGGAATAGAAGATGGTGATTTAGTTTTGGTACATAAACAAGAAACAGCAGACGATGGTGATAAAGTTGTCGCTTTAATCGGTGATGACGCTACAGTTAAAATTTTTAATCGAAAAAGTGGTCTAGTAACATTAAATCCTAATTCATCAAATCCAATTCACAAACCTCTTTATATTTTTGATAATATAATCATCCAAGGAAAGGTTGTTGATGTTGTAAAAATGTAATTTATGCACTCAAAAGAATTTATACCAATACCAAAAGCTGGAAAGAAATTTAGAAATATTAATTCCAGTACACAGACTATTTTATTTGCAAAAAGTGCTGGAAGATGTCAGATTTGTAATCGTTTAGTTATTAAAGATGCTTTGACTCAAAAAGATATTAACTTAGCAGAAAAGGCACATATTAGAGCTTTCAGCCCTGGAGGGGCTAGGACAGATCTCAATAAGTTGTATTTAAATACTTTAGATAATTTAATGCTCTTATGTCCAACATGTCACACTACAGTCGACAAACAAATTTTAGAAGGAGATTACACTATAGGATTGTTGAAACAATGGAAAATTGATAATGAAAGAAGGATTTTTTTTGCTGGAAATGTTACAAAAAAAACAAAGGTATTAAAATTTGCGGGTAATATTGGGTCGGACAAAGTTATTTTAGATAATTCCTCAGTCTTATCCGCACTTCTTAATGATAAATTATATTCTTATGATGGTTCCGATATGTTTTTTATTGATTTTACCAATACTTGCATATCCTATTCTAAAACTTATTGGGATTTTAGCAGAAAAGAGATTGATTGTAAGGTAGATGATTTCTATCGTGATTTTAGAAGACAAAACGCCGGACATGTTTCTATTTTTGCTATAGGACCCATTCCTTTGTTAATGTATTTTGGTTCTAAATTAGAAGACAAAATATCTACAAAATTTTTTCAAAGACATCGCAAGGGTGATAGTTGGCTATGGGAACAAAAAAAGCCTCACAAAATTATGTCACTCAATTGTTAAAAAAAGGTAAAGATAAAAGTAAAATCGCTCTTTTTTTATCCTTGTCAGGTAAGGTTAATATAAAAAATATAGACCCTAGGATTATCAAAAATCATTATATTTATGAAATAACTATTGGTAATCCCAATGTAAACTTTTTAAAATCTGAAAAAGACTTACAAAATTTTGAAGAAAAATTTAATAATCTAATGGGAAAATTAGAAACAGAACATCCTGGTAGTAGTTCTATAAAAATTTTCCCAGCCATACCTGCTCCTGTCGCAGTTATTTGTGGTAGATCTTTGAATAGAAATTTTGGATTTACATTAGAAATCTTTAACCTAAACAGAGAAAAAGGCTATCTTCATACTATTAATGTCAATAATAAAAAATAAACATATGAATTTGAATGATGTATTTGCGGATTTTGTTTCCAACAAGGTGGAGTTAAATCCAGATCGTATTAAAACCGCTAAATCCAAATTAGATACGATTAAAACATTTTTAGAAAATAGCGATAAATATAGGGATCTTATAATAGACTTAACACCACAAGGATCATACAGACAGGATACTATTATAAAGCCCGTTACTGAAAATAATGAGTTTGATGTAGATGCTCTGTTTTTATTAAAAGAAATTGTAGATTTGGAACCTAAAGATTATATTAGTAATCTAAAGGCACTTTTCAAAGAATCAGAAAGATACGAAAATATTGTCGATAGTAATGGGAAAACTCGTTGTGTTACACTCAATTATGCTGGTGATTTTCATATGGATATTGTTCCATGTATTAAGCAGGGGGAATCTTATTTTATAATGAACAAAAATGATAATGTTTTAGAACAGACTGATGCTGATGGCTATGCGGAATGGTTTGAGGAAAAAAATATAATTACAGAAGGAAAGTTGGTTACTGTAATCAAGTTAATTAAATACTTGCGGGATATAAAACAAAATTTTTCTGTTAAATCAGTTTTGATAACCACATTATTGGGGATGCAAGTCTATAATGACGATGATGTTTCTTTGTATAGTGATATCCCAACAGCATTAAAAACTTTAATAAATAGACTAAATAATTTTTTACAGTCAAATACTTCTACCCCGATAATTATTAATCCTGTTCTAAGCTCAGAAAATTTTAATAGGCATTGGGATAAGTATCCAGGGCAATATTTTAATTTTAAAGATAAAATTAAAATATATACAGAAAAAATAAATGAGGCATTAGATAAAGAAGAACTTATAAATAGCATAAAAAAATTACAAGAAGTTTTCGGTGATGGTTTTACATATGAAATTGAAAAAAGTCTGACATCAATTAATAACAGTATTTCTCTTTTTGTTCTTGGTGATCATGGCCATAAAATGCAATTATCTGATCTCGGTTTAATAGATACTGGCCGTTATCCTTATTCAGTAAAAATTATTGCTGGTTTATACGTAGGAAGCAGAACTAGTCCGACAATGGTTCGGGAACTTTTTAATTCCGATGAAATTTTACCAATAGCTCATCATTTATTGTTTAAAGCAATACCATGTATTCCACATAGGAATTATAATATTTATTGGCAGGTTGTGAACACAGGAGAACATGCTAAAAGCTTAGGTGAAAAAGCTTTACGCGGTGAAATTATTGCGGGAGGAAGAGAAAAATGGGAACAAAGTTTATATACAGGTAAGCATTGGGTGGAATGTTTTATTGTTGACTCAACTAATCAAACTTGTTTAGCAAGGAGTGGATCATTTTATGTTAATTTTGAAAATCCAACACATCCTTTAAAATAGAAATATGCACATAACCGCTTCAAAACTATATGACTTCATGCAATGTCCTCACCGTGTGTGGCGAGATGTTTATGGTCCACAAGATGAAAAAGTAAAAGATATAAATCCATTTGTTCAACTTCTATGGGACAAGGGTGTTTTGTATGAGAAAAAAGTAATAGCTGAATTAGGAGAATATTTTGATTTATCAAAGGGTTCACTTGAAGAAAGATTTCAAAAGACAATTGAAGCCATGAGAAACAAGATCCCTCTTATTTATCAAGGTGTATTAATGGTAGACAATATTGTTGGTATTCCAGACTTATTGAAACTAAATCCAGACGGTACATATATTCCAGTAGACATAAAATCTGGAATGGGTTTAGAAGGTGTTGACGAAGATGAGGGCGACGAAGGCAAACCAAAAGAACATTATGCTGTACAGCTTGCTTTGTATTGTGATGCTCTCATTCGCTTAGGATTTGAAACTAAAAAACAAGGATTAATTTATGATATTAGAGGTCATGAGGTCGTATATAATTTAGATAGCCCAATTGGAAAAATAAAGAAAATAAGTTTTTGGGAATTGTATAAAGATGTATTTAACAAAGTAAGTTTATTGTTAGAAAATAAGTTTCAAAATAAACCAGCTATGGCAGGAGCATGTAAATTGTGTCCTTGGTATAGTAGTTGTAAAAAATGGGCACATGATGCTGATGATCCAACCTGCCTTTTCTATTTAGGAAGAAGTAAAAGAGATTTATTAAGTGAAGATCTACAAGTAAATACCATTCAAGATATTTTAACACTAAATGTTGATGAATTGGTAAAACAAAAAGAAAGCGATAAAGAATTTTTAAAAGGCTTGGGACAAAAGACAATTGATAAAATGATTACTCGAGCAAATATATTGAAAAATATTAAAAAACCAGTTGTCTGTGGTGATATAACTTTCCCAGATGTTAGTTATGAATTATTTTTTGATATTGAAGATGATCCGACTCAAGAGTTTGTTTATTTGCACGGCGTTTACGAGAGAAGCCCTAGTGGTGAAAGATTTTTAGATTTTACCGCAAAAGAAATAAGCACAGAATCAGAAAAAGAAACATGGGCAAAGTTTTGGAATTATATCAGAAGTCTACCTCAAGATGATTTCGCAGTTTACTATTATTCTCCACACGAAAAAACAACTTATAAAAAAATGCAGAAACTTTATCCTGATGTTATATCTGAAGATGAAGTAAATGATTTTTTTGATAATCCTAATGTCATTGATCTATATCATGTTGTACTAAAACAAACAGACTGGCCAGTTGGTAGTTATTCTCTTAAAGCCCTAGCTCAATACCTTGATTTTAGATGGAGAGATGAAACCCCGTCAGGTGCCTTGTCTATTCAATGGTTTAACGAATACATAAAAACTAAAGATGAAAAGATATTAGAAAGAATATTGATCTATAACGAGGATGATTGTAAGGCTACAATGGTATTGAAAGATGGTATTATGAAATTGACTAATAAATAATATTTTAAAATCTAAGTTCGAAGTTAAATTTTTAATAAACAGCCTTTATTAATACATGATGGCGAGGTTGGTATAGTTAAGTAATATGATTGAAGATTTTTATAAAAAAAATAAAATAAACATACAAGTTGTTGGTTCAATTACTGCTATTGGTGCTCTATTTTTAAATATACAAAAACCAAAAATAATTGAATTACAAAAAATTCTTTTAAATATTCAGATGTTTTGGCTAATTCTAATAACATTAGGATTATCCTCTATTTTTATTGATTTCATTTTTTATATTATTAGCATTGAATCAAAATTAAGAAGAAAAAAACTTCCAATTTATGCGCCTTTTTCAATTGCGGCTAGCATAATCTCCTTTTGGTTTCTAATCAATTTATGGAATTATATTTTATTATCATATGGTGATACTTTTATACAATTTAGCAAAATGCTCTATCCTGCACTATCGATAACAATTGGTAGTTTAGTACTTGCATTTGTAGTAAAAAAGAAATTAAATATTTTTATAGAAAGCATAATTACTATATTAATCGTTTCTATGTGGTTTTCTAACGTAGTTATTGGCATAGAAAAATATTTTAGTTATCAAATAAAATGGATATATGCTTTTTTGGTATTCTGTTTAATTATTGGTATATCATTTTTAACAATCTATCTTTTTGTAAAAATTAAAAATAGAAATTAATATGATTTTAAAAGGATTTTGGGAAGAAAAAAAACACATTATTGAAATGGTGGGAATAATTACAGCAATAAGTGCTTTCTTTTTAATGATTCCAATACCCGAATCAGAAAAGGCCAAATTAGCATTATTTAATATACAAATTACTTTTCTTATTATAATGACAATTTCAATTATAACTTTATTTTTTAATTTTTGGATATTAACTATTAAAATTGAGAAGAAGTTAGAAGATAAGACGG
>CAZLFP010000001.1:0-82536 GCA_964558935.1 uncultured Gammaproteobacteria bacterium | reverse complement strand
TATTATGGAATATTTGGTCTTATATTATAAATAATTATGAAGAATCCTTTATAAATTTTATGAAGGTTATTTATCCTACAATAAATTTATTATTTATAGCTTTTTTAATTTATTTAAATCTAAAAATTACCAATTTATATATAAATAATAAACAAAAAATATATTTTGTACTTTTAATTTTATTAATTCTTATTTATCAGATCGTAACAACTCTAATATCTCTATTGAAAGGTTTCCAAATTAGTTTTTTAAAATTTTCTGCAGTTTATTTTTGCTTAAATACTTTTATTATATCTTTAACGTTGTTAATAACTGCAAAATTAAAATTAAAAAAACAAAGAAAAAATAAATATAACTATGAAAAAGTTAACCAAAATATTACTAAAAAAAAGTCACGATAGTTTTTTGTTATCATTAGAATTATTTAATAAACCAACCAGTGGGTATCGTGTTGAATCCTTCTGTTTATTATTTAGTAATGCTTGGGAATTAGCTTTGAAAGCATATATAATTGAAAGTAACGGCGGTAATAAAAATAGTATATTTTTAAAGAAAAAAAGAAATGAAAAGAGAAAAAGTATCACTCTTGATCAATCATTATTTAAAACTTTTGAAGTAACTAATCCTGTTAGAAAAAATATAGAATATATTTCTGAATTAAGAAATGAGGCTGCACATTTAATAATAGAAGAATTGGAGCCTTATTTTTCTCGTATATTTCAAAGTGGCGTCATTAATTATATTGAATTTATAAATGATAAATTTTCAATTGATATAATTGACAAGTTGAATCCCGGTTTTATTAGCTTGGTTAGTCAAGAAAAAGATATAAAAGATATAAAGCTTTTAAAGCAAAAATTAGCAAAAGAAGATTTATATAACATCCAATCATGGTTGGATCGTTTCCATGAACTTGAAAAACTAGGCAATAAGGCCACAATACCATTAACTTATAAAGTAGCCATTGTTAATAATCCAGAACAGGCTGATATTGTATTATCAAATAGCAAAAAAGGGGCTGGTAGCTTAATGGCTGGAATAATAATTGAAAAGACAAAAGATAGAGATATTACGCATCCACACACCTCAAAAGAAGCTTTAGTAAAAGTGAATCAGATTTTAAAGATTAAATCAATCTTGACCAGCTATGATTTTCAATCTTTTTGTCACCACAAAGGTATAAAAAAGACGAAAAAGAATGATTTATTTTGGCACGCAAAACATGCAACTCCTACGTATTCTGATAAATTTATTGACGAAATGACTAACTACTACACTGAGCATCCAGATCACAGAAATATAATGAGGAATAAATATAAAAATTATTTAAGAAGTAGGCGATCTAAAAAATAGCATTGTCGGGACACAATACAATATCTCCATAGGTGTCCCACATGTCCCGTCCCACACTAAAAAGCCCTTATTTTAGCCCCGACCCGTTCCTGTCATGGGACACCCCAATCGACCCCTTAAAAAGCCCTAACATATACAGTTATTGATTGTTCTGAACCCGACTGGGGAGCAAGATTTAATCTGATTTAAACTATGAATTTACAACTGGTGGAAAAAATTACACTTAAACTTTTCCTTGGCTGTATGTTCTTGTGTGCTACCTTGTTTATTATTGCCATTTGGACTGAACCGTCTGAAATGATTATGAAGTCTGTGGTCACTATCTTTGTAGTCGGCTTTGCTTCTTTTCTAACCTGGTTACCGATTATTCTTTACAAGATTAATAGCAAGTAATTAGTTTGGATTATAAAACACCGCTTTAATAGCGGTGTTTTTTGTATCATCCAACTATTTTTCAATATCATATCCGGCTTCTACCCAAGCAGCATAATTTCCTTCTAATCTATATACCCTAGGAAAACCAGCCTCTATTAATTTCTGAGCTCCTAAAATGGCAGCAGAATCAACATGACAATAAACCAAATAGGGGACATCCTTGTCTAAATTAGGGATAGCTGTGTCCAAAGAGCCATCTCCAATGTAGTAATTAATAGCACCTGGCAAGTGTCCTTGAGCATAGCTGGGAGAAACATCCAGAATAACCAAATCCGGATTATCGTTAATTAAGTCTTGCGCTTCCTGGGGTGTGACATCTGTGTAGGTAATCGGTGTTGGTTTTTCCGGAGTGGTCATTTCTGATTGCTCCATTGGTTTGTCTGGTGTTTTGGGAGTACACCCGACTAAAGCAGCCGCTGTTAGACAGACGATAGTCGCTAGAAAAAGATTTGTTTTCATACTTATGTTTATTAATTTTGGTTATTATAGCATAATTGACAAATAAATCTCCTATTGTTAGTTTAAATAGAACATAAAACATGGGTTTTATGTCAGACAAACAAGTAAGTGGTGTTCGGATCACAACCAGATAGGAGAGAGAATAATGTCATATCAGCCTGTAATTCGCGTTATTGAGGGAGGAGGCAAGGGATTTCGCAGGAGAGATGTTTGTGGGAAGGAGTTTGTCTCTGACCTAATTACTCCTGCACAACCCATAGCCTGTGTAGAAGAACTGGTCAAGTTTGTTAAGCAAGACCTGGACGCTGAAACCAGGGCAATTGCCTACGCAGTAGCCGGAGACATTTCAAATCATGACCAAGTAGTGGTTTCGCCCAATCTGCATTTTTTGGACGGTTGTCATCTGGCTCAGGTAACTCAGGAAGCAACCGGTTTGCAGACCTATGTGGCCAATGACATGGAGGCCGCCGTCATTGGCATGAGTCTGCTAGTGTCTGGATTCCCATATTTTCTGGGCATTACCTGGAGCAGTGGGATTGGTATCCGGGTTTTCAAGAATGGTCAGATTCTTTCCAGTTCTGAGGGCGGTCATGTTTGTATTGACTATTCTCCCTTTGCCCAATTGTGTGGCTGTGGTCAGCGTGGCTGTGTGGAAGCCATTTGTGCCGGTAAGGGTGTGGAGCGTCGCCTGATTGCTGAACTGAATGTAAGGGGAATTAAGATTCCGACAGACCAGCCTCTGTTCCAGTTTTTGGATCATGAGTATATGGTCGGTACGGATTGGGCTGTAGACATGTACCATTTGATTACCACCGGTATGGGTTGGTATCTGGCTCAATTGCAGAACATCCTGCATTTGCCAGCTATTATCTGGAAAGGCACTTTTGCCCAGAAAGCTCTGTTTTTGAAAGGGATAGAGGCTGATATCCGGAAGGCTATGCGGGAACGCCTCATGAATCCCAATTGGGAACAGGATGTCAGTTTCTATTTACTGCCCGTTGAAAATGATGAAGAATCATCTCTGGGAGCTGCCAAACTGGCAGAGCAGCTGCTGGAATAATCTTTACTAGCCGTAGAATCCAATTCTGCGGCTTTTTAAATTAAAAAAACACCCTGCTTACAAGGTGTTTCTATTTTGCCCGGTTATGCCTAATTCTGTCTGTTTCAGTTAAGTATTGTTTTCTTAAGCGTATGTGCTTGGGTGTAATTTCCAAAAATTCATCCTCACCCATGACGCTTAGCCCGTATTCCAAAGTTAAATCCAGAGGTGGAGTTAGCCGGATGGCATCATCTGAGCCTGAGGCTCGCATATTGGTAAGCTGTTTGCCCTTAATTGGATTAACTGTCATATCTTCACCTTTGGCGGCATTGCCAATAACCATGCCCTCATACACATCAGTGTTAGCTTGGATGTAAAGCTGACCTCTGTTTTGTAAATTAAACAGGGAATAACCCAAAGCCTTGCCGGTGGCCATGGAAATCATGGAACCCAGTTGAGTTTTTTCAATCTTGCCAACATAAGGCTTAAAACCCAGAACCTGTGAATACAAAATACCTTCACCTCTGGTGTCAACCACAAATTCATTTCGGTAGCCCAGCAGTCCGCGAGTCGGGATTTCAAAAATTAATCTGGTATTACCGTGTTCCGGAGCCATTTCCAGTAAGTTACCTCGACGTTTAGATAACTTTTCAATAACTGTGCCAGACATTTCATTGGGTAGATTAATGGTCACTTCTTCAAACGGTTCAGATTTAACTCCGTCAATTTCTTTAATAATAACATGAGGTTGGGAAACCTGAAGCTCATAACCTTCTCGACGCATATTTTCCAATAAGATGGCAATATGCATTTCACCCCGACCGTAGACTTTGTAATGATCTGAAGAAGAAAAATCAATTTTTAAACCAACATTCATTTCCAATTCTTTTTCCAAACGTTCTTTTAATTTGGTATTAGTGACAAACTTACCATCTCGGCCGGCAAAAGGTGAACTGTTGACATAAAAATTAAGGGAAATGGTTGGTTCATCAATGCTAATGGCCGGTAAAAGTTCCTGATCTTCGTTTTCACAAATTGTTTCACCAATAAAGACTTCGGGTAAGCCGGCAATCATAACAATATCTCCGGCTGAAGCTTGTTTGACCTCTTGACGATTAATGCCTTCAAAAGTAAACAGTTTGGTAATCTTACCACTCCGGCATCCAGCATCGTTTTTAACTACTACGGTTTGTCCTTGTTTAATTGTTCCTTCATATATCCGGCCAATTGCCAAACGACCCAGGAAATTATCATAACCCAGATTAAAAGGTTGGAATAACAAGGGTTGGTTTGTCTTAGTTTGGTCTGAGGCTACCGGCACCAGTTCCAAGATGGCATCCAACAAAGGGGTCAGGTCTTTAGAATCATCATCGTAGTTTTTCTTGGCAATACCGTCTCGAGCAATTGCATATAGGGTGGTGAAATCCAGTTGTTCATCATTGGCGCCCAAATCCAAGAATAATTCATACACCAATTCTTGAACAATATCCGGTCTGGCCGCCGGTTTATCTATCTTGTTAATAACCACAATTGGCTTTAAACCTAAATCCAAGGATTTTTTTAAGACAAATTTGGTTTGAGGCATTGGTCCTTCTTGAGCATCAACCACAAGAATTACAGAATCAATTGACCTTAAAACCCGTTCAACCTCTGAGCCAAAATCAGCATGACCTGGAGTGTCCACAATATTAATTTTTGTTCCTTGGTAGTTAACTGAGGTGTTTTTGGAATAAATTGTAATACCCCGTTCTTGTTCCAAAGTATCATTATCCATGCTGGTTTCTTCATTTGACATACCGGTTTGACGCATCAAAGCATCGGTTAAAGCGGTTTTACCGTGGTCAACATGGGCGATAATGGCTAAATTGCGAATCATCATAGGTCAAATTAAAACTGCTTTGAGACAAAGCAGGTGACAATTAAATACCAGTTAATCATACTAAAAAAACAGTAAAAAGTCAATGTGTGGTATAATGTAATTATGCTATTAAACCAATTAACTGCTAAGGAACAAGCTGTAATTGAAAAAAAGGGGACAGAAAGACCCTTTAGTGGTGAGTATGTTAAAACTAAAGACCAAGGTGTTTACGTGTGTAAAAGGTGTTTGACTCCTTTGTACTATTCCCAAAGTAAGTTTGAATCAGATTGCGGTTGGCCGTCTTTTGATCAGTCAATTGATAATAATGTTAAAAGACAACCGGACCGAGACGGTTCCAGAACTGAAATTATGTGTAATGCTTGCGGAGCTCATTTGGGACATGTTTTTGAAGGTGAGGGCTATACTTCCAAAAATACCAGACATTGTGTAAATTCCATTTCTTTAAAATTCATTCCAGCTGATTCCAAATCTCAGGCACAAACCGCAGTTTTAGGTGGAGGCTGTTTTTGGTGTCTGCAGCCAATTTTCCAGGCTTTAAAAGGAGTTAAGAAAGTGACGGTCGGGTATGGAGGAGGAGAATCTTTGAATCCCAGTTATGATGAAATAGATGGACATGCTGAAACACTTGAAATTATCTTTAAGCCTGAAAATATTTCTTACAACCAATTGTTGAAAGTCTTTTTTGCGTTCCATGATCCCAGTACTTTAAATCGACAGGGGAATGATGTCGGAACTCAATATCGTTCCATTATTTTATACACTACCCTAAAACAAAAAGACCTGGCTGAAAAAATGATCGAAAAATTAAAACAAGCTGAAATTTACAAAAGGATCACCACCTTAGTCCAACCTTTACTTAAATTTTACCCGGCTGAAGAATATCATCAGGATTATTTCAAGAAAAATCCAAACAACCAATATTGCAGTTTACATATCAATCCCAAATTGGAAAAGTTACACAAAGAATATCAGAAATTATTAAAATGAAGTATTTAATTATTTACGCTCATCCTCAAACTGGTTGTTTTTGTGCCGAGATTTTAAAGCAAGTGGAACAAAGATTGAAAAAACACAAAGACTCATACCGTGTCCTAGATTTATACCGAATGAAATATGATCCGAGACTGAAAGAGCAAGAACATTATACTTCAGGCGGTAAAGCAATCAGTCCTGACAATCAAAAAATGCAACAGCACATTAAAGAAGCTGACCGGCTAATTTTTATCTACCCGATCTGGTGGGGAAGTATGCCGGCTATTTTAAAAGGCTGGTTCGATCGAATTTTAACTCCCGGATTTGCATTTAAATACCAAGGTGTCATACCCATTGGACTCTTAAACAAAAAGGCAATCGTTTTTATGACCAGCGGGGGTCCTGGGCTGTACTATTTCCTCACCGGTTTTAGGAATCATAAAGTGATCAAAAACGATATACTGAGATTCTGCGGAATTAAAAGTAAAATTGTTCAAATCTATAGCGCTCAACAGCTGACAAGTGGTAAAAAAGAAGAAATTAGGTCAAAAGTGAACAAATATATTTGACTTATTTAATCAAGTATGCTATACTAAAGGCGTAAGTTAAACTTTATGTGTGCTGACATATAATATGTGAGTCTAAACTAAAGTTAGGTCGGCTTACGCCTTAAAAACATAAGCAATCCCAAAATGGCAAAAAAATTATATGTCGGCGGTATTCCTTACACTTCCACTCAGGAAGGTTTGCAGGAATTATTCGGCCAATACGGTACAGTTGAATCTGCGATTATTATCAACGATAAAATGACTGGCCGGTCAAAAGGTTTCGGATTCGTAGAAATGTCTAACGATGAAGAAGCTCAAAAAGCTATTGCAGAGTTAAATGGTAAAGACTTTGAAGGCAGAACTATTACTGTCAACGAAGCCAGACCCATGGAACAGAAATAGTTTCTCAAGCAGACAAAACCCACTGTTATTTCAGTGGGTTTTGTGATTGACAAATTACCTGTCTTCATCTATACTCCTAAGCAGAGAAATCAGGAACAACCCACAGGGAGGGTAACATGGTGTTATACACACTTGGTTTCATTTCAGGCGGTCTGGTCTTCTATTTAACAGTCAGTTGGCTGGCTTTTCAAGCCATGTACTCCAAGTCTGAGGATAAGCCACATTGGCTCTTTGGCTTAATCACCAGTCTGTACGTTCTGATCTCAGAGATGAAGCAGATTCGGATTTAAACCATGGAAATAATGTGTGGCTTACTGCTATTGTTGGCTTACGCCTACTTATTGATCAATGCAACCATGTTGATGTTGATGCATCAAGTTCAGCATCCAAATTGTAAGCCGGGTTTGTGGGCCAGTCTTTTCATGCTAGTCTTGGGTCTGCCCGTAGTGCTGTCGGAATGTTTGGTTGGCTACTTATGCGAAATAAGTAGTCATCAAATAGCCAGCATCAACAAAGACTAAGCTTAGCCCCGGATCATCTGGGGCTTTTATCTTTAATCATTTTCCAGTATAATGCCAATAAGATGATTCAAAAAAGTTTAGCTCAGAATACAACTTTTCTGACACTAGCCTTGGCTTTGCAAAAAGCCTTGTCTTTTGTTTATTTCATTTTTGTGGCCAGAATCATGGGAGTTGACAATACCGGTAAATACGCTTTTGCCCTGAGTTTTGTAACCATCTTTGCCATGTTTCTAGATTTTGGCCTGAACCAGGTTTTAATCAGAGAAAGTGCCAGAGACAGCCGGATATCTCAACAGTACTTGTCCAATGTTTTAGGCTTGAAAGTCATAGGTTCAGTAATAATCTATCTGGTCATTATCCTCATGGTAAATGTCTTGGGTTATCCCAGTGTGACTGTTCAAATGGTTTACATCGCCGGTATCGTCATGATTATAGATTCATTTGCCAACAGCTTTTTCAGTGTTTTGCGCGGTCATCATAATCTAATCTACGAAAGTGTCGGAGTAGTGGTCAACCAAGCTTTGGTTTTAGGCTGTGGCTTGACCGTTTTGTTCTTGGGCTGGGGCTTGGTACCCCTAATCGCTGTTTATTTAATCGGCAGTTTGTTTAATTTCAGCTATTCAATCATATCCTTAAAAAGAAAATTGAAAATCGGCATGCGAATCACATATGACTGGTCGATAATCAAAAAAATATTAACCTTGGCTCTGCCCTTTGGTTTAGCCGGTATTTTTATTCGTCTGTATTCTTCCATGGATGTGGTATTGTTGTCCAAATTAAGTTCAGACACAGCGGTAGGTTTGTATTCTGCTGCCTACAAAATAACTTTTGCTCTGCAGTTTGTGGCCGTGGCTTTCTCGGCCTCAGTCTATCCAACCTTCTGTCGCTTATTTGTTGAGAACAAAGAACAACTGGGTTTTGCTTTTTCCAGATCATTGCGGTACCTGGCCATTATTGCCATGCCCATAGCTGTCGGTACCATTACCATAGCTGACGTCATTATGGGTCCACTTTTTGGCTGGCAATACCAAGCTGCTGTCCCAGCCTTGCAAATTATGATGTCAGTTTTAATTTTAATATTCTGGTACTTTCCAATTGGAGCGGTGTTAAACGCCACCAATCGTCAAAGTCAAAATACTCTTAATCTTGCCGTTGTGGCTGGTTCAAACATTATTTTAAATTTAATC
The DNA here is from genome assembly GCA_964558935.1 of uncultured Gammaproteobacteria bacterium. GTDB lineage: Bacteria > Patescibacteriota > Patescibacteriia > 2-01-FULL-39-33 > 2-01-FULL-39-33 > CAZLFP01. The sequence goes on along the minus strand of CAZLFP010000001.1, from coordinate 73,741 downwards.
CTGATTCCCAGACTGGATTATGTCGGTGCAGCCGTCTCTGTTGTCTTAAGCTACATCCTACTCTATACTTTGGGCATCATGGTGGTTGACAAAGTCATTGATTACGATCGTAAGTATATCTGGCTATCTTTATTTAGAATTACTCTGAGCTGTTTAGTGATGGCTGGAGTCGTTTTGCTGGTTAAAGACCAGCTACATTTTGTTTTAACCATCCTCATTGGTGCGATTGTTTACCCACTGATGATTGCACTGCTGAGAGAATTTACGTTTAAAGATTTTAAAGTGGTAAAAAGCTTAATTTTAAAGAAATCATAATGCTGTCAGTCATTATTCCAACATACAACCGAGCCCGATATATTGATAAAGCTTTAGATAGCCTGAAAAATCAAAACTACACTCAAGAGTTTGAAGTGGTTGTCATAGACGATGGATCGACAGACAATACTCAGCAAGTCGTGATGTCTTTTGCCAATTGTTTAAACCTGATCTATTACAAAACAAATCATCAGGGCGTGTCAGCGGCCAGAAATGCCGGCATTAACCAAGCCAAGGGAGAAATATTGGTATTCTTCGACGACGATGCCGTAGCCAGAGCAGATTGGTTGCAGCAAATTGAACAAATAATGCAAGCTGAAAATATTATCACGGGTAAGGTCGAACCTTTAACGCCTAATCTGTGGCAGTATTTTGCCCCTCATTACGACCAAGGTGTACGGCCGATAACATCTACCGTGCTATTGGAAGGTAATTGCGCCATGAGAGCTGAAGTTTTTAAGCAGATCGGTGCTTTTGACACCAATTTGGATTATGGCCATGAAGGTGAGGAGTTTATCCAGCGCGCTGAGCAAAAATATGACATCAAATATTATCCTGAAATGGTTATTTACCATGATTATGCTTTTGGTCTTAACAACTACTTAAACAAACAGTATAAGTTTGGGGATAAAATGGTGTATTTGAAAAGACATCAAATTAAAAGCGTGTGGCATTTGATTATTAACTACCAACGTTTAAAAAAATCGGGAGTAAAATCTGACCATTTCAAATTCAAACAGCCTCAAGGTTTTGACAAATTGCGCGTCAAACTAATTGCCCAGCTGGGAGGGTGGTCCCACTGGCTGGGAGCTATAGCGGGCTTCACCAAATACAAAGACCTATGATTTCCGTCGTCATCCCAGTCTACAACCAAGCCAAAATCATTCCAGCCTGTCTGAAAAGCGTGTTTAACCAAACTTACAAAGATTTGGAAGTGATTGTTGTCAACGATGGTTCGACAGACAATTTAAGACAGGTGCTTCGTGCATGGGAAACCAGAATTAAGCTTATAAACCAGAGCAACCAAGGAGCTCCTGCGGCCAGAAACACCGGCTTTAAACAAGCTACCGGTAAATATGTTATCTTTTGTGATGCGGACATTGTCATGCAACCGGATATGTTGAAAGAAATGCGTCAAGTATTGGAAATGAAGCCGGCTTTTGCTTATGTCTATTGTTCTTTCAAAATGGGTTTTAAAAAATTCAAACTTTTTCCTTTTGATGAAAATAGATTAAGAAGAATGCCCTACATTCATACCACCTCATTAATGAGAAGTAAAGTCTTTCCTGGTTTTGATGAATCATTGCACAAATTCCAAGACTGGGATTTATGGTTAACCTTACTGGAACAAGGTCACAAAGGTGTATGGTTGGACAAAGTACTCTTTAGTATCAAAGCTCAGGGTAGTATGAGTAAGTGGTTGCCTAAGTTTATGTACAACCTACCCTGTCTTAAAACAGTCCGCCAATACAAGCAAGCTAAAAAAATAATTCAAACCAAACATCAGCTATGAGGTTGCAGAAATACTTAGCTCAGGCCGGAGTCTGCTCACGTCGGAAAGCTGAAGAATATATTCAATCCGGTCAAATTACCGTCAATGGCAAGCCGGCAGTTTTAGGTATGAGCGTTAAAGATGACGATAGAGTTAAATATCTTAACCAAGTTGTAACTTTGAAAAATAAGAAAATCTACCTGGCTTTAAATAAGCCGGTTGGATATATCACCAGCCGTTCTTCTGCACAGGGCCAATCTGTAATGGACTTGATCCAAATTAAAGAGAGGGTGTATCCGGTTGGAAGATTAGACAAAGACAGTCAAGGTCTGCTGATCTTAACCAATGACGGAGAGCTAGCTAATCATTTGACGCATCCTAAATATGGCTCAGATAAAGAATATGTGGTTGAGTTGGACCAACCTCTGCTCAAACCGGATATTGATAAGCTGCAGCAGGGCATGACATTAAACGGTAAACGGTTGCAACCAGTTAAGGTATCTGGAATCAGAGGCAAAACGGCTCAGTTAATCCTGCACGAGGGGATTAACCGTCAAATCCGTCGGATGCTGGGCAAATTAGGGTATAAAGTGGTAAAATTAAAACGAATAAGAATCAGTCGCCTACAGCTAAATGACTTAAAGCCCGGCAAGTGGCGATATATCCAAAAAAAAGATATTCTACTATGACCCTATCCATCATTATAGTAACTTGGAATACCCAGGCTCTACTAAAAAAATGTTTGCATTCCATCTTAATCAACCAAGATAATTTAGACTTGGAAATATTTGTGGTAGATAATAATTCCAGTGACAACACCGTAAAAATGGTCAAGCAAGATTTTTCACAAGTCAACTTAATTGCCAACAAGAACAATTTGGGCTTTGCCGCCGCCAATAACCAAGCCATCCAAAAAGCCAGAGGTGAGTATATTCTGTTGCTCAATCCAGACACTGAAATCTTGGGCCAAACCCTGCAAAAGTGTCTTCATTTTTTCCAACAAACTCAGGACTGTGGAGTGTTGGGTTGCCAGGTCTTAAATCCGGATAAATCCATCCAACCATCGGTCAGAAGATTTCCCAATTGGAAACCTCTGCTCTTAATCCTGTTAAAAATTCCCAAGCTGTTTCCCAATTTGAAAATTCTCGACCATTATTTGGCGAAAGATTTCAATTATGCCAAAACGCAGAACGTTGACCAGGTCATGGGTGCTTTTTTCATGACCAAAAAAAGTATATTTAACCAGTTGGGAGAACTAGATGAAAACTTTTTCATCTGGTTTGAAGAAGTCGATTTTTGCAAGCGAGTTCAACAAAACGGCTACCAGGTATATTACTACGCTGACGCTCAAATAATCCATCATGGTGGCCAGAGTTTTACTCAGCAAACCCTAGTGGCTAACCAGACTAGATTTTTCAACAGCGCTTGGTATTATCTGAAAAAACACGGATTTAACGGCAAGCGATGATCTTATTTATCACCCTTAGTTTAATCAGTCTCATCTGCGGCCTGGCGTATTTGTTTCATCCTGCCAGCCGCTTTTCTTTTGATGTTCTGCTACTTAGTCTTTGGGCCATGGCCATTGGCTTAGCCCAGTTGAGACTCAGTCCTTACGAACAAACTTGGTCTTTAAAATTCTGGCTGGTCTTAATGCTGTTCTTTACCATCCTGTTTGTTACTTATCATTATCTTAAACCCAAGTGGGCTCAGCATTTGTCAACCGACTCATTTAACTTAAATTCTAAACCTCAGGTGTTTGTGACTGTCATGTCTGGCTTAACCCTCTTAAGCTTAACTGTCAATCTGTATATTTTTTGGCAATTTGGCACCTTACCTTTACTGTCCAGTGTACCGGATAAAATGAGATTCATTATCAACCGAGAGGTTTTTGGGTTGTGGGAATACTTGGCTTTACTGCCCAGATTAATTATTCCACTCATTTTTATCTGTCTCACAGCCGTTAAAACGAACTTCAGACATAAAATCATTTTAATTGCCAATATCATAATCGGTTTTCTAATCTTAACCCTATACGCTTCCAGATTAATCATGGTACTGCCCATCCTGCTATGTTACTTCAGTTTCTTAAGCCTCAAACATACTCAGCTAAACTGGCCAAAAATCATCTCTGCCTCAACGGCCACTGTTTTAATCATTTTAATCATTGCCGTGTCTATTCCCGCTTTAAGACATTACATTACTTATCGGGATTATTATTCAGATTTGGAATACACTCCCTTTACCTACTTGGCTGACCTGTCAGATATCAAAATACCGGCACGATTTCATTTCCTAATTCCACTATATATCATCCCGGCTTTCAATCTACAAGCTCTTAATAATGCCATAGCTTACTATCCGGACCTAGGCTTGTACCATGGTGCTTATTCCTACGGTACTTTCGATGCGGCACTTGAATTAATCGGCTTACCTGGCTTTAATATTCAAATCCCATGGAAAGAAATATTTCTGCCTTGGTGGGTGACAGCCACCTTCATCTTTAATTATTGGGCCGACCTGGGCTGGTTGGGCATTGCGATCGGGGGAATGGAATGGGGGATAATACTTAGTCTGATATACGTCTGGGCCACTAAAAAACCGACCTTGTTATCAGTCAGCTTGTTCAGTTATTTTTCCTTTGTGGTTATTATGACTATCTACACCAATTATTTTTTGCGGGAAGAATTCTACTTAGATATCTTACTTTTAATCATTCTGGGTTTAATCTTTAAACCAAAGTCAGATCACCTACGGATTGAAGCCAAGTCCTAGCTTCCATAGGTGTTTTACCTTCAACTTGAATCTGAGACAGTTCCAAGCTGGCCTGACCACAACCAACTAAAACTTGGTTGTTTTGCAGTTGGACCTGCCCCGGCTTGAGACTTAAGGAATTTACCTTGGTGGGTGGAAAGATTTTAACTCTCTTACCTTGGTGAGTTGTCCAAGCCACGGGCCAAGGATAAAAGGCTCTGATTTGGGCTTGCAAATGGTCTGCTGAAGACTGCCAATTCAAACGTGCCTGATCTTTGACAATTTGTTGACAATACGTAGCTTGACTATGAACTTGCTCCTGAGGCTGAATTTCACCCTTAAGGTAGGCTTTAATGGCATCTACAAGCAAAATTTTGCCGATTTCAGCTAATTTAACATGCAAAGATGAGTTAGTTTCAACCCCATTCAATTTAAGTCTTTTTTGAGCCAATATGGGGCCATGATCCATTTTTGCATCCAGCAACATGATGCTAACACCGGTTTCTACATCTTGATTCAAAATGGCGGATTGAACCGGAGAAGCTCCCCGGTATTTGGGAAGCAGAGAAGGATGGACATTTATGGCCGGAGCAATATCTAGGATGTTTTGAGGAATGATTAAACCGTAAGCCACAACAACTACAAGATCCGGGTCAACAGATCTGATTTTTTCTAAAACAGAGGCGTCTTTTAGGGTTTCGGGCTGAAAGACTTCAATTCCTTTGTCTTGAGCCAAGACCTTAACCGGCGGGGGAGTAATAATCTGTTTTCTGCCGGTTGGTCTGTCCGGTTGAGTTACAACCAAAGCAACTTCCAGGTTTGGATCATGAACCAGATGATCCAAAAAAGGGACTGCAAAGTCCGGAGTGCCAAAAAATATGATTTTAGTTCTGCTCATTATTTAATCATACTTGTTATTCCTGATATGTCTCGGCTGTTTTGATCTTTCTAGCCTTATCTATAAACAGGACACCATCCAAATGATCTATTTCATGTTGCAAAATACGTGCCAGTAAACCTTGCGCTTCCAAAATCTGTTCTTTATTTTCCGCATCAAGAAACTTAACTTTGACTCTTTTGTATCTTTTAACTTCTCCTATTTTCCCAGGTACGGACAGACAACCCTCTTCACCCCATTCTTTAAAGAATGACTTAGTTACAACCAGAGGATTAATTAGAGTCAAATCTTCATCCTCATATCTAATAACCACCATCCTAATATTTTTTCCAATCTGAGGTGCAGCCAAGCCCACCCCGTCTTCCGCCAGCATTGTTTCAATCATTTGTGGAATTAATTCTTGAATTTCCGGATTCAAAACATCTGCCACCGGTTGTGACATTTTTCTTAAAATAGGATTGGGATTAACAATTACCTCTAACATGCTTAATTTATACAATATTTTTCTCCAATTTGTCAATACTGATTGCCTAAATTATTTCTAAAGGTTAAAATATACACATGCCCATCAACCAAGGACCACAAAACATCAAAGACTTATTGTTAAACAATAAAGCTTTTGAACACAAAAAACCACCTGCCTATGAGTGGCAGGATTTGGCTTTAAGGATTATTGATGAATTGGGCATTCCCGGCTTTAAAAGAAACTCTGTCTTTAAGGTGTGTAAACAGTACCCCAAGACAATCGTGGAAAAAGCTCTAAACGATACCAAGGAATTGTGCGAGAAAGGGGAAAGATGGAGATATTTTTTTAAAATAATAGAAAGCTAAGTCAGTTTTAAATTAGCCACCAGATAACCGACGCCAAAAGGCGCTTCATAGCTCAAAACCTCGGTTTTATAACTCATGTTATTTAAAATGCCCAGTAGGATAAGAATGGATCGGTAGCCACATTCGGCTGCTTGCTCAACCAACTTAGAATCCAGGCTAACTATACCTTTGGTGTCTGCTTGCTTCAGCAATTCAATTAACAGTTCATCGAATTCTTTGCCGGCCGGATTAAAACCGGCTGGTGCGTTTTGAGTTAAACAGTGCGACATATCTCCTGAGGCAATAACTGCTATTCTTTTGCGGCTCGACATAATAACTTCTTTTAAAGCCTTGCCAAAATCGAGGTGAGCTTGATTGTTCAACAACGAAAAATGAACAGGAATCAAACCCGTATTTTCCAAGTGTTGGGCTAGATAAAAATAGGGGACAGCAACGCCATGGTCCAAATCTGTTTCAGAAATGATATTCAAGGGTACTTTGTCGGCAATTGTCTCTTTGGCTCTGGTAATTTCAATCACTTCACCCTTAGCTTCCAATTTGGTCGCAAAATCTCCAAAATCTTCAAAATCCATGGTGTATTTATCTGATAAATTAATGGTAAAAGCAGTCGGATCTATTTCACCATGAGGAGAAATTATCATCAGAATATCTGGCTTAGTACTGTACAATTCCTGTTCCATTTGACGCATTGCTTTCTCAGTTTTCTCAATCTGGTCCAAATTGTCTTTACCAATGGCAGGAATTAAAATTGGAGGATGTGGCACAAGGCCAGCAAACACAAGTGACATATGTTTAGATTATTACCACTCACCGGTTATAGTCTGCCCTAATTTATGGACGTCCAATGTTTGTTGGGAAACTGTTTGAATAACATCCCAACCATATTTCATATTAGTGAAAACTTTGGCATTGAAAATGGGCAATCTTTTACCGTTGGAAATGACATAGACAGTATTGGAATCCGCCGTCTTCACCAAATAGCCGTCAGGCAGAGTCATTTCACTGGCTGTTCGGTATTTGTCCAATTCACCCGCGTCCATAGGTTCGACTGTCATGCCCATAAAATTGGCATTTTTAATTTCATCATTAATCACTAATCTCTTTTTACTGCTGATTAAATAAAATATATCTCCAGTCTCAGTATTCCGGACCAGCTGACCAGAGGGATACAGCGTATACTTGGTAATCTCCGGTCCATCTTCATATTGAGCCAGCTCCAAATCGCTGACTGAGATAACTTCATCTTCCATGAAGCCGATCTTTTGAAATACCTCATCACTTTGAATCTTTCTCTTTTTGTCATCGTCTATCATATAGATATTGCCACGAGAGTCTTTCAACAATGAAAAATTCAAGTATTCAATGGGTGGTCCATCGTCGTAGGAAGCCAGATCATTGCCGTTGACAGTTACAACATTATCCGGATCGAATCTGGACAATAAAACCGCTTTGGACGTAATTTCTCTTTTTTTACCATCCTTAATTAAAAAGGGATTCGACCCATCATCGGCAATTAATAAAGCTCCGTCCGGCCACTTTTTGGAAAAAAATTTATTGTATAAATCCCAGAATAAAACATTACCACCGCATTTGCCATCGCAGTCTACATGCGGGGTATAGGCATACAAGCCAGCAGTTGCGGTATTCTTTGGCGTTACCCGATAACTATCGATGGTATATGTCTGATGAGGTTGGTAATGGAATTCATGAATATTATCCATGTAGTACCTGGTTTGAGCGGCGGCGGAATTAACCTGTTTGTAAAAACCTTTCCACCGGGCATCACAGCCAGAGCCATCGGGACAGCCGTAACCGGTCGCCCAATCATACTGAGTTTGTTTGGGGGATTCATCTGAGAGTAAGCTCATTTCTTTTTGCACCAAAACCAACAGGTATTTGGGATTAATCATCCATTTCTGAGCGACTTCATAAAAAGTTTGGGAGGCTGTTTTGAGCTCTCCCTCTTTATCCACACAAATATACTTGTTCAAAGTACCTTCCTGCTCATCTAGAAACTTCTGAATCTGCTCCTGGGTCATCGAATTGTAATCTGTCATTTCAGAATCAGATATCAAATAATCCGGATCAAATTCAACCGCTAAAACAGGTTGGATGACCAACCACATAATGAAAGAAAAAAGGCTAATTTTAAATATTTTTTGCATAGAAGAGGAATCATTAATTGTTAGTCGCATTATACCATATTTAGACGTAAATACCTAGCTTGCGTTACTCTGGTCATTTCTCTTGTGTTTACACATTACCGATATACACATGCCTGAGACCTATTTGCCTACCGATTTGTTGCGCTCTCAATACCGTCTCCGGATCTGTCGGAGGTAAATTGTGTAACTGGTATGTCGGATAAAAAGCTGAGACATGCCAAGGCGTAGACTGGCCTAATTTTTGAAAAATAAATTTAGCGATATCCGTCATTTCTGCAACTGAATCATTAATCCCGGGAATGATCAAAGTTGTGATTTCAGTGTGTATGTCATTTTCCTTAAGCCTCATCAACGTTTCCAAAACAGGCTGGAGATGAGCACCTGTCATATTTAAATACGTCTTATCCCGAAAAAACTTTAAATCCACATTAATGGCATCCAAATAGGGGAGAATAGCTTGCAGAGCCAAGTCAGACATATAGCCGTTAGATACCCAAACATTCTTTAAATTGGACTGATGAGCCAATTGCATACACTCCCAGGCATATTCCAGATAGACGGTCGGTTCGGTATATGTGTAAGCAATCGACGGACAGTCATTGACTAAGGCTAAATCCACAATATCCTGAGCTGGTATCTCAGGTAAAGTTGCATTGAACTGAGCTAATGAAGTTGTAAACTGGGAAATATCTGCATTTTGACAATATCGACACGTAAAATTACACCCGGCACAAGCTAACGAATACGTCTGAGTATTGGGTAAAAAATGATACAATGGCTTTTTCTCTATTGGATCCGTGCTCTGTGTAATTACCTTACCGTAATTCAAAGTATATAATTGACCGGACCGATTCACTCTGACCCGGCAACGCCCATGACTACCGGGTTTAATCTGGCAATAATGCTGACATAACTGGCATTTGACCCAGTCTGAATTTAACTCGGAATAGAATTTGGCTGGCTGCATATCTGAATCATAGCATAAAAAAATAACAAAAAAAAATGAGCGAGGATTCGGTGTGAATCCTCGCTACTAGGTTGACCATTGCCGCTAGGCAATGCAGAGGAAGCTGGGGAAGGTTGGGAAGAGGAGATGCTAGACTCTTCCCAACCATACGGAGTCCATGCCACTGAACGTTTCAGAGGCAAGGTAAGGGTCAGACTGTTATCTGAGACAAAGAGCTGAGCTCTTTGATAGCTTGGCTAACGAGACGAATCCCGTTAGCCCATAGGAGGGAAGGTAGATGACATCCTGTCATCCACAATAAAATTATACAGTTATTCATCATAACTGTCAACCTTTTACAAATACTGTTTACTTGTTAAAATACATATCAACACACAACCATGCCTTTAGATCCAATCTCAGTCAAATATGAACAAAAAGATCGTCCAACCAAATCTAAATCCGGTCGGTCATGTTTTGGTTTGGTCTTAAGTCTGATTATTTTAATCACGTTACTGGGCATTGCTACACTGGCCAGCCTGAAACTGGCCATTTCTCCCATTAAGCAGCATGTGGACAATCTGCCCCATAATTTTCCCATCGATTTAGCCATTTACCAAGTTGACCAGGCTCAAATTGAAGCCTCTACTCAAACCAGTCAGCAAGCCATCCTCAAGCTGGTCAATTATCTGCCGGATTGGATCTTAAACCCGCTTCTGGAAGCCATTTCAGACGATTTAAACTACCAACTGGTTAATACCTACAATAATTTTGCCACTTCCAGCCAACAACTAAGCTTAGATGATCTCAAACATGCTTTAAGTAACCAAAGCTTAAAACAAACACAAACCATTGCTTTGGCTTGGCAAGATTTGGACATACAACAGTCGGAGCTGTTAAACTACTACCAAACCAAGCTAGCGCAGGCAGATTATAATTACAAGGAAAACATTACCGACTATGAAATTAACTTGGGTTTTTGGAAACAGGGCGTATTTGGACATCTCAATTTACAGCCAGACCAAGACAAGACAGATGCCATTTTAACCGTTAACTATTTAAATCCTTAAATGACAATCCTCGGAGTAAATATCTCAAGAATTACCTTAGACCAAGTAATGACTCAAATCATGGCTTGGTTGAAAACGGCTAATCAATACTACATCGTAACTGTCAATCCGGAATTCTTGGTGGCGGCTCAGGCCAATCCCTTATTCCGGCAGGTTTTAAACCAGGCCGACATCGCCACTTGCGATGGCTTTGGCTTGAAACTTGCTTCAATGGGCAAGCTTTCTCGGGTAACCGGGGTTGATTTGACTAAAGAATTACTCAGTAATATGCATGTCAAAGCCTATTTGCTCGGCGGAGAACCGGGTGTGGCTGGCTTGGTGGCTAAAAAATATCCCAAGACGGTGGTTGGGGCCAGTTGCGGCGGCAAATTGAATACTCAAACCTGGTTGTTGGAAAAAAACCAGTCAGTTATTCAAGATATTATTGACAGCCAAGCCAATATCCTCATTGTGGCTTTGGGTCAAATCAAGGAAGAAATTTGGATTTACAAAAATTTGGATCAAATGCCCAACATTAAAGTAGCGATTGGCGTCGGCAGTACTTTTAATTATCTGTCTGGCAAAGTCAAGCAAGCTCCTAGCTGGTTGCGTCAATTGGGTTTGGAATGGCTGTACAAACTAATTATTCAGCCTCATAGATACCGAAGGATTTTTAACGCCGTTATTGTTTTTCCTTACTTGGCCTTCAAAGATCGCTTGCAAAAAAAATAATTTTGACAATAGTTTTTATTTAAATTACACTCAAAATCAGGAAGGCTAGTGGCCTTCCAGTTTTTTAACAACAACTCAGGAGGGAATAATGAGTGGTGTAACTGCCATCTGTGTAGATCCAGACAATTACCCTTGGAAGAAGAAGGTAGTCCTGGCCGTAGATCGCTACGGCAAAGAAGTGACTGCCAGACGCCTGCCCTGGCAACTGAGTCTGCAAACCTACTATTTGACCCATCGAGGTCCTCATTACTGCGGCTTGGCTTTAGCCAATCTATTGAGACCGGAATTGGGTCTAGACATCCATACCCATAAAGGCAACTTCAGAGATGCTTTTGCCGGCAAATTGGATCGACTTAGCGGCACGCATGGCATTGGACACATTAGCGACAGCACCCGTCAACCCATGTACAAAGCCAGAACCCAACTGGGTTCATTTGCGATTTGTTTTGACGGCAATGTGCTCAACAGAGAAGACTTAATTGCCGAACTGGTCAGTCAGGGCCATTCCTTGGACAGAGATGATGACATCTCGATTTTGGCTAAAATCATTGCTTTGGAAAAGAATTTTCAGCAAGGTTTGGAAAGACTGGCTGACAAAGTTGAAGGTGCCTATTTTTGCGCCATTTTAACATCAGACAGTGTATGGTTGGCTAATTCACCCAGCGGTCAGAAACCGGCTGTACTGGGTATTTGTAAAAACGACCATGCCTTTGCAGCTTCTTCAGAATCCTGCTCCTTTGCCAACACGGACTTTGAACTGTACAGAGATATTTTGCCAGGTGAAATCATTCGCCTGCAAGATGGTTTAGCCAAAACTGCCAAGCAAATTTCCGGACCGGGCAAGGTCTGCGGTTTTGAATTAATCTACACTGCCGATCCGGGTTCGGTGGTATTCGGCGTTCCGGTAACCACCTTCCGCAAAAGAATGGGCGCCAAATTGGCGGAAAAAGACATTGCAGCCGGCTTTACACCGGATATTGTTCTGCCGGTACCGGATTCGGGTCGCTACCATGCCATTGGCTACATTCAAGCCTGGATTGAAGCTGTCAGTCAAGGACGCGTCAAACGCTGTCCCTTACTGGATGAATTGCTGATCAAATACACGGGAGCCAAGCGCAGCTTTACTGGTGGACAGCAACAAATCCGCAATCAAGAGGCTGACACTAAGCTCAGAGTGGCTGAAGATGATCCGACTGAAATCATTCAGAATTTACTGGATCTCAAGCGTCAGGAAGAGCCAGATTCATCGGTTATTACCATTCGTTTGGTGCTCGTGGATGATTCCATTGTCCGAGGCACTCAGATGATGAACAACTTGGTGCCCAAGATTCGTTCCTTACTGCTCAAGGTTAAGAAAAAGTACCAGCCAGATTACTTAATCAAGCTGGAAATCCACATCCGAGTCTCCAATCCCAAACTCATGTCCTACTGTCCATACAGCAAGTCTACCAAGCCGGATGAGTCTTTGGCGGCCGTAGATGAGCAAGGTCGGGAAATTCCAACTCAGATCATGGCTCAAAAACTGGGTGTTGACAGTCTGGTGTTTAACACCAATGACGACATTGCCGATGCTCTTGGCAGAGAGCCGAATACTATTTGCCTGATCTGCAACCAATTGGCAGTCTGAGATGGTACTGAAACAAGCCGACTGTGAAGCTACGGAATTAGAGTGTGGCTTTAAGCCCACCTGCCTAATTCGTTACCATGAGCAAACCAAAAATAGCTGTCCCTGGCGTCAAGTCATACTGGCCAGAAGGCTAGATCAAGCGACTGAGACGTCACAAGCTAACTAACGCTTAAAGCGGATTTAGAAGTTCTAAATCCGCTTTTATATTGACAAATCCAAACATATATGTTACATTATATATCAGTCTCCATTAACCAACAAGGAGGGAAGAGATGGACAAAAACCTGGTGCAACCGTTTACGACCCAAGAGGCCATTACCTACCTGGAAGACAGAAACTTCTTTCTTCCAAACAAGACTGACTCAACAGATATGGGCCAACAGCTCGAACCGACGGGTGAAATCGTTATGCTGCACAGGCATTTTTCGAATGTCAAAGCTAAAATTAAGGCTCAATCACTGTCAGCTGAGTCAAAAGTCATCACCATCACTTTTGTACTTGGGATTGTACAGCACGTGGTAGTCTGGAACCAGCTTCACCGAGTAGATTTTTCCAAACCCGAAGGCATGCGAGTCATCTGCTAAGCCAGCAACCGTAATCTAACGCTCTAGATTACGGTTTTTTACTTGCTAAATTGGTCATTTTTAGGTATATTAACAGCATATGTCACTCTTCAAATCCAATACCCAAACCATTCGAACCAGATTTGCACCCAGTCCCACTGGTTACTTGCATGTCGGGGGTCTGCGTACAGCTCTGTACGCTTATCTCATGGCCAAACAAGCTGGAGGTCAGTTTTTAGTTAGAATAGAAGACACAGACCAAAGCAGAAAAGTTGATGGGGCCGTTAAAACTATCTTAGATGCCTTGTATTGGACGCAAATCATACCAGATGAAGGTGTAATGCTGAACAACCAAGGCGAAGTGGTGGAAAAAGGCAAATTGGGACCTTATGTACAATCTAAAAGATTGGATATTTACCACACATACGCAAAAAAACTGGTTGACCAGGGACAAGCGTATTACTGCTTCTGTTCTGAACAAAGATTAGATAATTTAAGAAAAACTCAACAGGCAGCTAAACAACCAACCAGATATGATTGGCATTGCCGTAATTTGACACCAATTGAGGTTAAAGAAAGACTTAAAAACGGAGATCCATATGTCATTCGCCTAAAAGTACCAGCTGACCAAACTTTGGAATTTGAGGATTGGGTGCGTGGCCAGGTCAAGATAAGTACCAATGATATAGATGACCAAGTCTTGTTGAAATCAGATGGTTATCCCACTTACCACCTGGCAGTGGTGGTAGATGACCATTTAATGAATATAACTCATGTTATTCGGGGAGAAGAATGGTTATCATCCACACCTAAACATATTCTGTTGTACATGTATTTTGGCTGGGAAGTGCCACAGTACTTGCACATTTCACTGACATTAAACACAGACCGTTCAAAACTCTCCAAAAGACAAGGTGATGTGGCTGTGGGCGATTACCAAAAACAGGGCTATTTACCGGCAGCATTACTGAATTTTGTCGCTTTATTGGGTTGGAATCCAGGTACCGACCAAGAGATTATGTCTTTGGACGAAATGATTCAGCAATTTGACTTCAGTCGTATCCATAAAGCCGGTGCAATTTTCGACCGAGACAAGCTAGATTGGATGAATGGTGAATATATTCGCAAAATGAGTTTTGCTCAGTTTAAAACAGCAGTTATGCCTTTTTTACAGCAAAATTTTCCCACCTTACCACCTAATTTGCCTTTAGACCAATTTTTAGCCTTAGAACAAACCAGAATTGTTACATTAAACCAAATTGGACTGGAAGTCAGTTATCTGCTGACCGACCGTCTTGAATATGATCCCAAACTGCTTGTGTGGAAAAAATCGGATGTCAAAACAACCAAAGACAACCTGCTGAATTTAATTGCTGAACTTAAAAGTTATGCTGAAGCAGACTGGCTAGCAGATAAACTGGAAGCTAAAATCATTCAATACATCTCAGATCATAAGCTGTCTAATGGGGAAGTGCTTTGGCCCATGCGGGTAGCCTTAACCGGCCAACAAAAATCAGCTACGCCTTTTGAGGTAGCTGCCATCCTGGGCCAAGTTAAAACCTTAAGCAGACTGGCTCAAGCAGTGGATCTGCTTGAATAAAAAAAGTGTGCCAGACTACATACTTGACACACTTACCGATGATCTTGACCTAATCGACTGACTAGACCAGCTGAAGCGGCTGCTCCACCTCTTCCAGGCGCTTAAGGCACCCGGGACAAATTGCATGATCCCTCCCTTGGTCAATCTTCCAACCACGCCGGACAGCCATTGTCAGAGCGTCATGTGGGCTCTTGCCGCTAGGCGACCTAGCTGAGCACAAGGAGCTATCACACGACAGATAACAGTTTTTGCCAGTAAACTTGTACATTATCCCTCCTAGGATGTTGAGATCACCGGGTAAGAGTAATTATACTCACAGACCAAAAAACTGTCAAAGTGGTTTTAATTATGGTATAATATTCATACACAATAATTATCAAACATGTTAAGACGGTGGCAAAAAACTAACAGTCGTTTCCTCTTAACGGCGCTTTTAATGGCGTTAGTGTTTTCGAGTGTTTTTTGTTTTAATTTAGGTTTTATTTTAGCTCAAGAAGCAGAGGAAACAGAAACTGAAGTTGAAGTGACTGAGGAGGAAGAAGTAGAGAGTGAAGAAACAGTCACAACAGAACCAGAACCAGAAATCAAAGCCAATGAACAATTAATTGCTGAGTTAAATGAATTAATCGATGAACAACGAGAGAAAATCGATGCTTTGGCAGATAAAATAGATACTTACAAGGATGACATTAAAGCGGCCAGAAACCAAGCCGCTAGCTTGCAAAACCAAATTTACATTATTGAAAACCAAATTGCCAAGACCAATTTAGATATCCAAGCTAATCAGGAAGAAATTAAAATTACAGAACTGGAGATCGAACAGGTTAATTTGCAAATTGAAGAAAAAGAAGCCATTATTGCCAAAGACAAGGAAAAGCTAGCAGCTTTTATCCGACAGTTAGACAGGTACGATGAAAAAAAATATTTATCTGTACTGCTAAGTAATGAATCTTTTTCTGATTTTTTTGATCAAATCAAATATTTGGAGCAAATTGAAGCTAATTTGCAGAAAACTTTAAACCGAGTTCAAGAAAATGTCTTAGCCTTAACCAAAGACAAAGAAAATTTAAATGATAAAAGAGACAGACTGGCAGATTTATTAAAAAAATTGGAGCAGGAAAAATATGCTTTGGGAGACAGAAAAGAAACTAAAAACTACTTAATTGCCCAGACTCAACAATCAGAAAAGAAATTTCAGTCTTTAATCGACGATATTAAACAAGAACAGGTAGCTGTCAATGCTCAAGTAGCTAATTTGGAAAGACAATTAAGAGCTGAATTGGAGAAGAGGGGAGACAATGAAAAATTCAATTCCTTTGGAGATGTGGCTTTTATCCACCCCGTCGGTTCCTATCCCATTACAGCCTATTTTCATGATCCAGAATATCCGTATCGACATCTTTTTGAGCATTCAGGTGTAGATTATGCCACGCCCATGGGTACACCTGTTAAAGCGGTGGAAACGGGTTACGTAGCTAAAGTGAGTTATGGTACCAAATGGTACGGTAATTACATCATGATTATCCACAACAACAGCTTTTCCACCCTATATGCCCATTTAAACAGTGCTTCAGTCCAAGCCGATCAATACGTTGCCAGAGGCCAGGTTATTGGGTATACAGGTAATTCCGGCTTTTCCAGCGGTCCTCATCTTCATTTTGAAGTCAGACTAAATGGTATTCCTGTCAATCCTTTAAGCTATATCCCATAATTAATAAAATATCCATATGGAACATGAAAAATGCACCAAATGTGGAGCACCCCTAACCGATCATAACAAGTGCCAATGCAATCCCGCTCTCTGCCAAGCTTGCTGTGAATGCGATCCGGGTTGTAAGTGTAATTGCGGTCAATAGTTTTAATAGATAATTTAATATACAAGAAATATGAAAAAATATTTTTTGGCTGTAGTTTTGGGATTGTTCATAGCTGTTCCAATTTTAGCCGCTAATTTAGGTTTTGTCTCCAGCAACATCTGGATTTCCAATGATACACCCTTGGCTGGTGATAACCTAACCATTTACTCTGTTATCGTCAATGACAGTGACAATGCCATTGTCGGAGATATTGTGTTTACAGATAATGGTACTGTTATCTCACAAACCATTCATTTTGAATTGGCCGGAGGAGGTACCAGCCGAGTGGTAACCACCAACTGGCATGCGGTACAGGGTAATCATCAGTTCAGAGCTGTGATTAATAATGCAGCGATGATTTATCCGGATGGACACACTGAATCTCTGGATGGTGCCATTATGTCACAAATGACAGACATTATTTACGTGGATGTAGATACAGATCAAGATGGACTGCCAGATCAACAGGAAGAAGAAGAGGGGACTGATCCGGAAAATCCAGACACAGATGGTGATGGTGAGTTAGACGGAGTAGATCCGGATCCGGATGATGCCTCTGTTTTTGACGGTCCGGATACGGATGGAGACGGCATTTCAGATCACCAAGATTCAGATATAGATAACGATAGACTGTATAATTGGGATGAAGACGAAATTGGTACAGATAAGTACAAATATGATACGGATGGAGATGGGTATAGCGACTATGAGGATAAATACCCCTTAGATCCGTATAAATGGGCGGATGAGGAGGTTGAAATGGTTTTAAATAATAACCAAGAAGACAACGATAACGGAACAGGGGAGTCAGATGAAGATACTAACGCCTTTAATCCACAGTCGGAAGATGATACTGAACCAACCGAAGACAACCAAGCAGATGAGGTAATAGAAGAAGAGCAAGATGAAATTAATCCTCAAGTCTTGGGTGCTAGAGCCGAAATGGAAAACAAATGGACAGATTTTTTGCAGTTAATCATTAAAATTTTAGCTTTCTGTCTGGGATTATTCTTGATTCTTTGTTTCTTTGACATGAAAAAGAATAAGGAGGAGGATAAAGAGGAAAAAAAAGCACCCAAAACCGCTCAAAAGAAAACTGGAAAGAAGAAATAGAAAAGAGATTCTTAATTACTGCAATACCAGTAGACCCCGGTTAATCCGGGGTTTTTATTTATCTCCACTATGGTATTTCTTGTACACATCCTTTAACCTCTGGTTGGTTAAATGTGTATACACTTGAGTAGTTCCAATATCTTTATGACCCAATAATTCCTGCACAGACCTTAAATCTGCGCCTTGTTCTAAAAGATCTGTAGCATAGGAGTGTCTGAGAGTATGAGGAGTTGCATCCACCGGCAAACCAGCCATGGATGTGTATTTTTTTACACTTTCTTCAATAGCTCTAATACTCAGCCTATGATCATCATCCGGATTGGAATTTTTACGGTAGTTAATAAACAGGGGAGGGAAGAGGTCTTTTCTGGTCTTCAGATACTTAGCTAACCAGTCTAAAGCACGAGCAGAAAAATAAACTGTTCTTCTTCTACCACCTTTACCCACAATACTTAATTCCTGACCATCTGTGGATAAGTTAGTTAAGTTAAACTGATTTACGTTAAGCGAAGTTAACTCAGCTACACGCATACCGGTCGAAAATAGAACTTCTAAAACACATCGATCTCTTAAACCGGCTTCACTCTTCACATCCGGCATCTCTAGCAGCTTCTTTATTTGCTCATACTTCAGAAATTTAATCTTTTTATCTCTTTCAGTTAACTTAGGTAATTTTACCTTGTCTGAGGGTATGCTAGGTATATCTTTTTCCGTAAAAAAATTCAATAAATTTCTAAGAGCTCGGAGGTAGTATGACTGGGTGGTCTTTTTAATATAATTACCCTTAGCATCCTGTTTTCGGCTCAAATACAGCCTGTAATCCCAAATATGGTCTGGAGTCAGTTCATGGGGTCTAAGACCCTCTAAATGGCAATTTTTGAGCCATTCTATGAATAATTTAAGGAAGTTATGGTAATTACGGGTAGAGATAGGCGACAGGCCTTTTTCGACCTCACAGTAGTCTAAAAAGTCAGGTATGTAGGATATCAGGGTTTTTTTAGAGTTTTCCATATATTGATAGGTTTACCGCGTTTATCCTGTGTTATACGAAGTTATTATATTTATTATACCTATAAGTTATCCACATGTCAATTTATGCTTACCAAAGGACTTCTTAATCTGTAGTAATTTAATTCAATTAAACCCAGGTAAACTAAAACTGGAGGGAGTGGAATACCCCTCTCCCCCCTCTTGCTTGACAAGATATATGAAATGTATTATATTGAAAGCAGTCAGACGTTTTTTTCATCAGGACTCCGAACCTCACCGGAGCCTGTATCCCGCCATAACCTGCCTATGTGACATGCATGGGCAGGTTCCATTTGCCCCCTTAGGATGCGACTATTTCCGCTGGTCGCTTTCTCCTTCCGCGGCCTGTTCGACCCGTTGTCGAACAGGCTATTTTTTTTATTTATAGAAAACTTTATTGCCAAATCTAAGATCAATATATTCGACTCTTTTGGGATCTTCAATCTTCTCGTTGAGCACCAGGATTAAATTCTCCAACGCCACATTTAAATCTGAAGTAATGTCAAAATAGGCGCGCCAACCGTCTTTGGACACCAGTCTTAATTCATTCACATCCTCTCCCCTCTCATAGCCGTGTTTTTTTAAATTCGTGTTTAAAATGGCCTGGTCCAGAGCCAGCATAAAAGTCATCTGATCCGGAGTGGCTACTTCTTGACCGATCTGGATTTCCCCTTGCCCAACATTTAAAATGGGATATCTATCCCAATAGATGGAAACTTGCTCTTGAGGCAATTCTTGCATTACCCTACCCTGTTGGTCTGCAAAGTAAAATTCATTCTGGTTGTAGACAATGGCATGAGAGATTTTTTCTTTCAGCTTAATACTCAGACTTTTCCAACCTTTAGTGACAGTTAAATACTCTAAACTATATTTATCCTCTATCCCCTGCTTGAGTGCTTTTTTACTTAAAAAAATCATGTTTCTTTGAGGAAATAAATACCAGCGCCAATGTTTTAAGTTTTGGTTAACCACATGTTGAAATTCTTGTTCCGGTATTAGATCCAGACCGCTGACCTCAATGGTAGTGACTGTTGGCAATTCGCTATAGATAACCACGTAAATGACAATGGCAACCGCTAAAATTTTAAGATACAAACTAGTATTGAAACTACCCTGTCTGGGTATGATTTGCTGGTCTGTTTTAAAATACGGATTAGCGTAACTGCCTTTAAAATAGTCTTTTCTAACTTTTCTGCGAGATTTAAAAATTGGTAATTCAGGATATTTCATGGTTGACAAAAATAATATATAGTGGTAATATTTAAATACTGGTCCTAAGGCAAAACAACGGGAGGAAAGCACTATGGCGGAACAAGCTCACAACGAGCGTCAATGCGTAAAGGCGCAAGTCCTGGACACCGTGGCTCTGCTCACTACGGGCATGATTAATGCCATGAGACAGGGTCAAGATTTGTCTCAACTCCAGTCTGAAGGGCTGGCAGATGATATTCTGCCCTACCAGCTCGACTCGGATATGGAGCTCAAAACCATTCTGTCTCAAGCCAAACAATTTCGAGTTCGACTCTGGAGCTATGAACTCAAAGCTGCCTTGGAATTGGGTCTGACACGGGCTGGCGTTCAGGGCGACCAAGAAGAGATTGCCTACATTCTACTGGAAATGGCTCCAGCCATTGCCACTGTCATTTACGAACTGATGGACCTGTCAGATCGTATCCGTCCCAATAAACAGCAATTGAATGAGCTCCGGCAATTCTGGGGACCTGGTCCGGAAGTGATGGCGCTACGTTTGCTGAGTCGGGATGAGATCCT
Source organism: uncultured Gammaproteobacteria bacterium (assembly GCA_964558935.1). Taxonomy (GTDB): domain Bacteria; phylum Patescibacteriota; class Patescibacteriia; order 2-01-FULL-39-33; family 2-01-FULL-39-33; genus CAZLFP01. Next base: position 53,004 of record CAZLFP010000001.1, on the reverse strand, counting down.
GAGTCAGGATGATTCTGACAATCCCGACCAGTTGGAATTGCATCTAACAGACTAAATTTCGTTTACGGACCAGTAAGAGTCATCATCGCGATGGCTCTTTTTTTGTTAATTAATTGTTTAAAATTCTAATATATTATACAATAAATACTGATATTAAACAAAAAATATCTTAAATTAGGCCTAAATATCTTGATATTTTCTTGATAATTAATTGATCTTTCAATCAATAGATAACGGGTAAGCTCAAATTAGTATTTTTGACTTGATTTATTTAGCATTTTCGGCTTTAATAATCTAATTAATAACTATGAGCTTATGCGACTTCTAATTATTGACGATGATTTAACCTTGGCCCAATCCTTGAAATTAAGTTTAGAAAATGAACGTTTCTTGGTGGATCTGGCTCACGATGGCGAAAAAGGTTCGTTCTTAGCCAGAACCAATGACTATGATCTGATCTTACTGGATTTAATGCTTCCCAAACAAGATGGTTTGATGACCTGCCGCGAAATTAGATCAGATGGTCTGAAAGTACCAATTTTAGTACTGTCAGCTAAAACTGAATTGCCCACTAAGATTGAGCTTTTAAATGCCGGGGTAGATGATTACTTGACTAAACCCTTTGCCCAAGATGAATTAATGGCCAGGATCAAAGCCATCCTCAGACGTCCTAAAAGCATGCTGAGTGAGGTATTACATGTTTCAGATCTGATGATTGACGCTAAAAAGCATGTGGTCAAAAGAGGTGATAGAAAAATCTATTTAACTAAAAAAGAATTCATCTTGCTGGAGTATTTAATGCAGCATGAAGGTATTGTCTTGTCCCGTTCCAATATCATGGAACACGTCTGGGACATGAATGCCGATCCTTTTTCCAATACCATTGAAACCCATATCTTAAACTTAAGAAAAAAAATAGATCGACAGAGTACAGCCAAATTAATTCACACCGTACCTGGACGCGGGTACAAGATAGAAGCAGAATAAATACCACATGGATATTAAACAACAACTTAAACAGATAGCTGAGATTTTTGACCAAAAACTAGCCACATACTGGGATCAAGAATTGGCTGCCAACTTTGGTTTTAATTTGAAACAAAAAGAGCTTGTTAAAACCTTAATTGAGCATGCAAAAGAGCATAATCTGCGTAAAGCCAAAAGATTACGAGCCGCCTTGGTCTATTACGGTTATCTGCTTGGACAAGAATCCGACCAAGTAGATGACAAAATCTATTACGCGGGTATGGCTGTGGAATTAGTTCACACCGCCCTACTGATGCATGATGATTTTATGGATCAGGATGAGATGAGAAGAGGTCAACCAACCACTCATAAGGTATTTGGAGAAATTGACCAGCATTATGGCAATGCCATGGCTATCAATATTGGAGATGCAGTTTTAACTTTAGGCTATAATTTACTGTTAAGATCCAGTTCCAATCCAGAATTGGTAACACAAGCCATGGCTAAGCTGCTCAAATCCATAACTCATTGTGCCTACGGTCAGGCCTTTGACGTTTATTTGGAAAAACATCATGACCATTGGCAAGAAGCTGACATCATTGCTGTTCATCAAAGCAAAACTTCCACCTATACCTATGACAATCCCCTGGCCATCGGAGCAATTTTGGCCGGTTTGGACCAAACAATTTTAGATATTTTACATGACTATGCCATGAGTGCCGGTGTTGCTTTCCAATTGCAAGACGATATCTTGGGTATTTTTGGAGATCCGCTTAAAACAGGTAAATCAGCCAATTCGGACTTGTTACAGGGCAAGGGTACACTGCTGATTATGAAGACTTTTGATCTGGGATCTGAAACGCACAAACAGGCTTTACTCAAAGTCTGGGGACAAAAACAGGCAACTGAAGCAGATATTCAAGCTGCTAAACAGGCCATGATTGACTCCGGCTCCTTGGATTATTCCAGAAAAATCTCAAAACACTATGCCGAACAAGCTCTTGAACACATTCCCAAATTAAAACAAAAAAATTTAAATCCGATCGCTATTGACTTTTTAGATAAAATTGCCCAATATATGATTAATCGAGACATGTAATATAATGTTTTTACCTAAAGACCAACAACTTTGGCTCAGCATAGGAGCATTAACAGGATTAATGCTAGGCCTTGTGTCTTCACCATTGATTAAAGTACTCTCCCCCATCTTCTTTATACCGGCTTTACTGGCCGGTATTTTAATCACTATCTCAATTCTATCTAAAGTCAGAAAAGATATTCTCAACAAACAGTTGCAACTGTTACAGATCTACCAACTAGCCAGTTTAGGACAACAAACTACCGGCCTACTCCATGATTTATCCAATCCTCTGACTGGCTTGAATTTGAGTCTGTACCAACTGGAGCAACAGCAGGCCAATCCTTTTTTAAACCAAGCTGTATCTTGCAGCCAAAAAATCCAACAAGTTATTGAATCTAACCGAGTTCAATTCCAAAATCAGTTTATAGATCAATGTTTTAATCTTAAAACCACCTTTGAACAAGCCGTAGATATCCTACACTATCCTTTAGTCAAGGAAAACATTCGAGTTATTATCAATATCTCACCCCAAGCTGAATTATTCGGCAGACAGAATTCTTTTCGTCAGATTATTATCAATCTACTTAACAACATTATTGAAGCTTACCAAGGTCAAAACACCACCGACAAGACTATCCAAATCAATCTTAAAGTTCAGCCCACTCATTATTATCTGACCATTCGTGACCAAGCCGGAGGTATTAACAAAAGCCGGTTAGACAAAATTTTTGATCCTCTTTTCTCCAACCAAACCAAGACCGGCCTGGGTCTGTCTTTAACCAAACACATGTTAAAGACAGATTTTAAGGCTCAAATCAATGTTCTTAATTGTCCTGGACAAGGCAGCCAGTTTAGCCTCATATTACCTTTTAACGCTGAACATAAAAAGAGTGAGCAATAACAGCTCACTCCAATAGTCTAACCAGCGACGCGTACCTGGCAAGACGGGAAATAGTCTCCGGGATCCAAGCTGGTCATCATACCACCCAGTACCGCGGCATCGTCACGGACGAAATTGATGGATGCCAGCCAGTTGGTCATATGCTTAACCATAATAGTCTCATCACCTGAGACATTATCACGGTCAAAACCAAAATCTTCTAGACAACACTTCACGGGATAACCCTTGGAAATCTCAACCGGATCTGTCTGGCCATTAACTTCGATAATGGAACCCAGACAGTGGATCTTGGCACCATTGCCCAAGAAAAAGCTGTCTTGACTGTGAATGCCCATGGCAATGCCTTCACAGGCCGTAATGGGTTTAGCTCCGGACAGCTCATGGCACAGCATCACCGATCTTAATATTGTTTGGTCATCAATGCCTTTAAGCCAGCTAATACCTTCTGAATCTTGCTCATGATGAAATCGATTCAGAGCAATGGACAGATCGAGCATTCGATGTCTTAGATCTTGATGAACGTCCAAACCCAAGACATAGTAAGGCTGATCCGGTACGTCTGACGCTTGTTTGTAATCTTGGGAGCAGTTTGGATCAACTTCACCACTACAATTGGCAAATCTGACCATTTTCATCTGTTTCCTTAAGTCCAAACACTTGGCCGGAATAACCGGTAAAAAATGACATGAGCCAGGAATGGGTGTCAGTTGGCAAAGTGCCTCATATATTCCCTGCTTCTGAGTCATTAAATTGTCAATTATCTCATCTGGACATTTGTGCTTTTTAAGCACGCCAAGTTGATGATCATAGATCCGGCTAAACAACGTCCAGCCCGGCCAAATATTCTCTTTAATCTTGTCAATCTGAACTTCAAACCAGACTGGATTTTTCCTCCAAGTAGCACCCCAGAATTGGTCGAAAAATTGAGCTAGATTCATGGATCTATCCCTCCTGTCGGTGTTGTTTTCAACCATTCAGTATGCTTAAACTACCATATTTCTATAATTGAGTCAAACTTAAAACCAGGACCGATGTCCTGGTTTTGTCTTAAAAATTTATTTAGTTGGTTTAATCCGATCAAAGCCAGTCCAACGTTGCAAAACCTTTGGAATCATCACTGAACCATCTTTTTGCTGAAACTGTTCTAATATAGCCGGAAATAACCGACTAGTTGCCAATCCTGAAGCATTTAAAGTATGTACAAATTCATTCTTGCCTGTCTGCTTATCTTTATACCTGACATTGCCACGTCTGGCTTGGTAATCCAGAGCATTGGAAGCAGATGAAACCTCTTTATATACCTGCATGGAAGGAATCCATACTTCAATATCCATAGTCTTAGCCATGGCAGCTGAAGCATCACCGGCTGAGAGTAAAGTGGTTTGGTAATGCAGTCCCAAGCCTTCCACCAAGGCTTCCGCATTTTTAACCAGTTCGTCAAAAGCCGGCCAAGAATTGTTTTTATCTGTAAACTGGAACATTTCTATTTTGTTAAACTGATGACCTCGAATCATGCCTCTTTCTTCTTTACGATACGAACCGGCTTCGCGTCTGAAACAAGCAGAGTAAGCACAATATTTCAAAGGTAAATCTTTCTCTTCTAAAATTTCATCTCGATGGTAATTCCCCAACATCATTTCTGAAGTCGCGTTCAAACAGGTATCGTCCTGAGTCCAAAACAAATCATCTCTGAATTTGGGCAGATGACCGGAAGTGTAAGCAGATTTTTCTGTCAGTAAAAAGGGTGGGATCATGAAGGTGTAACCATTTTGAGTATGGAAATCTATGAAGTAGCTTAAAACAGCCCACTCCAATAAAGCACCCTTACCCTTGTAGCACCAAAAACCATTACCGGACATCTTGACTCCTCTTTCGTAATCAATGATATCCAAAGCAGTGGCTAATTCCACATGATCTTTAGGTTCAAAGTCAAATTTGGGTTGTTCTCCAAAAGTCTTAACAATCTTGTTATTTTCTTTGCCGCCGGCTACCACATCCTCAGCCGGTAGATTTGGCAGTTCTGACATGGCTTGAATGAACTTATCATCTGTTGTTTTTAATTTTTCATCCAATTTCTTAATGTCTTCACCTACGCTCTTCATTTTTTCAATAATCTCAGGACTGGGCTTGGTTTTAGAATACTTATTTCTTTCGGCTTTTAGGTCTTCAGCCTTCTGAATATACTGACGTCTTTCTTCGTCCAAAGCTAAAACCAAAGACAAGGCTTGGTCCACTTCTTTTTCTTCCATTCTTTTAAGTAGCGCCATTTTAACTACTGCTTGTTCCTCCCTGATACGATTAATGTCTAACATATGTTTAAATAATATTATTTCTTATCTTCCGGCCTTAGAAGCGGAAACAAAACCACGTCTCTTAAATTTGTCTGGCCCGACAAAATAGCTACCATCCGGTCAACACCCATGCCCCAGCCGGAGATAGGCGGAGCACCATGCTCCAAAGCAGTCACAAATGAGTCATCTGTGGCCATAACCTCTGAATCTCCCGACTTAGCTGCTCTGTTCTGTTGATTAAATCTTTCTTTTTGGTCAATTGGATCGACCAATTCGCTGTAAGCCTTAACCACTTCCCAGCCATTCACTACCAATTGGAATTGATCCACTAAATCACTGTTTTCATCACTCACTCTGGCCAAGGGCTGTAAGTACTTGGGATAGTTATATAATATAACCGGGTTAATTAATTTGGGACGAGATACTTTTTTGTATAAATTATCCACCAAACCGGTTAAAGTCATCTTATCCATATCTTCAAATTCAATCTTGTTCTGCTTAATTTCTTTCAACAAACTCTTAGCATCCTCATACTGCATAATATCGATACCCGTATCTGTTTTAAGCATGTCAATAAAATCCACTCTTGGCCAAGGAGTTTTCCAGTTAACGACATGTTTTTGGCCTTCCCTATCCTCTACTTCCAATTCATGACTCAGATTTAAAACATCAAACAAATATTCAAACATCTTTTCCGTAAACTCAATATTATCTTCAAAATTCCAGTAGGCGCAGTAGTGTTCCAAATGCGTATGTTCCGGCAAATGAGAAGGATCCACTCCCTCATTTCTAAAAGCTTTGCCCAATTCAAAAATCTTTTCCATGCCACCCACAATCAATTCTTTCAGTGGCAATTCATGGGAAATTCTTAAAAAAACATCAATATCTAAAGCATTATTATGTGTTTGGTAGGGTGTAGCCGTGGCCCCGGTGGCAGAATGCAACAAAGTCTGAGTTTCCACTTCAGAAAAACCTTGTTGCCAATAGAATTCACGCACAGCTTTAATGAAATCACTCCTAAACTTAAAAGTCTTCTTGGAATCCTCATTCATTAACAAATCCAAATATCTTTGACGATAAATCGCATCTTGGTCTTTTAAGCCATGCCACTTCTCTGGCAAAGGCCTTAACGCTTTGCCTAAAAAAACAAAGTCTTTAACCAAAACAGAAATCTCACCTTTCTGAGTCTTAAAAACTTCTCCTTCCACCCCGATAAAATCTGCATTGTCAATTAACTTGGAATAGAACTTAAACTTCTCATCCCCTATTTCATCTTTCTTTAAAACAACCTGCATCTTACCGGACCAATCCTGTAAATGACAGAAGGCAATCTGACCCATGGTTCTTTTGGTCATAATCCGGCCAGCTGTTTTAACCTTAGAGCCAAGTTTAAGCTCTCTAGCTTCAGCTAAAGACTGCTGTTTGTCGAATTTTTCCGGATAAGGATTAACACCGGCTTGCCTGATCTTATCTAACTTAGCAATCCGGTCACGGCGCTCATCATGGGTGGTTTTCTGAGTCATATGTAAGACTTATTTAATACTTAAATATTACAAGATTATCGTTATTTAGTCAAAAAAGACGCGGCTATTGACCGCGCCCCTCATCACTTATGCTTATTTCTTCTTTCTCTTATCTTCCTTTTGAAAGGTCTGTACAATTTTCGTTGCTCCCTTAATTAAGACAGGTAAATAGCTCATGGTGTTAGATGCCTTGTCCTTAAACATAGCCAGAATAGAATCCACCATTTCAATCTTACGCTTAATATTTTTTACTACTTCTCTGGCATCTTTTAAGATCATGGCCAAATGATAACAAGCCAAGCCCACAAAAATACCTATCCAAAATATGACAAAAGACAGAACCAGCCAAAATACGTCGGTTGATGTTTCAAGCATGGGATTTAGATTTAAAAGTTAAAAATATTATCTTACTTTTGCATTATACACTTTTTTCAGCTCTGCCACAACTCTGTCATGTACTTGCTGAGCTTCTTCAGCTTTCAAAGTTTTGTCTTCAGACTGGTACACAATCCGAACAGCCAACGCTTTTTTATGCTCATCCACTCCCTTACCTTGGTATACAGACAAGAATTCTACAGACTTAATTAAATCATCTATACTGAGAACTGTTTTTTGAATTGACTGATACAACACTTCTTGAGAAACTTCTAAAGATAAATCTAATTCAATTGACGGATACTTTGGCAGAGGTGTATAACTGCCACTGGGTTTGGCCAATTTCATTAAAGTCTCAAAATTAAGCTCAAAAGCGGCTACAACCACCTTAATGCCAAACAAGTACAAAACCTCTTGATTAATTAAACCGATCCTACCAACCACTTCACTTCCCACTTTAACTTCCAAGGCTTGCTTAGCCGGCCAGCAGGCTTCTTCTTTCTCCAACTGGACAAGTTCAGCTTCGGCGATATTCAACTTATCTAACAAAGTTTCCAAATCTCCTTTCATTCTAACAAATACATCCTGTTCATCCTTACCGGCTCTGACAGCCGCCACCTGCATTATTTCATCCGGCAAATCATTTCTGTTAGCCAAATAGATCTTGGACAGTTCAAATAGATTAATATCCTGACTTGTCCCCTGGTTTTCTTCAACTGCTTGAAGCAACCCAGGCAACAAGGAATTCCGCATGTATTCATAGTCAAAAGATAAAGGGTTGGCAATTTTGACACAATCCCTCAAATTTAAGCCAGCATGCTTAATTTGCTTTTCGGAAACAAAAGAATAACTGCATATTTCATTTAAGCCCAATGCTGTTAAAACAATCTTAATTTTACTTTCCCATTTAAATTCCAAATCTGAAGTTAAATCCACCGGCAAACTTCCTACCGGCAAATTAGCCGGTAACTTGTAATAGCCATAGATTCGAGCGATTTCTTCAATTAAATCATGTTCACCTTCAATATCCTTGTTTCTCCACCAAGGCACTGTCACTGTCAGAACATCCTTGCCCTTAACTTCAAAACCCAACTGACTTAAGATGTTAACCACTTCAGAATCTTTAATGTTGACTCCTAAAACTGCCTGAACTCTTTGCAGGTCTAAGTGAATGGTTTGAGTTCTGTCAGTATAACTGCCCTCGTCATACACCTTGGAAGCCACTTGACCACTGGCCAATTCCTTAACCAGTTCAACCGCTCTAAGCAGTGCCGGGGTCGTAGCCTGGGGTTTAAGGGATTTTTCAAAAAGATCTGAACTGTCTGAATGTAAATTTAACAAACGAGCGGTTTTTCTAATCGAGACTGCATCAAAAGTAGCTGCCTCCAAAACAATACTCTTAGTTTCTTCAGTAGCAGCCGATAACTCTCCACCCATAACTCCAGCGACTGCTACCGGATTCTCTTTGTCGGCAATGACTAAGTTGCTATCTGTTAATTCATATGTTTTGCCATCTAAAGCTAAAATCTTTTCACCTTTCTTGGCCAATCTGACATTAATCTCACTGCCCTTAATCTTGTCATAGTCAAAAACATGCATGGGCTGTCCAAATTCCAAGAGGATATAGTTGGTAATATCCACCAAGTTATTAATTGGCCGCAGTCCGGCCGACAACAGTCTTTGCTGCATCCAAAGTGGAGAAGGTTCTACTTGAATATCTGTCATCACTATACCTTGGTAACGAGAACACAATTTCTTTTCCTTAATATCCACACTTAACTTCAAATCTTTAACTACTTTTAAATTGGGAGCCGGCTCAGAGTAAGTGAATTTATCGTTTAAAATAGCAGCTGCCTCTCTGGCCACTCCAATAATACTCATGGCATCCGGACGATTGGAAGTAATTTCTGTATCTAAAATGTAGTCTTCAATTGGCATAACCTTTTCCAAAGGTAAACCAACTTGAGTATAATCCGGTAGAATATATATCCCGGTATGATCTTCACCCAATTCCAATTCTTTCATGGAACACAACATACCCTGAGATTCTTCACCTCGAATCTTAGCTTTTTTAATTTCAAAAGAACCAACTCGGCCACCCACCAAAGCCACTGGCACTTTTTGTCCAACTTTAATATTGGGAGCACCACAAACAATGGGTAAGGTTTCTTTACCGATATCCACCTGACATAATTGCAGTTTATCTGCATTAGGATGCTGTTTTAATTCCTTAATTTCACCCACCACCACTTTAGTGAAGCTGGGTTCAGCTTTAATGACATGATCTATGGATGGACCGCTCAAAGACAGCTGAGCTGCAAATTCTTCCGGACTCAGATTAGTCTTAACGTATTCTTGTAGCCAATTGTAGGAAATGTTGAGGTTCATTTAAAACTGTTTTAAAAATCTTAAATCATTCTTATATAACAACCGAATATCATCTATGTTTAAATCCGCTTTCATCATATAGCATCTTTCCACACCCCAGCCAAAAGCAAAACCGGAATACTTCTTAGGATCAATCTTACCGGCTTTTAAAACATTGGGATGTACCATACCGGCTCCGGCTAGTTCCAACCAACCATCTTTACAAACTTTACACTTAGCACCATCTTCCATCCTGCCCGTTCCATTGCAAACTCCACAAGACACATCCACTTCAAAAGACGGTTCTGTAAATTTAAAATGATGAGGTCTTAAACGAATATTCCTGTCCGGACCAAAAAACTTTTTAACAAAATAATCTATAGTTCCTTTCAAATGAGTAATATTGACTCCTTCATCTATGAGCAATCCTTCAAATTGATGAAACATGGGTGAATGCGAAGCATCTATCTGTCTGCGGTAAGTTTTGGAAATATTCATCATCCGAATTGGCATATGACCCTTTTCCATTTCTCTAATCTGACCGGAAGAAGTATGAGGCGTTAAAACCCTTTGGCCTAACTTCTTGTTAATAACCTGGGTGTCAACAAAGAAAGTTTCCCACTCATCTCGAGCCGGATGATCTTCAGGCATATTTAAAGCTTCAAAAGCATAATAATCCCATTCCACCTCCGGATATCTAACTCTCTGAAAACCAATTTGTTTAAATATATCTGATATCTCGTCAATTGCCTGAGTCACCAAATGCAAATGACCAACCAACTGAGATTGACCGGGAACGGTCGGGTCAAAAAAATTATCAGGTTCACCCTGTTCCAATTTTTCTTTTGTCATATAAATCTTGTCAGTCAGCTCAATCTTAACCTGGTTGGCCATCTGACCAACCTTCTTCATTTCTTCTTTGGGCAAACCCTTGAATTCTTTAAAAAAATCTGTCAGTAAACCACTCTTACGACCTAAAAACTTTTTATCGACAGACTCTAAATCAGCCAAGGTCTTGACCTTGGCTAAAGCCTGCTGAAACTGTGTTTGGATCTGCTCTAATCTATCTAACATATTAACTATATTATATGCAAAATAAGGCTAATTAGTCAAACTAAAAACCCCTGTTTCAGGGGTTAGGAATTGCAAATAACTATGCCACGCGCCTCAAACTTAAACATAAGTATTCCACAATCGTTACAGCAGCTGTCAATAACAAAATATTCCACCAGGTCAAATAGTTATGACTGGCCAAGAACAAAACACCGACGACCAACAGGGCAATGAAAAAACCCTGCCTTAAAGACACACCAACCAAGCGGTATTCCAAAACGTACTTGGTAAACAGCTTTCTCCACAAAAAACTGATCAAGAAAAAAGAGCCGACTAGTGCAATCAGTAAGCTGGCATAGAAAATTAACAAATTAGGCCATTCAGCCGTATTAGGATCAACTTGGAACAAAACCACCAACCAAACCAGCCAACAAATGGTAGTGGTTAAAGCCATAATGATCAATAACTGTTTTAAGCTCATAAGGTGATTTATTAGATTAATCATATTATACCATAAAAAGAAAAATAAAAAAATCCCGCCACATGGGCGGGATTGAGAGAAAGTCAATTGAATTATTGCTTAAACTACACTGGGGAGAGAGAACCTAAATAATTTTAGGAAATGTAGTTAGTAATAAATCAACTGTTATCACCTTCCCTCATGACAAAAATTATAGCAATAACTTTTTTAATTGACAATCTAGTTATCAACAACAAAATCAAAAGCGTCCACTTGGGACGCTTCCGATTTTTTCGTTTAGGGAATAATAATTTTTTTAAGAAAGGAGGAGAGATAAAAAGGAACGAAAATCTATTATTCCCCATTTGAATTAACAATCCAAATTCTTAACTTAAATGGGGATGGGAGGAAGTTGAGTCTGATTCTTGGACTCCTTCCTCCCGGATGACTATTGCGAGAGTTCTTCAAGAACCCTCGCAAAGTTTTCGTTGGCATGCGCGATGAGGTCATCGCGCGTGTTGCCGAATTTCTGACGCAGCATGTTCTCATGCTGCCTCGCTTGCTGCTTGAGCAAGCGAATGGCCTCCTCCCTGTCAGAGAGGAGAATGCGGTGTGTCCGCATTGCCTGTTCAACTTTTTGTCGGCTACCGCTTTTCACGGCCTGCACCAGCCAGACCGCGCCCATAGCCGATACCATCTGATCAAAAATATTCGACATATTAATCTCCCTTAGGCAGGTCAATGATCTGACTCTGCCGGTTCACCTCCTCTTCAGCCCATATCCTCAATAGATACCGGCTAAAGTAGAGAGAGGAAGAAAGATTATCTCATAATCTTTCCTCCTCTAATGTTTACGGTAGAATGCCGCCATTGAGATCGGCGGCCGCTTGCCGAACTTCTTCGGCAAGCTTATCAAACTTGGCCATCTCAAGGGCCAAGCAGTCCGGGCAAAAGCCGTGCGAGATTTTGCCCTTTAGAGGCTGCTCATCAGGCAGATCCCAGTCCCAGGACTGCCCCGAACGGACTTTCTTGCACATACAACACTGGACTAACATATACTTTCCTCCTTTATTTAGTCCCAATTGAAGCCAATAAAGGCTAGTTACTAACTTGAATTGAGAGGCGAGTTAAACTGACTTGTCTAACTCGCCAAGGAGTAGTGGGCACCACTAACGAGCAGTGCCCACCGCATTCGTCCAGAAACGTTTCTCAAACGCTTCTTGACGAGGATCTACCTCGCTCTTTTCGCGACCATCGGTCGCGAAACCAGCCTCCAGCAGAATCTGGTCTGCCAATTTCTCGAGTTGATTTTGCATCTCTCTCTTTTCCTTGCTTTTAGAAGTAGCCCCATGCCACCTCTAACTGATACGAACAAGGCTAGTACCAACTTACCAGTCAATATTTGTTATTAGATATTTATACCGGAGTTGGTACTCACCTGTTCTTCCTGCTAAGCAGGAGTGACAAGCATCACCTCCTTCGTATCAGTTAGGGGTAGATAGTTTGACTAGCAAGCACATAGAGGATGGCAACCGGAAAACCCTGGCTCTTTGTTTTATAAAAAAATTATTAAATAGCCTGGTTATTCCAAGAGCAGTTAAGTGGACCTGGTAGAAACGACCGTAGTCGCATAACCAGAAACCGTGTCTACTCTTCCCTCCTCTACATGTTTACTAGCCAAATTGTAAGGAACTGATTCCAAAACCCTTGTTCAGGGCAGTAACATACAGCTGTATGCTAGCGCCCTAACAAGGAGTTTGGAACTGACAAGCATCAGCAGCTCTCTCCCTCCTTGGTTAAAACATAAAACCTCCCTGGTCTGGGGAGATTTTATGACATTACAAATAATATGTTTCTTAGCTTGACTCATCTCTCCCCAGAGTTAATCAGCTAGTTATAAGTTTTAATAATTTCATTATAGCATATTAATATTATTTTGTCAAGTATTTTAGGATAATAATTTAAAAAAATAGCTAATTTTAGCTATTTAATATAATTTGACAACACTTTAAAATAATGTTTTAACTTTGCCTGTATTCACAAATCCGACGAAAGTCACAAAAACCACATAACTGAGAAGGCTTGGCCGGAAACTGACCGGAATTAATCTTTTCAATAATCCCAAGTATCTTAAGCTCGTACTTTTCCAGATCTTTGTCCGTACCCAAAAAGCTAATCTCTTGAGAATTATCTAAATAATAAAAAGCCAATTCACCCACCGGCTCTTTAAGAACTCTTTCTGAAGCCATTTGGTACAACAACAACTGTTCCTTGTCTTCAGCAGAGAGTTTTTCCTTTGGCGTGCCGGTTTTGTAATCTACAATTCTAACCTGACCATCCATGTCATCGATTCTGTCTATCTTACCGTTTATAATGTATTCGCCGTCTTTGCCCAATCTGAAATTAAAAGGTTGTTCCAAGTATTTAGGTTTTGGTTTGTTGGCTAAAAAATGTTCAAAAAATTTCTTTAAGGATTCCTTGCCCTTCAGATAATAGCTGTCTTTCTCTTTCTGATCCTGAAACCAATCATCAACAAATTCTTGCTCATATATCTCTAACAACTGATCTGAAGTAACCTCAGACCGATCTTCCTTTTCCAATCCAAACAGGTCTATCTGCTGTGAGCCCTGCTTCAACTTAACCAGATCGAAAAACTTCTGCAAAGTGCTGTGCAAAGTCTTACCATACGAAAATTGAGCTTTGCCGGTAATGGGGATCTTCAGAATATGGGCAAACCGATACTGGTAAGGACAATTCTCGTAAGCTCTTAATTGGGTAAAAGAAAATCTTTTGACAGGAGTGTAATCTTGAACTTTAGCTTCTTTCTTTTTAGGTGAAGACAATTGGGCTTTGGCAATTTCCACTTCCGGTGCCAATTTAAAATCCACCTCAGACAATTCTACCAAAAACTTGGAAATCTTCTTTTTTCTGGCTCCACCGTAATCCTCGGCTGAAGACAAATACAAACCATTCTTAGCCCGAGTCAAAGCCACATAAAACAATCTTCTTTCTTCCATCAGATGGAAATCCCCTTCCGGTGTTATTTCCTTAACTAGCTTCTCCGGTAGAGCAATGGGTTCCCCTCGCCTAATGGTAGGAAATCTTTTATCCACTAAATTAACACTGAAAACATATTTGAATTCCAAACCTTTTGCCGCATGAATGGTCATAATCTTGACCGTATCTGGACCGGCGATTTCCAAATTCTGAGACAATTGTCCCTGATCCCCTGCTTCCAATTCCAATTCCATATAATTCAAGAAATTTTTCAAATTCGGATCCGGGGTTTCTTGTTCAAACTTCTGGATAAATTTGTAATACTGATTTAAGTAATTTAAAGTTTCCAAGTTAGCTTCATTCTCTTCTGAGGTTAAATCCTTCAAATACCCACTGTCAGTTAAAAAAACTTGGATAATCTCAGTTGCTTTTTTATTCTCCCTAACCAGTTGAGCATGTTTTTCCACCAAAGCTAAAATCTTGGAAATCACTTCCTGTCCAGCTTCAGAAATATTATTCAAAGTCTGAACTTGCCTCATAGTTTCAAACAAAGACCAACCTTTTCTACGAGACCAATAGTTTAAATTAATAATATCTTTGGAATTAAGGTTCCAAACCGGAAGACTTAAAACCCGGTAAACAGCTGAACTTTCATGGTAATCGTCCAAGAGTCTTAAATAGGCTAAGATGTCTAACACTATACTCTTAACGAATAATCCCTTGGAAGCTAAAAACATGTAAGGAATCTTAGCCTGATCCAAAAAATAACAGAAATCATCGGCTGAAGAATTGGCTCTGACCAAAATCCCAAAGTCTGACCAGCTAACCTCATCTGAAGCATTATATAATTCAATTATTTTTTCTATCACTAACTTAATCTCATCTGTAAGAGACTGACCGTGCAAATGCAGTATTTCAGCTTGACCTTCGACCTGGGATTTTAACTGTTTGGAAAAACCGGTTTCTTCTTGTAACTTAACTTCTAAACGATATGGATTATTTTTTTGAATAAAGTTGTAAGCTAAGTCTAAAATCTCCTGCTGACTGCGGTAGTTATCTGTTAGATAGATCTTGGTTAAAGCCGGATAATCGTCTTTAAACTGCAGAATATTGGAAATGGAAGCCCCTCTGAACTTGTAAATGGACTGGTCATCATCCCCCACTACCGTTAGATTATTATCCGGAGCAGCCAACAGTTTTAACAGTTCATACTGGGCATAATTGGTGTCTTGAAATTCATCCACTAAAATATATTTAAATTGACTTCGGTATTGAGCTAAAAGATTTTTTCTGTCTTTTAATAATTTAAGACAATAGTTAATTAAATCCCCAAAATCCAAAGCTTCATTGTCCAACAACAATTGCTGGTAAACATGGTAAGCTTCAGCCACTTCAGTTTGCTTTTTAATCTCTTGAGCTAAAACTTCTTTCAATTCTTGATCAGATAATTTACTTTGACTTTTTTTGTCTAAAAAACTGAAAACATAATCCGCATTATCTGCGTTTAATTTTAAATCTTGTACATAATCCAAATAATCTTGAGGTGTAATATTCTCATCTTTAGCCCGGGAAAAATGCTTTAACAAAGCATGAATAAATTTAGTTGGATTACCCAAAGGACGATAGTAATCTAAATTAAATCTATCTAAGTTCTGTCTTACCAGCAACCATTGAGCGGTGTCATTCAGTAGTTTAAAATTGTTGGGCAGTCCGATTTCCAAAGCATGGTCTTGCAGGATTCTTTCGGCAAAAGCATGGAAAGTGTTGATCCACAAATCCACATAGCCGTATGGTAACAGCTGATCCACTCTTTCTTCCATTTCCCCGGCTGCTTTGTCTGTAAAAGTTAAAGCCAGAATTTCTTCCGGTTGGCATTTGTCTTGGGTTATGAGGTAAGCGATTCGTCTGGTAATCACCGTGGTTTTACCGGTACCGGCTCCGGCTACGATTAACAAAGGTCCCTGGTCATGAGTCACAGCCTGTTGTTGAGCCGGATTTAGGTTGTCGAGTAAGTTTTCCATCTTAGGTTATTTTAGCAGAAAACAAAAAACCCGCCAACTGGCGGGTTAAAGATTTAACGCTTACTCCACTGAGGTGCTCTTCGAGCTCTTCGTAGTCCTGGTTTCTTTCTTTCCTTAACTCTTGGATCTCTTTTTAGATAACCTTCAGCTTTCAAAACCGGTCTTAGAGTTTCATCTAAAAGCAGTAAAGCTCTGGCAATACCATGTCGACAGGCTTCAGATTGAGCCACTATTCCGGAACTATGCACCTTAACATCCAAATCCACATCCTGTTCGTGACCAGCTACTTTCAAAGAAGCTAGGAAATTTTCCTGTAAAACTTGGGTCTTAAAATATTCATTATATGGCTTACCGTTAACTTTAAACTCACCCTTACCCTTAGGATATAGTCTAACCTGAGCGACCGCTGTTTTTCTGGCCCCTTTGGCGTAAAAAAATTTCTTCTTAGTTGTTGTTTTTTGCTCTTCAGACATATTAACTCTTGATCTTTAACCGTTTAATTCTTAAATCTCGCAATCTGTTTTTGGGTAACATACCCATGACAGCTCTTCTTAAAACTTCACCCGGATCACTCTCAAAAACTTCCTTCATCTTCTGCTTTTTAAGACCACCTGGATAATTAGAGTGCCAAATATAATCTTTTTGTTCCAGCTTGTTGCCGCTAAACTTCATTTTGGACACGTTTTCCACCTCAACCAGATCACTCCCCTCTTTATTGGGAGCAAAATCTGCTTTGTTTTTGCCCTGCAGAATCATAGCAATTTGAGTTGCCAATCTACCTACCGGCTGATCTGTGGCATCTATATTATGAATTGTTGCTTTCTCTGTCATATTATTGTTTATCTACTAATTCTAAGGAAGCCATTTCAGCACCGTCATTCTTCCTGGGAGCTAGCTTAACAATGCGAGTATAGCCACCGGGTCTGGTCTTGACTCTAGGACCAATAACTTCAAACAACTTTTTAACCGCATTTTCCAAATATAAATATTTTAAAGCTTGTCTTCTGTTGGCCAAAGTATCTTTTTTACCTAAAGTAATTAATTTCTCCACAATTGGCTTTAATTGCTTGGCTTTGGCTTGAGTGGTTTTAATCTTTTCATAGACTAAAAAACTAGTGGCCAAGCTTCTCATTAAAGCTTTGCGTGGAGCTGCTTTTCTGCCTAAAGTTTTACCTTTTTTCTGGTGACGCATACTTATTTTATTCTGCTGATTCTTCTTGTTTATTATCTTCTTCTGCTGTCTCGACTTCTTCTGAGGTGACTGCTTCAATTTCTGGCACTTCAACCGGAGCTTCCAATTTGACCGGTTCTAACTCTTCCCGCTTGCCGGCAATAATCCAGGAAAACTGGTTAACCAGTATTTCAGCTGCTTTTTGAACAGCTTCTTCCGGAGAAATGGTGCCATCTGTTTCAATATCCATAACTATCTTGTCATAGTCTGTTTTTTGACCAACACGAGTGGAATCCACATTTAAACCGACATTTACAACCGGAGTAAAGATGGCATCGATGGCAATTTTTCCGATCTCTGCTTGTCCTTGATCTTCTCTTTCTTCCACCGGCGAATAACCCACACCCTTCATCACCGTCAATTCCATGTCTACTTTACCTTCTTTGTCATTTAAACTGGTAATGACTAAATCTTTGTTAATGACTTCAGCATCAGGATTCGCTTCAATATCTGCTCCAGTAATCTTTTTCTGACCAGTGGCTTTCAAATGCAGATTGACCGGCTCTTCTGTATTGACTTTGAATCTTAATTTCTTGAGATTAAGAATTATATCTACCACATCATCGCTCACGTTTTCCATAGCTGTAAATTCGTGACTGATGCCGGCAATTTTGACTGCAGTAATGGCTCCGCCTGGCAGCGATGACAGAATAACTCGTCTTAAGGCATTACCTAAAGTTAAACCATAACCAGGAAATATTGGTTCAATAACGACTTGAGCTTTTTTGCCCTTTTCAGTTTCGTTGACGGTAAACTTTTGTGGTAAAGGAATGTGTTTCATAAAAATGTTTCCTCCTAAGATAATAAGTTAAATATATTTAAGATGATTATTTAGAATAGAACTCAACGATCATTTGCCAATCTATATTCACCGCCACATCACCCAATTTCGGCTTGGCAGTCATCTTACCTTCCAAGCTAGCCGTGTCTAAAGTCAGCCAAGGCACTAAATCTTTATTCTTGTCAGCTAATTTTTGATCCAAACCTTCAAACAAGCTGGATTTCGCACTGGATGGTCTTAAGCTAATTACATCTCCGATCTTAACTTGGTAAGAAGGAATATCTACTTTCTTACCGTTGACTCTGAAATGTCCATGATTAACCAACTGTCTTGCTTGAGTTCTGGATGTACCAAAGCCTAATCTATACACTGTATTATCTAATCTAGATTCTAGAATCTGGAAAAAGTTTTCACTGGTGTTGCCAACTTTTTTCAAGGCATTTTCAAAATAGGTTCGGAATTGCTTTTCCCTTAAACCATACATTCGCTTGGTTTTCTGCTTTTCAGCCAATTGCCGACCATAATTGGTTAACCTTTTTGGTCCTTTAACACCATGAACTCCGGGAGGAAAGTTTCTTTGCACCATAGGACATTTCGGTGAATGACATTTCTCACCCTTAAGAAACAGCTTTTCACCTGCTCTTCGACATTGTCTGCATTGTGCATCTACATTGGACATATATCTAAATATCTAGTCTATGAATTAAACTCGTCTTGATTTGCGAGGTCTGCAACCATTATGAGGAATTGGGGTGACATCTTTAATGCCTGCTACGATTAAATTATTGGCATTTAAAGCTCTAACTGCTGCCTCGCGTCCACCACCCACGCCTTTAACATACACAGCCACTTCTTTAAGGCCATATTTTTTAACCTTGTCAGCCGCATCTTTTACAATCACAGAAGCAGCATAAGGAGTGGATTTTTTAGGACCCTTAAACCCACATTGACCAGCTGAAGACCAGCTTAAAACATTGCCATTTTGATCAGTAAAAGTCACAATTGTATTGTTATAGGTGGATTTAATATACGCTCTTCCAGAACTAACCTGACGGCTTGCAGCTTTGCCTTTTCGTTTCTTGGTTTTAACAGTCTTTTCAGGAGTGCCAGCCTCAGTTGACGCTGATACAGCTGTCGGTTCTGCCACCTTGGCTTGAGTTGTTGTTTCTTCTGACATAAATTATTAAGTCTTTTGACCAGCATCTTTTCTACCAGAACCCATGGTTTTTCTAACATTGCCCCGAACTGTTCGGGTGTTAGTCTTGGTTCTTTGGCCTCGAGCCGGTAGATTCTTAGCATGGCGACTGCCACGATATGATTTAATTTCTTTCAACCTTTTAATATTGCCAATCACTTCTCTTTTCAAATCACCTTCTACCCGATATTGCTTTTCAACTATGGTTCTCAAAGTGTTCGCCTGATCTTCACTTAAATCTTTAACTCTAATATTAGGCTCTATTTGAGCGGTAATCAAAATCTTTTGAGACAAATTCTTGCCAATGCCATAGATATAGGTTAAAGCAATTTCAACCCGTTTTTCATTTGGTAAATTAACACCTGCGATTCTAATAGCCATATACTTAACCTTGTCTTTGTTTATGTTTTGGATTTTTACAAATCACAACCAACCGCTTTTTTCGGCGGATTACCTGGCAATCTTTACATATTTTTTTAACTGACGCTCTAACTTTCATAATTAATAGCGATAAGTAATTCTGCCTTTAGTTAAATCATACGGAGTCATCTGAACCTTAACTCGATCCCCAGGTAGAATTTTAATATTGAACATTCTCATTCTACCTGACAGATGAGCCAAAATCTCAGGCCCGTTATCTAGTTTAACCTTAAACTTGGCTGATGGCAAGAGCTCTATGACCTCACCATCTACTTCTAGAAAATCTTTGGAATTTGGTGCTTGGTTGTTTTGATCTGTCATTGATTATTTTAATAAATAGAGATAAATAAAACTTCTGGTAGCCAATATAGCTGGTGGCTATCCCAGAAATTTACCTTATTTATACCAATATTCACTTGTTTATTGGATAAGCCTAGTATAGCAGTTTTGGCTTATTTGTCAATAATATAGTTATCTTATCTAATCTTGGATAATTTGTCAACTAAATTTAGGGAAAATAAAGACGTTGGTTGTATTGTCGACCAACGTCTAAATGATGGCTGTTTATGCAGATTTGACATGGTTGCAACCATTGTCCGCAATCTGCTTTTCTTTGAGTCTTTCGACCATGTCCACAGCATCTGCCAAGCAGGTAAACTTAAACTGTTTACCCTCAATTACTTGGTAGCCGTCTTGTTTAATCGCTGCTTCCAACTCCTTTGGTTGCATAATGACTCCTGTCTGGTCTGAGGTAAAGGGATCACATAGCCATCTTAATTCGCCATTTGGCATACAGATGATACATGAGGCTTTACCCTCTGACAATTATCCTGCCAAAATGCCTTCAACTGGTACATGCTGCCCTCCTTTCTAAGCTGCAAACCAGTCTATTATATCCAAATCAATCCAAATTGTCAAAAAGACTAGCCAGTCGTCTGGTGACAGTTACTCTGAGCCACGTGCTGACTGAAAATATCAACCAATCCTTTCTTTAGACTGGTTAAGCTGCCAAAAAAACGACCCATGCCATCTGATTCACGCATATCCTGGTAATACGGGTACGCCTGGTCAGTTCCCTCCAGAATGGCTTGGATGTTGACCTGCTTAAGTTGAGGATCTTCTGCAAATGGCGAAGCCAGCCAAAAAATCGCTTCATTGGCATTGGTAGCGTAAAAACAGGCACCACCACGTGGTTGACCCGGAAAAAGCTGAACTGCCAATAAGTAATACTCAACTTGACCCATGACTAAGTCCTCCGAGTTTGTTGGTAACCCAAAACAAGCTGGTTGTATACTAAAACAGATTGACTTTTTTGTCAACCTGTTAATTATGATGGCAATTATTCCAAGATCGCTTTGATTCTCCTTACCCCGGAACTGGAAGATTCTTCCTTCTTAATCATAAAATGCCCCAAATCGCCGGTATTGACCGCATGCGGACCACCGCAAATTTCCATGGAAAAATCTCCTATTTTGTAAACTTTAACTTTATCTCCATATTTATGTTCAAAAATACCCATCGCCCCTTTGTTCTTTGCTTCTTCCAAAGTCATCTCCTGCATTTCAATTGGTAACTTTTTCTCTATCTGTTCGTTAACCAATTCTTCCACTTTCTGCTTTTGTTCATCCGTTAATTTATCCGGATGGGAAAAATCGAAACGTATTCTGTCGGGCGTAATATTTGAACCTTTTTGGTAAACATGATCTCCCAGTACCTGCCTTAAAGCTGCCAGCATCAGATGAGTGGCCGTGTGCATTTTAGCAGATAAATCACTGTTATCCGCCAAACCACCCTTAAATTTCTTTTCCGCTCCCTGTCTGGAAGTCTCTTGATGCTTCTTAAATTCAAGATTAAAAGCCTCTTCATCCACTCCAATCCCCTTTTCCCGCGCCAAATCCTTGGTCATTTCCAAAGGAAAACCATAGGTGGCGAACAGCTTAAAAGCTTGAGCACCGGAAATATCTTCCGCTGACATTTTATCAAATTGAGACAAACCTTTTTCCAAGGTCTTACCAAACTTATCTTCCTCCTTGTTTAATTGGTCTATAATATAGTCTCTTTGAGATCGCAGTTCAGAGTAAAAGCCACCCATTTCCGCAATTACCACTTCAGCTATTTTATGAGTAAAAGATTCTTTAATTCCCAACTGATTACCATATCTAATCGCTCGTCTAATCAACTTCCTTAAAACATATCCCTGATCCACATTAGACGGTTCTACACCTTCGGCTAAGATAAAGGTGGCAGCTCTTAAATGATCGGCAATAATTCTAACTGCTTTTTCCTGGTCAGGACCTAAAATTTCAGGTGAAGCATCAAACAAAGCACATATCTGGTTAATAATCGTAATAAAAGGCTCAATTGCATACACAGCTTGATGTCCTTTTAAAATCGCCACTACTCTTTCCAAACCCATACCGGTATCCACATTCTGCTGCTCTAAAACTTCATACTTACCTTCTTTGGTTTTGTTGTACTGCATAAATACATCATTCCAGATTTCAACCCACCTCTTGTCTTGTGGATCAAATTCATGCGGAGCTTGTTCATCCGACGCCCAATAGAACATTTCCGTATCCGGACCACACGGACCGGTTTGTCCAGCCGGACCCCACCAATTGTCTTCTCGTCCCAAAAACTTAATTCTGAGCGGAGAAACACCTAAAGATTGCCAAACCTGAGCAGCTTCCTCATCTTTGGGAATATTATTGGACTCTTCACCTTCAAAACAAGTGAAAGCCAGTTTATCTAAGGGAATCATCAATTCCTGAGTTAAAAACTTAAAACTTAAAGTAATGGCTTCCTGCTTGTTGTAATCGCCCAAAGACCAATTACCCAACATTTGGAAAAAAGTCAGATGCCAGCCGTCCCCGACTTCATCAATATCCCCGGTCCGAATGCACTTCTGTACATCTGCCAATCTGGTTCCTTGCGGATGTTTTTCACCCAAAAGATACGGGACCAAGGGCTGCATGCCGGC
Source organism: uncultured Gammaproteobacteria bacterium (assembly GCA_964558935.1). GTDB lineage: Bacteria > Patescibacteriota > Patescibacteriia > 2-01-FULL-39-33 > 2-01-FULL-39-33 > CAZLFP01. The sequence goes on along the minus strand of CAZLFP010000001.1, from coordinate 30,362 downwards.
AGTATTGAACAAAACGGTCGGATCGTTTTCCGGCAACAAAGAAGCACCGGCAATAACAGCGTGTCCGTTTTTTTCAAAAAAGTTTAAATATTTTTGTCTTAATTCTTTGGAAGTCATAGCTGTTTTTCTAAATTATCTTAACAAAATAGCGGTAATAATGCAATCAACAGATAACACCGCCTCCCAAAACAACCTCCTTGTCATAGAAAACCACGGACTGTCCGGGCATAATAGCTCTCTGAGCCTGTTTAAAAACCACACGGTACTGACGACTAGTGATCTTTGTCACTCGGCAGGAATTAGCTTGAGATCGGTATCTGATTTGACCCTTGCAACTTAAAGGTAATTTCGGTTGATTAATCCAATTAACTCGCTGACAAGTCAATTCCGTCTCAAGCAAACTGGTTTGATCTTGTGTCACCATCAATTGGTTCTTAGCCCGATCCATTTTAACCACATACCAAGGTCCGCCGGACAAACCAAGGCCGGTTCTTTGACCCAAGGTATACAGAGGAAGTCCTTGGTGCTGACCCAAAATCCTTCCTGACTGATCCACAATCTGTCCGGACTTAAGATGCAGATATTCTCTGAGAAATTGACTGGTACTGGAAGTGATGAAACAAATATCCTGACTCTCTCGATTATGAGCGACAGGCAAATCATATTTAAGGGCTAATCGCCTGATATTAGTTTTGGTATAAGCTCCCACCGGAAACAACAGATATTTTAACTTAGCCGGCGTCAGGTTGTACAAAAAATAGGATTGATCTTTAATCTTATCCTTACCTCTCAGCAATTGATACTGTTTACCCAAACGCCTAACTTGCACATAATGACCTGTCGCCAAATAATCTGCCTGTAAATCCGTTCTAACCTGATCCAACAACAAACCAAACTTAATTAATCTGTTACAGGCAATGCAAGGATTGGGTGTTTTACCTGTTTGGTAAGCTGAGAGGAACTGATTTACAATCTGGTCTTTAAACTGACGATTGTAATTCAATCTTACCAATTTAATGCCTAAAGCTCGAGCCACTTCTTGAGCGTGACCAAAAGCTTGCCGGTTGGTACATTGTTGGTTCTTTATCATTTCCTGAGGCAGCCAAAAATCCACAAAAACACCGGTTATTTCGTGTCCTTGGTCTTGTAAGATGGCGGCTGCCACTGCTGAATCTACTCCTCCGCTTAAAGCGACTGCTACTCGACTCATAAATTACTGATAACTGTTAATTTCTTTGGCAAAACCACAACCTCTAAACTTTTAGGCAATTCCAGATAATCTCCGTCCAACTGACAGGTTTTGGTTTTAAATCTTAAATCGATCTTGAAATATCGACTGTCAAAGTCATAGATTAGTTTTTTAACTCGACTGAAGATCAAGCTATAGATAAAGGCCTTGATCATTTCCAAATATGTTTTATTGGTTAGGACGTACAAATTTAGCAAACCGTCAGTCGGACTGATAATTTTTTTGGGTTTAAGCCCATAATAATTAACCATGTTGAAAACCACCAGACTATTGCCTCGTAACCACCATGTTTTTTTACCGTTACTAATCCGAAATTTATACTTACGGATCTTGAATTTGTTAAAAAACAAACTTAATATATAGCCAATAAAACCCATGCGTTTTTTAAGTCCAATGGTGGTACCGGTCACAATTTGCGAAACATAACCCAAAGAAAAACCAACCAAGAAGTACCAACGGTTGTTAATTATACCAACATCAATTTTTGTTTTCTGATATTGAGCCAATACCTTTAAAGCCGCTTTTAGCTTGAAAGGAATACCCATTTCCGCTGCTACCACATTGGCTGAGCCAAAGGGCAGAATGGCCAAGGGTACGTCTAAAGCCTGATCCAGAATTAAACGAGCGGCTACTTTCACTGTCCCATCTCCTCCAACCGCCACGACTAATTTAACTTGCAATAGATCATAGGTCTGAATATTCTTCTCAAAGTGCTGGTCTAAAATAAACCAATCCGTCTCAAAACCCAACTTGGCAAGCTCTTGATCAATTAAAACATCCACTTGTGATTTAGAGTCCAATCCGGCAGTCGGATTATAGATGATTAAAGCTGTTTTTTTGGCCATACTACCACCACACGGCTTTTATTTTTAAATAATAAGCTACAAGATTAACCAAAGGATGTAAAATTAAGCTCAGAATCAAACCGATGGCCACTAACTGCCAAGTCGGATACACAATGAAGGACGTAAAGCAAAAAAAACCCACCAGGTAATCCACTTGATCAAAAAACAGCCAAGGTTCACCGGGTTTAAAGCCAATTCGTCGCTTAAAATAACTCTTAGTTAAGTCTCCTAGAACTGCGCCTAAACCAGCCAAGAAACCAAATAGCCACCATGTTTGATTATAATCTATAATTTCATAACCGGTTGTAATTAAACTCTGAAGACCGGCTACAATTATACCCCCGATAGTACCGACCACCAGGCCTCGCCAAGTCTTATGATCTCCGAATGCTCGCTCGTGAACCGGCTTGCCCAAAAACCTAAAGCAATGCCACCTCGAACATACGGCCGGTAGCATATTGGCTACATAAGCTGGTAGACATAAATAAAAAGTTGAAATAATCATTTCAAGCATACTTCAACTATACCACTTCTAATTTTTTTCTTCAATTACAAAACCCGCCCTTCAGGCGGGTCTTAATCCATTTTAACAACTTGACCTTCATCTATTTTTACCGGAGCTTGTTTACTTCTTTTGGGTTGTTGAGTGGGTTTGAAATTGACCGGTGTTTGTTTGACAGCTGCTGCCAATTTAATACTCTGAACTTTTTTTTGAGCAGACTTTTCAATTAGATCCAAATTAACATTCCGATCATCTTTTTTGGTTCGTCGATTCTCTCTGACTCGCTCATAACAATCATCACAGTAAATGGGTTTGGAAGGATCCGGCTGGAAATTGACATAATCCTCTTTGCCACATAATGAGCAATTGATTTTAATGGTCTTATTCTTTTTGTCTTCCACTTTCTTTTTCTTGATTTGACCACCGGCTTGACCCTTTCCATCTCCTCTGTTACCGGTTGCCTGCATAACCTTGTCACTTAAATCCATAGCTGACCAACGATTAATCTTGTCTTCAACTACCGTCCTAGGATGTGCATATCTTTCTCTGGAAACTTTAATCACTTTTTCAAAATTGTTAGTCACCATTTCATCAAATAAAGGTGGTAAAGTGGCAGCGGAAAAAGGATCTGAAGCCACACCATCTATCATCAATTTGAGGTAAATATTGAAAGCCGGCAAATTAACCAAATCCTCTTCTGTAAAAACGGGAGAGAATTCTTTAACCAAGGTCTCGGCATCTGAAGCTCCAACTCTAAAGTTGATCAAAGTGCCCACATTACCAAAAACTGCTGCTACCACATTTTCAGGCAGTTGTTCAATAAACTGGTGAGCAATAATTAAATTCAAGCGATACTTTCTGGCTTCAGATAGAATGTCGGCAAAACTGTCAGTCGCAAAATTTTGAAACTCATCAACATACAAGAAAAAATCCTGTCGTTCTTTTTCCAGAATATCCACCCGGCTCATGGCAGCTAAATACAACTTGGTCACCATCATGGAGCCGAGTAATTGCATAGTGTCTTCACCAATTCTACCTTTGGACAAGTTCATAATTAAAATCTTCTTGTTATCTATAATCTCTCGCATGTTAACGGTGGATTTCACCTGGCCAACAATGTTCCTAATTAAGAAATTAGACAAAAATTGTCCAACCTTATTCTGAATGGGAGAAATGACTTCTTGCAGGGTTCTTTCATTCCATTTGGTATACTCATTGGTCCAAAAAGATTTTACAACCGGATCTTTAATCTTTTCAACCACTTTTTTACGGTATTTATCATCCACTAAAATCCGCATGATGCCTAACAAAGTACTGCCGGGATAATCCAATAAAGCCAAAATGGCATTGCGCAAAATGTACTCCAATCTAGGTCCCCAGCTGTCGGCAAACTGCTTCTTAAAAACGCCCACTAAGCCAGAAGCAATTAAATGCTTATCTTTTTCTTCCACTGCTTCCAAAATATTGAAAGCGATGGGAAAATTTACATCGGCCGGATTAAAATAAACAACATCGTTAACTCGGTTATTGGGTATGAAATTTAAAATCTTTTCCGCAGTATCTCCGTGAGGATCAATGTAACAACAACCTTCACCGTTAATAACATCAGCTAAAACCATATTCTCCAATAGTGTGGTTTTACCCATACCGGTTTTACCAATAATATACATATGACGACGCCTGTCATCTCGCTTAATGCCAAAAGCTCTCCGCTGGTTGCGGAAATTGGTTTCAGCAAAGCCTGTTACTTTGTCGATCTGTAAATCTTCCATCTGTATGTATTATATCATTAAACGGTCGGTAAGTTAGGGGGTGGAGTCGGCTCTGAAGGACGGGTGTCATCTGAAGAAGTTTCATTGACTGTTTGAGGAGCCTGTACCGGTGATGGCACTGTAGCAGCGGGTGGTTCAACAATAGCAGCTGCCGGAGCCTGATTGGCTGTTTGGTATGGTAGGCGTGAAGGAGGTACGGCACGTCTGGAACCGGCCATTTCCACTGAGGGCGCTTTAACTAAGATGGTTGGAAAATGCCAAAGGGAAGCTAATTCTTCGGTGTTTAATTTCATGGCCGAGGGCGCTTCTCCATAGTAATTACTCCTATTGACATAATTGCGTAAAATGGCGTTCTGACGCTGAGCTGTTCTCTTGGCCACATTAAAATAATCTGCTCCGGTTTTGGTTTTACCGCCCGGTTTAAAACCATTGGCATCCGTGGTGTTGTACTGCTGAATAGCACTAATAATACCACCGATTCCTTTGGGTTTGCTAAAAGCCTCAGCTTTACCTAAGTAGATAAATCTAAATTTGGTGTTGAAAGCATGCTTGCTCAGTTTACGCTCTATTTTTTCAAAGACCAGGCGTTCACCAGGAGAAATTTTAAACATTTTCCATTGATCTGGTTCTTTTTTTTCTGCTCCTGATCCACCTAAGCCGAAAATCTCATTCATAATAAATGTGATGGGCCATAAGAGTAAGGTCACAGGCTTTACAATGTATTTTTCTTCCCAGGTGGGTGGAGGTGTATAGTCTTCACCTTTGAAGGCCTTCAAGACTTTGACCGCTTTTTCATCCCAACCCGGGGCTTTCAATGGAGTGACTACAAACTGTAACCAAATCTGTTCACCGGGTCCAAATCGTGACATAATCTCCAACAAACCAGCCATGGGGTCTAAAAAATTACCACTCAAAGTATGTTCAAATTCAGGATAGGTTTTAATGGGAAAAGGATAATCCTTGACCAACACAAACTCAGTTCCCCAAAGTTTGTATTCTTGATTTGGAAAAGTCAATTTGGCATAATCAGCTGTGTAGTCATTGACTTCTGTAATTTCTGCTTCGGGATATTGGGCGTAAATGGCAGCTTCGATTAAGTCTCGGTAATGACTGGGTGTACGAATTAAAAATTGAATATAGCCTTCTAAAGAGACGATTTCAAAGGAAAAGCTTTCTTGAACCTTACCTTCCCAGTAGATATCGATTAAATTACCGCTGGATTGAGTTCCAGCCAACGCCGCAAATACACTTTCCACAGCCTTAGGAGTTTGTTCGTTGTTTCTGGGAATATCTATGGCTAATAAAACATGCTGCCATTTACCGGCAAACTTGCCTTGGCGCATATCCAGCCAAGTAAGGTAGAAAACATAGATGATTAAAACTAAAAAAATCACCCAGCCGCCTTGTATAAACAGCTGCCAGGCAATGAGAGTTGGTGGTTGAGAACCAAAGGCCAGTAAATTTGCTAGCCAGGCCTCAAAATTAAAAGATATTTCAATTCCCATAATTTGTCACCTGAGATTGGTCTCTAATGGCTACCGAAGATCAGCAGCCATTAAGTACCAATTACTTACCTTCCACTAACATGTACTTATTATCCTTGGTACGCTTAATATTCTTGTTGTTCATCAAAGATAAATAGATTGTTGAGCTTTTAACATTTCTACGTTCCAACACTTTTTCAATGATCTCATCCTTAGATAAAGGGCCATGTTCTCTGAGTAAATCTTCCAAAACTTGAGCTACGCTGCCGGGTTTGTAACCCCACTCCTTTAAAGCATAAATACCTCTTCCCACTAAGACATACTTGTCATCCAGGATTAATTCATTATGGACGGTTGGCGCGTAAGCAATTTTGTCGTCGAATTTAGTCTCATTAATCGCTTGGGCAATTTCTGTAAAATGCAGAGGCTTGTTCGCCTTTTTCATTACTATATATATTTTATCATTAATTTTCTTAGGCTGTACACTACCCCAAGTAATCAGACCCCATTCATCAAATAAATTTTGTTTAATCTTGCGCGATGCTCTTAAGTAGCTTTCCAAAATTTTGTCAATATCCTCATCAGTCACGTCTAAGAAAGTAGTGGCTGTAATGAATTTATCTCGATTCTTCTGAAAATAATCCGATTCCTTGAACTGAGCTAACAAATCATTCAATTTTATGGGTTTGCCGTGCTGTTGAATCAATTTAACCATCTGGTTGATAACTTGCTTAAGAGTATCAACATCAACCGATCCTACTGTCCATAAATTGTTAAATTCTTTGTCATAGTGAATTTTGTTAACGTTGTCAGAAAAGATATATTCAGCCAAAAACAATAAAGCATTCTGACTGTTGGGATGATCTTCCAAATAGCTTAAGATATGCTCTAAAAAGAATAACTCTTCCATAACACCTCCGTACTGCTCCAATAATTGAGCAGTTACCTTTTCAGCTTGAGAAATTTCAGCCCTCAATTCCTCTAAATCTTTCAATTTCTTGATGCTTAAATTCTCAATCTGTCTAACTCTTTCCCGAGTGATGTTATATTGACCGCCAATCTCTTCTAAAGTCTGTCTGTCTCCGCTAGATAAGCCGAATCTGCGTTCCAGAATATCTTTTTCTTTCTCAGATAAACGAGAAAATAAAATAGCCAGGGTTTCAACAGGATTGAAACCGGCTAATTGTTCTTGAAATTGATTTTTTCTAACCTGATCTAATATTGACATATTTTTAGTAATCAATAATGAGGTATATTTGTCTAAATTTAAACAAAAAATACCAATATCTTGACTTGATGTTTTAATTATATCAAGAATAATTATTTTTGTCAAACAAATGGTATAATATTCACAATAATAAGAGCCAAGAACGAATCTTGGCTACTTGCGAGGACGAACAAGGCGTTGTATGGCGTGCCTGTCTGCTTGAGTCAGCTTATGTTTGAGAAACAGATCCGGTCTGGTATCCGGATCAAAATCTGCCGGTAATTGACCTTCATCCAAGCCCGGTTTGGGCAGATAGCAATAACCCAACCCCAAGGCATGATTCATATCCCTAAAGTTAATCTTTGACCAGTCAATCACTGGCAGGCCCAACAGTCTCTTAACGCCAATAACTAACTTCCAATTCATAATCTTCCCTCCCAGTGCTGCTTAGTTAAGCAGACTTGCGTTTCTGATCCCAACGCTGCCAACTTACAATAATGGGACTAGCCACAAAAATTGAAGAGTATGTTCCAATGATCACTCCAACAATTAAAGCTAGAATGAAATTAGCAATGCTTGAACCACCATATATATACATGGTAACTAAAACAAGTAAAGTGGTCACTGAGGTATTGATGGATCTGGTAATGGTTTGGTTGACACTGTCGCTGACCACTTCTTCGAAATCGGCAGTGTAATGCTTTTTTAAGTTTTCTCTTGTTCTGTCAAAAACCACAATGGTATCATGCACGGAAAAACCTAAAATCGTTAACAAAGCAGTAATAAACAAAGAGTCTATTTCCACGCCCTGAACGTGACCAAGTACAGAAAATAGGCCGGTAACGATTACAATATCATGAATTAAAGCCAGAATTGCGGCAATACCAAATTTCCAAGAAGCCACCGGTTTTGACACCTGTCTAAAAGCATAGGCAATGTATAAGATAATCATCACCACCGCCAGACCAATCGCCCAAACAGCTTTTTGTTTTAATTCCTGCCCAATCACCGGTCCGATCGATTCAAAACGCTGTTCTTCAAAAGTCAACTCTTCCTCCACTTGGTAAGTAGATTTCAATTTATCTAGAATCTGCTGATGCATCGCTTCATCAATATCTTTAAAGCGAATCATCACGGCAGTCTCACCTGCCGATTGAACCTTAATGTCTCCCAGGTCAAACTCAGCCAGAACATCTTTGATCTCTTGACTCTCCGGTCGAGACTGACTAAAATTCAACTCCATTAAACTGCCACCGGTAAAATCAATACCCAGTTTCAAACCCCAAACACTTAAACTAATAAGACTGGCAAGCATTAAGCTGGCAGACACCAGATAGAAAAAATTTCTTTTTTTAACAATACTGTATTGCATACTATTTTTTATTCAAGCCGTACAACCATAGAAACTTACTCACCGGCCACTTGGCAATTAATCTTAAAAATTGTTTGGTTACGACAATTGCAGAAAACATTGAGACCAGAATACCCAAACCCAAGGTTAGTGCAAAACCCTTAATAATACTGGAGCCGAACCAAAATAAAATCCCGCAAGTGATCAGGGAAGAAATATTGGAATCTCGAATGGAACTCCATGCTCGATTAAAACCCTGTTCGACAGCTGTGGTTAAATCCTGGCCAATCTTTAATTCCTCTTTCAATCTTTCGAAGATTAGAACATTAGCATCCACCGCCATACCAATGGACAAAATAAAGCCAGCAATACCAGCCAAAGTCAAGGTGACACCGCCTAATTTAAAGACCAACAAGACTAAAGCGGTGTACAAAGCCAGAGCCAAAACTGACATAATACCCGGCAAACGGTAGATTATAATCATAAAGATGGCTACCAATATCAACCCCCAAATACCGGACACTAAGCTTTTTTCAACTGAAGCTGCACCCAAGCTAGCACCGACAGTGGTTTGAGAAATGAGATTGATGGGCACCGGTAGAGCTCCGGCGTTTAATCTTTGAGCTAAGAGTTTAGCTTCCTGAGGACTGAAATCACCGGTAATAACCGCTTCTCCAGATAAAATCGGTTCATTGATTCTAGGCAGACTGATTGGATAACCGTCTAAAAAAATACCCAACATTTTACCAGAATTGTTGCGAGTAATATCTGCAAATAAATCTGACCCCTCGTTGTTAAACTCTAATTGAACTTGCGGAATATTGGCTTGTTGCTGGAAATAGACAGTCGCTTTTTTCAGATGCTGACCGGTCAAACCCGTATTCTCCCACTCTGGCTCAACAGACCATCCAAAATCAGCTGGTGTCTTGGCAGCCAATAAAATATGTCTGACATCCACTTGTCTTTGACCGTCAACCTCATTTTCCGCTTCTTTTTTAATAATATGGTAACCAAACTGAGTTTCAACCAAGTCTGGGTTAAGCTCTCCGGCTTGTAATTGATTAAAAATAACTTCATCAAAAGCCGGCACAAACATACCCTGAGTCACTCCTTGATACAATCCACCGTTTTCCTTACTGCCCGGATCATCGGAATACTCAGCAGCTAAACTGGCGATATCTTCACCGTTAACAATCCGCTCTAACACCTCTTGGGCTAGCTGTTTAACCTCAGCATTGGCTTGGTCCAGTTGCGCTTGTTGTTCGGGATCCAATTGAGTTGTTCTGCCAGTATCCAATTTAAATTCCAGCAGCGGAGTTTCACCAATCATCTCAATGGCTTGGTTAACATCATACACGCCAGCTAATTCAATAATCACCCGCCAATCATTGTCAACTTTGTTGGTTTGAACCAAGGGCTCGGAAACACCCAACACGTTTACTCGTCTTTCAATCACATCTCTAACACCTTCTACTGCTTGCGCATGTTCCATTGGATCTACCTGGGACAAGTCAGCCTGGTAAACCAAGTGAGTGCCGCCCAGCAAATCTAGACCCAGGCGAAACGGCATGCCATAAGTGTTAAAATCTATCTCAGCCAAATTTTTCCATACCAAAACCTTACTGTTATCTACCGGATTAGTCTCGACAGCTGGCCAGATTTTAAGACCACTAATAGCAGGCACTTGTTTTAATGCGCTGTTAACATAATCGGCTCCAGGATTGGCAAAGCCAATGACATTAAAGAAGACAGCCAAAACAAAGACGATTAACAAACCAAAAACCGCCCAGCGTAGTTTACCGCGCGGACCAGGGTTAAATAACTTATGCAACCATTTTTGTGCCATAGTTAAGCTATGTTTTAGACGTTTATAACTTTAGCAAATTATTTTAAATTTAGCAAGATCTACAGTCAAAAAAGAAGTGGGAAGCGATCCTCGGTCGCTTCCCCACAAATAATCAGAAATCTTTCCGTGACTCGACATACAAGATGGCCGGTGCCCGATGCGGCATTCGAAACACCTGATCAGCCGAAATGTACCGGATGTTGATTCCATCGACAAGCTGCTTGTCAATTTCCAACAAGAAGGCATATCTCTTCTTGTATCTTTCCTGTTCAGAACCGATGCCGCTGTCAGCTTCAAAAGTCGGACCGCACCATTTGGGAATCAGATGATTCTGGCCAATCTCGACAATCGCCAGAATCATGCCTGACAAAAGTAAAACCCTGGTTCGCGTTAAATCACAATGATGAACACTCAGAGTTAAACCGTCTGTTTCAACCTTAAGAAAGGCTCTAATTTCTTCTCCATCCAAGATCTCATGGTCAAATCTCCGACCTTCAATGCGTTCACGCAACTTCAGCGCGAAAGGAGTGGCATTACTCCAATCCACATTGACTTCACTCCAGTTGACTGACATGACACTTTCCTCCTATGTACTGCCAACAGAAACTACTGCTCCGCTCATTGTACCAGATCCAAAACTGCTGTCAACTGTTTGACTATTAAGCAGATATTGGGAATAATAAAGTCAGTCCTGCAGTCTAAACCAAGGAGGGCCGAGATATGAAGCGTGAACGATGCCTGATCGATGGTTTCTACGAGTATGAAATCAGTCTAGCTGAAGGTCGCCTGCTATACCGCTTGTATGTGGAAGCTTGCAATCGCCTAACCCGCTGGCAGCTATCCAGCTTGGACAAATTCATGCAAAGCAAAGCAGCGGCTCTGGAAGGTAGTTTGGAAATTGAACAATGCGTCGAAGGTCAAGCCAATGAAAGTCTGGGCTTAACCTGTAGCATATTCAATCCGGACACCAAAGAATCTTTTGTTTACACTGAGAGTGACTTGACTCATCTTTTCTGTTCTATCATCAACACGCTTAACTGTGTTTTTGACAGATCAGAAGAGTTTGAGGCAACCGAAGAATCTGAACAGGTTGAACCGGAAAAGCCGGATCAAGCTTGTCCACCCGAACCGTCCTCGGAAAACCTCAAAAAAATGATCGATGAACTCGACATCGATTACCACGATGGGCCTACGAATTAAGTAGGCCCTTTTTTATAATAATTGACTAAACTACTTTAAACTCTGAGCCATTTCCACCAGCCGGTTGGAATAACCCCATTCATTGTCATACCAAGCCATGATCTTAACCAAATTACCGCCTACTACTTGAGTAAAGTCAGCGTCAATAATAGTTGAATACGGATTGCCGACGATATCCGAAGAAACCAAAGGCAAACGGTTGACACTCAATACTCTACGGTAATCTGGTTTTTTGGCAGCGTTTAAAAAAGCCTGATTTATATCATCTGAAGTAACTTGTTTTCTTTTCAAAACAGCTACCAAATCGACAATTGAACCACAAGTGATGGGCACTCTCAAAGCAATACCATGAAATTTATCTTTCAGCTGGGGAATGGTTTGAGTGGTTGAGATAGCCGCACCGGTGGTGGTTAAAATCAGATTGGCAGCAGCTGCTCTGGCTCGTCTTAAATCCTTATTTGGACCATCCACTAAATTCTGGGTGGAGGTGTAAGCATGAGCGGTGGTCATAATTGCTTTGTCTACTCCATAAGTATCATGTAAAATCTGGATAATAGGCGCTACACAATTGGTGGTACAAGAGGCCATTGAAATAATTTTATCTCTCAAAGGCTTTTTAAGTGTCTGACTTGTCTTGGCAGTACCCAGAACCAGTGTTTTAGTGACTTCATCCTTGGCTGGAGCTGAGATAATCACCCGCTTAGCACCAGCTTTCAAGTGAGCTTGAGCCGCATCTTGTGTCTTAAAAAAACCGGTACATTCCAAAACAATATCTACTCCCAATTCCTGCCAGGGCAATTTGGCCGGATCTGGCTGTTGGTAAAAAGGAATGACCTGCCCGTCCACTTTCAACTGATGATGAGTGGCACTAATTTTAGCGGGATGCGTACCGTATACAGTATCGTATTTGAGTAAATGAGCCAGTAGCTTAGCTTCAGTTAAGTCATTAATGGCTACCACTTGTAAATTCTGCTTGGTTAACGCCACTTTAAAAGCTGCTCGGCCAATTCGGCCAAAACCGTTAATCGCAATTTTAAGCATGGGAATGAGTTATGGATTAGATTACTGGTATTATACCAAAAAAAATGAAAAAAAAATATTACACCTGGTTAAGTGTAATATTTGATACTCTAATCTTTAATCGGTACTTCCACAATCAGGGGTCTATCATCTTCCTTGCCAGCTTCCGGATCTATTTTAACATCAACACTTCCTTTTAGAACATGCCAACCAATAATCTCTCCCCGACCATGCTTAGTCCTGACTCTGGTGCCAATAGCAGGCAGTTTTTTGGCCAATTTGTCGTACAAATCTTTTTCATAAGCTAGGCAACACTTTAATCTGGAACATACTCCGGACAACCGGTCAGAACCTCGGTGGGCAATTTGTTGCTGTTCCGCCAAATCTGAAGAGACATTGCCCAATTCCTTTAAATAGCTGGCGCAACATAAAACGCGTCCGCATGGACCAATATCTCCGTCGATTTTAGCTTCGTCTCTGACACCCAATTGATGCAAACGGATGGATTTTTGGAAATGTCTGGCCAAATCTTTAACCAATTCACGAAAATCTATTCGACCGTCGGCAATAAAAGCAATGGTCAGTCTTCTGTCGTCATAGGAAAAATGACAGTCGACTATCTTAATTTCCAAGTTATGCCTCTTGGCAGCCTGACGACAAAAATCCAAGGCTTGGCTCTTTTTATCTCGATCATTTACCGTATTGACAACTTCCCAAGCTTCAGTCGTGGCTGTTCGATCGATCGGTTTTAGATCCTCGATCTCCTTTAACTCTGATTCAGACAATTCCTTAAAGCCAATTATCTTGCCGACTTCACTGCCGAATTCAGTCGTAACCACCACCCAATCTGCTTGTTTCAATTTCAAATCGTTCGGATTAAAATAATAAACCTTGTCCCAAGACGAAAATTGAACCAAAGCAATTTGCATATTAAACACTATATTTCTTAAAGTCTACAATCCTTACTTCACCCAACAAATCTTTAACTCGTTTGGAATCATCTTTAATATATTCCTGATGCTCTAGACAAACATCTTGGTAAAATTTATTTAATTTACCCTCAATAATCTTATCCCAAATTTGTTCTGGCTTGCCTTCGGCTTTTAATTGCTCACGGTAGATTTCTTTTTCCTTAGCAATTTCTTCATCCGGAATATCTTCCGGTCTTACGTATTGAGGAGACATGGCAGTCACTTGCATGGCCAAATCATTCGCCAATTCAACTTGGCCACCAGACAGTACCACGACAGCCGCGGTTTTCTTGTTGCTGTGCAGATAACTGCCCACTGTTTCTCCGGTTAAAACTCCGTAATCTGCCAGTTGAATGTTCTCGCCAATTTTGACGATTAACTCGCTTTTAATTCGGTCCTCAGCTTGGGCTTTGAACTGCTCTAAATCTTCCGCTTGAAGCAAGGTCTGAGCAAAATTTTCTGTGACTTGTATGAAATCCTGGTTGCGAGACACAAAATCTGTTTCGCAAGCCAAAACCACGGCCGCCACCTTGTTATCTTCTTGAGCTAAGGCGACCAAACCTTCTTTAGTGGCCCGGTCTGTCTTTTTAGCGGCTTTTAATTCTCCCTTTTTGCGCAAATTTTCTATGGCAATGGCAATGTCTCCATTAGCTTCTTCCAAAGCTTTTTTGCAATCGGCAATGCCAGCTCCGGTTTGAGCACGTAAATCCGAAATGGTTTGCAAATTAATCTCCATGGCTTTAACTATTATTTGTTATTTTTCTGGTTTTGAGCTTCTTGGATAGCCTCTGCTACCAAGGCGGTAATTTTTTCAATCGATTTAACAGCGTCATCATTAGCTGGAATCGGATAATCCATAATCTCAGGATTAATATTAGTGTCGCAAAAACCGATAATAGGCACTTGCTTTTTTCTGGCTTCGGCAATGGCTGTCTTCTGTTGTTTAGCATCTAACACAAAAATGGCTTCCGGAATCTTTTTTAAATTAACCAAGCCACCGACGAACTTTTCCAGTTTGTCAATTTGCTTGTCAAATTCCACTCTTTCCTTCTTAGTGTACTTAGCCAAAGCACCAGACTCCTTTTTCTCGATAAAATCTTTGTACTTTTTAATCAATTTGTTAACATTGCTGAAGTTAGTGAACATACCGCCAATCCATCTTTCAGTGATATATGGCATATTCACCTCTTGGGCATACTTCTTAATAATCGCTTGGCCCTGTTTTTTGGTGCCAATGAACAAAATAGTGCCGTCTTGTTTAATAACTTGTTGTACAAAATCTAAAGCCAACTTCAGTTGTTCTAAAGTTTTTTCCAGATCAATAACATGAACATTGTTTCTTTCAATAAACACAAAATCTGCCATCTTAGGATGCCAGCGGCTTTTTTGGTGGCCAAAATGGACACCGGATTGGAGTAATTCCAAAATTGTGGGTAATTGCATACTTGTCCTTTCTACCTCTGCTTTCATAACTCAAAATATGAGCAAGGATAATTATTAGAAAGCATGAGTGATTATGATTAACTTAGATAATTTAACATTATTAAGCTAAATTGTCAAATAAAAAAGGTCTTGCCTTCTGGGTAGCAGTTGCTGCGTATGAGGGGCAATTTTTTGCAATCCACTCCCAGAAGGCAAGACGGAGTCTGACCTCCTACCGCACGTTGGTAGGTACTTGCAGATTATCATATTTAAAATTAGAAATCAAGGCTTGACTTTTCTTCGGATTATGCTTACAATAAGTCTAGTTCAAATAATATTTCATATGAAAAAAGATATCCATCCAGACTATTACAACCAGGCGACAGTCACTTGTGTTTGTGGCCATACTTTTACAGTTGGTTCCACTTTAAAAGACATCAATGTTGAAATATGCTCCAAATGCCATCCTTTTTACACCGGTAAGCAAAAATTGGTAGATACTGCCAAACGAGTCGATAAATTCCAGAAGAAGTTGGAAGCTAAAGCCGAAACAATTACCGGCAAAAAAGCTAAAAAAGCCAAACAAAAAGAATTACAGGCAGCCAAAAGGTCTAAAATTGAAACAGACAAGTAACATTTGAAATCATAAAAGGACTCAGCAGAATAGTGAGTTCTTTTTATTTAAGGTATAATTAAGCTAATGGATAAAAAACTAGCACAACTTAAAGAACGATTTGAGGAATTGGAAAGACTGCTCCAAAATGAGCAGGTTATTTCTGATCCGAAACAAATGAAAGAAGTGTCTCAGGAGTATGAAGATTTAAAGGAAATCATCCGAGTGAAAACAGCTTGGGATAAAGCTCAAGAGCAACTTAAGGAAACCGAGCAAATGATTGCCGACAACCAAGGTGATGAGGAATTAAAACAGATTTCTGAAGAAGAAAAAAACACCTTGGAAAGACAAATTCAAGATTTGGAAAAACAAATTAAATCTCTGTTAATTCCCAAAGATCCGAATGACAAAAAAAATGTGATCGTGGAAATCAGAGCCGGTGCTGGTGGAGATGAATCTGCTCTGTTTGCCGCTGAACTGTTTAGAATGTACTCACGTTTAGCTGAAAAGAATAAGTGGCAAGCCAAGTTAATATCTGCCAACCGCATTGGTATTGGTGGCTTCAAAGAAGTAATTTTTGAAATTACCGGTCAAAATGTCTACGGGACAATGAAATATGAAAGTGGCGTTCACCGAGTTCAAAGAGTTCCGGAAACGGAAAAAAAGGGACGCGTCCATACTTCAACTGTCACCGTAGCCGTTCTACCGGAAGCACAAGAAGTGGATCTGGAAATCAATCCTCAAGACTTAAGAATTGATGTCTTCAGAGCCGGTGGTCATGGCGGACAGTCTGTCAATACGACAGATTCAGCAGTGAGAATTACCCACCTGCCATCTAACACTGTAGTTACCTGCCAAGATGAAAAATCCCAGCACCAAAACAAAGAAAAAGCCATGATGGTACTGCGATCTAGAATTCTCGCCAATTTGCAAGAAGAAGAAGCAAAAAAGTTGGGAGACCAAAGAAAGTCTCAGATTGGTACCGGAGATAGATCTGAAAAAATCAGAACATATAACTTCCCTCAAGACCGAATTACCGATCATCGGATTAAAATGAATTTTAATAATATTCCCAATATTTTAGACGGTAATCTTGAAATAATCATTGATGCATTAAAAGAAAAAGAACAGGAAAACATAGATTAAATGACAATCAAAGATAATCTGAGTAAAGGCAATCAAAGACTTAAAACCTCACCCACTCCCCTTTTAGATGCTGAGGTTTTATTATCTTCCATTTTAAACAAAGATAAAAGCTTTTTGTATTCTCATCCGGAATATGTGTTAACCCAACAACAACAAGATAGATACGATAAACATTTAAACAGAAGAAATAAGCAAGAACCCATTGCTTACATTTTAAATCAAAAAGACTTCTATGGCTTAACTTTTAAAGTCAACAAACATGTCTTAATTCCCAGACCGGAAACAGAAGAGTTGGTGGATAAAGCTATGGATTACATTAAGGCTAATAAATTAAAACAAATCACTGTTTTAGACATTGGTACCGGTTCCGGTTGTATCGCCATCACTTTAAAAAAACTATTACCTCACCTCAATGTAATTGCTTCAGATAAATACGCCTCTGCCTTAAAAGTGGCCAAACAAAATTCAAAATTAAACACAGTTAAAATAAAATTCATTCAGTCAGATTTGCTTAAAAATATCAAAACAAATCCGGACATCATCCTAGCCAATCTCCCCTATTTAAAAAACACTGAAAAACACGGCTCAATTAAATTTGAACCCAAGTCTGCCCTCTATGGAGATTTAGAATTATTTGAAAAACTGTTTCAACAAATTAAAGAATTAAAAAAAACACCTCAACTGGTGATGTTAGAAATAAACACCCTACTGTCCAAACAAACTTTGAAGTTAGCCAATAAATATTTTTCTAATGGCAACTTGGAAAAAGACCTAAGCGGAAAAGATCGCTTTTTAAAAATTTTAAAAACCCCACACCTGTGATTGTTAGTCACAAGATGTGGGGTGAGGCTCTGCTTCCTCTAGGCTCTCCGTTTGATCTCGACGGGGTACAAACGGGGACAAAAACCCTCTGAATGTAGCAACAGAGTTACATCTCTGTTGCTGAACCGGCATACGCGAACTTCATTTTTTTTCTCCTTGTTCTCAGATGATAACTACAAGTATAACACACTTTCATTATTTTGTCAATAGTTAATCCATATTAGCTATTTTTTTATCTAAATTTAAACAAAAAAGGTAGACTACGTTAGTCTACCTCAATAAGCCAAATTCCGCTATTGCCCTTAACACGGGGAGTTTATGAATCCAGGGATTGGCAACCGGGACTCAACACTCTCTGGCACATAGCGGGGCATCGCGCTAGGCCGGTCACTAAGACCGGCTTCGGCCATGTACCTACAAACTAACACAGATTAGATATTTTGTCAATAAAAAGAGGGGCAAGCTAATGTCGGAGGAGCTTGCCCCGGGGACGGAGACTGCCCATAATGGGCGTGGTGGGAGAGTCAAATTTGTCTCCTGGTGTCAAGTCACCCCTTCCCCAAGTAGTGGCGACTGCCTAGATTATATGTAAAACAATAATTATTGTCAATACGTCACAACTAACTCCTGAGGCACTATCTGAATCCATGTTTGTCCTTGGTTTAAGACTATCTCCTGTTGGTTGCTGTCAAAAAAAGTGGTTCTGTGCCAAGCTTCCAACTTTTGCCAGGTACCTTCAATAACCTGACCATCTCTAAACACTAGAACTCTACCACTGCCGACCAGATCAATCTTTCTTCTACCCACTTCGTCAATTACCTGAGTCTGAGCAAATAGAATAACCACATTATCTGCTGCTACGCCTTGGCCCAACTCATCTGTATGCTGACGGTTGTCTTGCCATCTTTGGTAAAGATTAACCTCAGGTTGGTATTGCCAGGTTACTTGGTAAGTACTGCTTTGCGAATATGGAATGACAATCCTCTGTTCCGGCTGTTGAGTTTGAGCCGGTTTTGACTTATACAGCCAAGAAGTAAAATCTGAAACATCATCTGTCAAACGATAATGATCCTTGGCAGACTGAAGCAGTTGCGTTGAAGTGTATAAATTATGGGGAGCTAGCTTCCCCTTATCTCGCCAAAAATAGCCGGAATTAAAACCAAAATATTCGTTTAAATCCACAATCTCATCTTCATGCTTTAATTGAGCCAGAGCGGTTGGACTGCCGCCGCAATGGACATACAGAGCATCATACTCTTTGGCTATCTGGATATAATATGGACGTGCACTTCGAACCGGCCCAATTCTATCTAAATCTTCCGTTAAATCATAGATGGCCAAAAAACGGGTTATTTCTCCCTCAGACAGCACTTCATACACTAATTTAGCTTCAACCAAACCGGCGGGTGGACGGGAATCTTTTTCGTTTTCGATCATAATCGCAACCGGCAACAGATTGGCTTGATGAGCCGGAACTTCCACTCCATCCAATTTGCGTGCGGTCTGACTGGTATCTATGTGCTGAAAACGAATATTACTGATTTCCTGGTAAAACCAAACGTAAATCATTAAAAAGCTGCCAACTATACCTAAGACAATGCAGGCAGCTATTAAATACCAAGTCCAGTTGGCAGTCTCTGGCTTAGTCTTCTTTTGGCTTTGAATTAGCTTCTGAATCTTGTGCTTGATCTTTTTGGTCTTTGTCATCTGACTTGGCTTGTTCTTCAGTTTCTGCAGAACTTGTCTCAACAACGGGTTCGGCTTCCACTTTTTGAGGAGTAACCGTTGCCACCACATCTGTCGGTTCATGGCCTATGATTTCAATCGTTGCAGGTATAGACAGGTCTGCAATACTAATTATATCATCAAAAGACTTAAGAGTGGAAATATCTACATCAACCTCATGAATCAAATCTCCAGGCAAACATTTGATTTCCAGCTCATCCAAATTATGGACAAAAATACCGCCCAACTCTTTAACCGCTGGTGCTTCCCCAATATAATTAATACTGATGTTAGCCGTAATCTTCTCATCCATTTTAATTCTTTTGAGATCAACATGTATAACCTGATTCTTAATTGGATCTAATTGAGTATCGGCCACTAAAACCTTAATCGGCTGGTCTGTACCTGCTACAGCAAGATCAATAATGGTATTTTCACCCGCTTGAGCAAACACCTTATTAAATTCTTGGAAAGGCAAAGCTAAATTCAAATTTTTATCGCCATGACCATATAAAACAGCCGGGATAATATCTGCTTGTCTTAAATCAGCCACTTTTTTACCCACAACCGTGCGTGGTTTGGCATTTAATTTAATTGTCATAAGTAAGACTAATAATTAATATCCATTTCAGTTTAGCCAATTTAATTAAAAAAGTCAACTTATCAAGTGACTTAATTAAAAAATATTTATCTAAATTTAGCTAAATAATTGATGTATATATTTAGTTTCAGCCAATTTTTGATGCACTTTAATGACTTCGTTACTGGAAATCGGAGATAAGCGACAAAATTTAGAAACCTCGTAACTGTCTAAATCAGTTATTAAACCGACTGAACTAATACCAAAACTGCCAGCTAGTATTAGAGCCAGAATGGAAGACTGACAACGATTACATTTGACATAAATCAAATGAGCACCATTTCCCTCCTCCACTACTTTAGCTTGGATCGGGTTGTAATGATGATGACAAACCGGACAGTAAGCGATATTTCTCAAACTTTCTTCCGGTAATTGATCTTTATTAAAATCGGGTGGAATGATATCTTGCATATTTGTATTATGCCTAAAGCTCTGTCAATCGTCAATATTTTCTGGCGCTTAAGCTAAAGCCATAGATATTCAGGCAAATCCCAATTAGAATGAGTACCACGAGCAAAAAACTGCCTCCGTACGAGACAAATGGCAAAGAAATACCGGTGACAGGCAGTAAGCCAACTCCCATGCCAATGTTAATAAAAACATGCACAAACAGTAGAATAATGGTTAAGATCACAATAAACATACCAAAATCATCCGGTGCTCTGGTAGCTAAGATATATAACCTGTAGAACAAAAAACCAAAAATAGCTAAAAGTAAAGCTACGCCTACCAAGCCCATTTCTTCAGCAATTACGGCAAAGACAAAATCTGTCTGGCTTTCCGGAATGAACTTTAATTGACTTTGACTGCCAAAACCCAAACCTCTGCCCATAAATCCGCCGGCGCCAACTGCAATAATCGACTGTTGAACATTATAACCTCGTCCCAAAGGATCTAAAGCAGGATTGATAAAAGTTCTTAATCTGTCCTTCTGGTAATCTGCAAAAATAAAAAACCATGAAATAACTAAGGAAGTTAAAATGAAAAGTATAATCGTCACCAGGTGCCAGGGATTTTTACTGACCAAAATAAAAGAAATCAACCACGTAAAAAATAGAATCATAGCTGATCCAAAATCTGGCTGGATTATGACAAGTCCCAGAGGCAGTAAAATAATGATACCAACCACTATCAGATGAGCAAAAGTATGAATGGTTCTGGCATAACGAGTATAAATATCCGCCAACACAACAATTAAAAATAGTTTCATCAATTCCACCGGTTGAAAGCTGAAAAAACCCAGATCAAACCAGCCTCTGGAACCCCGGATCGTAGAACCCAAGGGTGTTAACACGAGAATCAACAGAATCACAGCCAATCCATATCCCAGCCAACCAAATCGGCGCCATAAACGGTAATCAATATTAGCCACCATCAGCATTAAAACTATGCCGGAAAACAACCAGACTAACTGTTTTTGGAAATTATAAAACTCGCCCAAACCTTGGCCCAAAGCAACGCTGTAGATGGCTGCCAAGCCGAATAAGGCAAGCAAGATTATCGCTGTAACTATCAGCCAATCTATTTTTTTAATTAAAGACAGAGATAATATCATAAGCCAGGAGACATAAATTACTCATGACCCAAGGCTGTAATGGGATCCATTTGCGCGGCTTTTTGTGCCGGATAATAGCCAAAAATCAAACCAACCACAGCACAAAAACCAAAAGCGAGTAGGATGGATTGGGGAGGTAAAATAAATTCCCAATCATATCCAAACTGTTGGGCAATGAAACTTACAGCCAAGGCTAAAGAAATACCCAAAACAATACCGATTAAACCGCCGAATACCGTCACCACAATCGCTTCCCACAAAAACTGCCATCGAATCTGACTGGGCTTGGCTCCGACCGCTTTTCTCAAGCCAATTTCAAAAGTTCTTTCCGTGACTGAAACGTACATGATATTCATAATCCCAACTCCACCCACTAACAATGAAATAGCGGCAATGGAAACTAAAAGTAAAGTAATACCGTCGAAAACTGAGTTAATTATTTCCAAAGCTTCTTTAGCGGTAGTAACGGCAAAATCATCTTCTTTCTCATTGTCTGTATCATGCCTGTCTCTGAGAGTCATCACAATATTGTTTGCTGTTTCATCAATCCTGTCCACATTGTTAACCTTTAAAGTGGCAAACATCACATAATCAATGCCTAAAATCAATTTTTGGGTGGTTTGCAATGGAGTATAAACTAAGTTATCAAAATCCAAGCCAAAGGTGGCTCCTTTGGGCTCAACAATACCGATCACCTTGTATTTAAACTTACCCAACTTGATGCGCTGACCAACAGGATCAGTGTTGCCAAATAATTCTTCAGCGACCTTGCTACCCAAGACAACCACCCTGGCCAGCTGGTCATCTTCCTGGTCAGTATAATTCCTACCATATTCAATGTTAAAACCCATGATGTCAGGGATGGCGGTTGAACATCCCATAATATTCACCACTTTGTTCTGGTCCAAATATGAAGCCAGATCCTGAGCCATGACACACGATCCATATTTGTAAATATTGGGTAAAACACCAATCGCATCCACATCATCATTGGTAAAAGTAGTAATTTCCACTCCCTGACCAATAGCTGAGGCATTGTCCGCTGAATTCCTGCCGGTTGATGGCACCTTGACTTCAACTTGGATGTAATCTGTACCAAATGATTCAAATTCAGATAAGATTAAATCCTTAATGCTTTCTCCGGCTGACATGACGACAATAACTGCTCCAATACCGATCATAATACCCAAAATTGTTAAGAAAGATCTGCCTTTGTGCAATGCCAAAGACTTCCAAGCCAACTGGATGGGTAAAATAATTTTTTCAAACACATTCCTCATATTATTCATATCTTAAAGCAGTTATCGGATCTAATTTGGCTGCCTTGTTAGCCGGATACAATCCAAAAACCAAGCCAACACCAGCCGCCACCACCACGCCCAGTAAAACAGACTGCCATGTAATAACCAAGTCCCAAGCATAACCCAGATAGTTGGCAATAAAAGCGACTAGAGCAGAAATGCCACTGCCCAAAAGAATGCCAATTAATCCACCCAGCAATGTAATGGCAATGGTCTCTGAGACAAACTGCCATAAAATATGGGCTCTTTTTGCACCCACCGCTTTTCTTAAGCCAATCTCACGGATTCTCTCATTGACTGCAGCCAGCATAATATTCATTACACCAACCCCACCTACAACCAAGGAAATCGCAGCAATTGCTGCCAAAAAAAATTTCAAGGCATCAGTTACACTATTTAAAACTTCAATCGCCTCTTGGACATTTCTGACTGAAAAATCATCTTCATCCTCACTCTTCAAATTATGACGATCTCGCAACAAAAGTTTAATCTCATCCACTGCCTGATCTAAATTTCGTGTGTCATTCACTTTGACTCGGATAAAGCTGACATGACGAATACCCAGCATGATTTTCTGAGCTGTGGAGACAGGTATAAATACATTGTCATCTTGGTTTTGGAAAGCAACCGTACCCCTCTCTTCTAAGACGCCAATCACTTCAAAAAATTCCTTTTTGATCTTAATTTTTTTACCAATCGGGTCAGATCCATTAAACAAATCTTGGGCAGCTGAATAGCCCAGAACCACAACCCTAGCACTACCCCGCTCTTCCTCCTGATTAAAAAATCTTCCTAGCCTAATTTTGGTTTCTTCAACCTCTGGGTAGGAACTCATGACGCCATAGTAAGTCACATCCACTTTATTGCTCTGATAGCTGGCTGTACCCACACCAGTATTGTAGGAACTAACGGCTACAACATTACTCACCTGATCTTCAATGGCTAAAGCATCTTCATATTTCAAAGTTGTAATCACAATACCAAAAGCTGAAGCCGGTGGTCCGTCTTCATCCGAAGCTCCGGGCAGAATACCGATCAGATTACTACCCAATGAATCTATCTGATTGATAATCAAACTTTGAGCACCAGCTCCCACTGACATAATTACAATCACTGAAGCAATGCCAATAATTATGCCCAAGCTGGTTAAAAAACTGCGAGCTTTGTTGGCTCGCAAAACTGAGCAAGATAGTTTTATGCTC
Organism: uncultured Gammaproteobacteria bacterium; assembly: GCA_964558935.1. Classification (GTDB taxonomy): domain Bacteria; phylum Patescibacteriota; class Patescibacteriia; order 2-01-FULL-39-33; family 2-01-FULL-39-33; genus CAZLFP01. The sequence continues at coordinate 6,489 of CAZLFP010000001.1, read as the reverse complement.
TCTATGATGTTCATACCAATTATTTTACTAACTGTCCATTTTTTGCCAAACGCCTATCTGTCACTTTTTCATCGCTGACAATTAAACCGTCTCTGAGGGTAATTATTCTCTCAGCGTGTTTGGCTGTATCGCTTTCATGCGTAACTAAAATTACAGTATGTCCTTTATCGTTCAAATCTTCCAGTATTTCCATAACGACTTGGCCAGATTTGGTATCCAAATTGCCTGTTGGCTCATCGGCAAAAATAATACTGGGATTAGTTACCAAAGCTCTGGCAATCGCCACTCTCTGCTTTTCACCACCGGATAACTGATTGGAATAGTTATTGACACGGTGAAACAGGCCAACTGATTTAATCGCGTCTTCCACTCTTTCCTCATGATCTTTATATTGACTGTAGAGTAAAGGTAATTTAACATTGTCAAAAACTGAAGTCTTAGGCAATAAATTGAAGGATTGAAATACAAAACCAATCTCTTGATTTCTAATCTGGGCCAGAGCATCATCATCTAAATTAGAAACGTCTCTGTCTTTAAAAAAATATTTACCGTCCGTTAATTTGTCTAGAAAACCCAAAATATGCATCAGGGTGGATTTACCGCTACCAGACGGACCCATGATGGCTAAAAATTCCCCAGCCTGAATATTAAAAGACAAACCATGCAACACTTTTGTCACCACTTCATCATTGACATAATCCTTCTTTAAATCCTCAACCTTGATTAAAACCTGTTTGTTTTTTTCACTGCCCATAAATTATGCGACTATTTGGTATTATCCTTTTTAAAAGTGACCACTGATTCACCTGGCTCCAAGCCTGAAATAATTTCAACTAAACCACCATCAGCTCTTAAACCAATTTCCACTGTTCTTTCCTCAACTTGGTCTTCTCCCACCAACACTTCAACGTATTTTTCTGGCACTTCACCCAAACTAGCTTCTTTTAATCTGACCGCTCTTTGTGGGATATACAGCACAGCTGACTTTTGGGCTGTAATCACAGTCACATCTGCAGTCATGCCTGGTTTAATCTGTTGATTCCATGAATCTTCATTGAAACTAATTGTTGTTTTATAATACACAACATCGGAAATCACGGTTTGGGCCGGATCTATGAAGCTGACCGTACCATTGAACTGATGGTCACTGCCAAACGCATCTAACTCAATAACTACCTGGTCACCGATTTCCAATTTGGTAATATCTGATTCCGGAATATCCAATTTAACCTCAAATTGCTCCAAGCTTAAAACCTGAACGACCGGTTCAGACATATTCGTTTGTTCGCCTAAATCAAAGTTGACCCGCGTCACAACACCGTCAATGGGTGAAGTAATGGTATAATCTGTTAAATCAGCTAGAGCTTTGTTAAGTTGAGCTTGAGCTTGGTCAACTTTAGCTTGAGCTGATTTAATTTCAAAACCTCTGGGATCTGCAGTGGTGCTGTTTAATTCAGCCCGGTAGATAGCCAAATTGTCTTCAGCAGCTTCAATACTGGTCTCATAACTGGAAATGGCATTGGCTAAATTGGACTTAGCGGTTTGCAAGCTACTTAAAGCAGTATTCACACTGGACTGTTGAGAAGCAATGGCTGACTTAATCGTAGATTTATCTGTTTCTGAATAATAATTATTGGCTACAATATGATCTGCTAAACTATATGTATTATCCAACCAGAGATTAATATCTGATAAAACCAAGCTAAAATCATCTGCCAAACTAATAACTTCAGCCTGTGTTTCTTCACCGCTTAAGTCACTAAAAGACTGTTTTACCAAACTCAAAGCCTTACTTACCACGTAGTAATTATGCTCAACCTGATTTCTGAGATTGACATTACTGGTAATTAGACCGGTGGTTGTATCATCATTGATTAAATAATCATATACTATCTCAACCGCCACTCCACCAATAAAGGAAGCGTTATTTAGAGAATCCATCAACTTATCCTGATACAAAGCCAAATCATTGGTCTGCTCTCTAAGTAAACTGTTTAAATCATTTTCTGCCTTCATAACCCTTTCTTCAACCAGGGCTACGTCTTCAGCTGATGCACCGGCCAAGACTCTTTCCAAGTCTGCTTGAGCGGAATATAAATTGGCTCGGTATTGTTGAACCAAAGCAGACAACCCAGCTGAATCCAAGCGAGCCAATATTTGACCGCTTGTCACTTTATCACCTTCGTCCACGTCCAAATAACTCAATTTACCGGTTGTCTTGAAATTTAAATTAATATTGTTAGCAGATTCAACTTCACCAGTAGCGCTTACAGATTGAATCAACTCGCCTTGCTTAACCAATTCTGTGGAATATTCCACAGCTGGTGGCTGATTTGTACTAAACCAGTAATAAACTCCTCCTACCACGATTATGACCAGGACTATCCATAGCCATCGCTTCTTTAAAAATTTCAGCATGTATTTAGCATTAAATTATTATCTAATCTAACAGTTAAAAGCAGATATTTCATTTAAATTCTAACATTATTCTGCAAAAAAGTAAAGCGCCTAATTCAATTAGAAATAAGCGCTTAAGTCTTGATGAAATCAGCGAAAAATCCGCCAATAACTGGCTATTAACAAACAACCAGCGAGTAGCGTTAGCCAACCCAACAGCTGCAAACAACCGGTCAAAGACCAGCTAGTTAAGAGCAAGCCATACCCGGCCAAAGCCAGCCATTCTCCAAAACCTCGGCAGGCAGACAGCATCGAACTCACTGTTGCTCGATGGTCTGACTCTACGTAGTCATGGAAAATATGCTTGACAAAAGGAGCCTGATAACCGCGAACTACATTTTGAACTATCACTAATCCAGCAGTCGCTCGATTTGCCCAACTGCCCATAATCAGTAATGGGAAAGCCAAACAGCTTAACAAGAGTGTGATACTACCCAAATCTCCCAATAGTTTTGACAAACGATCTGATAAACGGCCAAAAATGGCTGCTACCAGGTTAAGCACGCAAAAGATTAAGCCAAAGTTGACCAAATCTAATCCGACCAGTTCAAAATAGGGATTGTAGCTAAAAAACCAAATCTTAGAAACAATTGACAGTAAAACCGAAAAACAAATCAGCCAGATTAAGCTAGAACTGCTTACCACCTGCTTAATGCCGTGATAAATCTTCAGCTGATGTTGTTTCAAGTTGTAGCCAGCTTGTTGCTTAAGGGGCGGCTCAACCAGACAATAGGCTGTTAAACAGACTGCCAGTTGCGTAATAATATCCAAACGCATCGGCAGACGCAAATCAATCTCAGCTAAACTGCCAGCTATAAGTGAGGTGACAGCTGTAACCAGATAGCGGTAATAATTGATCTTACCCAGCAAGGCTCGACGATTATGATCTTGCTTGAGCACCTTGAGACTGTCTATGAACAAAGCCTCGTCAGCGCCAGAGATTAATGAATAGCCCAGTACCCATAAAATATTGCCTGTCCAAATCATGAGCGGACACCAGGCAAAAGCAAAGAAAAATGTTTCAACCAGCATCAGCCAGCTGCCGATGATTATTACTTTGCGTCTGCCGATAAGATCAGCTAAAGCGCCACTGGGAACTTCCAGTATCATCAAACCGGCGATGCACAAACTCTCCATCAAGTAAATCTCGGTCAAACTCATGCCCGCCACTTGATTGATATACAGAATCAGAATTGGACCCCAAAACAGGTGAAAAATTCCAATCTGAAAAATAAAGTATAACCAAACATTGCGCTGGGCCTGTTGACTGGTCACGATTCATTCCTCCTTAAGTCAGTTGTCAAGGGGCTCCTAGCTAAACGGCCAAGTTATGTTGCACTCACAACATAAAAACTCTCCTGACCGTTTAGCCAAGAGAGTTTTTAGATGTATGTAATTAATACTTTGTTTCTGAATTATCTAATCTAAACACTGCTTGGGCCAAACCATCACAAAAATCGCCAACTGGATTTGTTTGCTTAATGTTGGCGTCCATCCGATAAGACATGTGTTTAGAATTTTGTTCCATACGTTTGTTTAAAATATTTCACCTTACCGCTCATATCTTAATCAATTTCATAAGAGTTGTCAAGTTAAAAAACTCACTTGGAATCAACCAAGTGAGTTAAATGATGACTAGTCCTGTGTCATCGCAAGACGATATGAATAGGCTGGAATCCCCTTTTGCTTCCTCAGGCGTCTGACAGTGGAAGGTGAAACCATGAAAACCCGGGCGATCCAAGTGTCAGGCAATTTGCCCAAAGAGTCGAAAATGTCCAGCTGATGATGCAACTTTTCAGTCGGATAATACTCGACACCAATCTGCTTGAATGCCGCCTTCAAACTGCCGAAATGAATGACAGATGAGTGATACACTGTCTGGTATCGAGTTAAAAATTCAGCTAAATCCTTGTCTTCGGGTTGCTCAATCATTTCCAGTTGAGCTAAGACTTGAACCGGACACAGCAAGGGGCTGGTCATGGGTACATCTGTTTGACTGTACTGCAACTCAGCAATGAATCGAGCCGAACAATTAGGACAAGTTGTCTTAAAATCAGCAGGATCAGAATTGAAACCCCGCATGATCTCCAGTGGTTCCAGCACCCGATAACAACCCGGGCAGACCGCTAATGGCGAGTAGTAACAGTTACGCACTCTGCCGAGCAGATCATACCAAGTGCACAGCATTTGGTTGCGTATCTCTTTACGCTGTTGTTTGCTGAGCGAAAATTGCATATTCAAACTCATCTGCATTGCCATTCCTCCTATTTTTTTGTCAATCAACGAACTCCGGTACCGCCACGGGGAATTGAACCCCGGTTTTCGCCGTGAGAGGGCGACGTCCTAGCCACTAGACGATGGCGGCTGATTTTCATCTAACCAGTATAGCTAGATAATTATAAATAGTCAATAATCATAAATGTAAATCTTACCTAAATCTGCGTTGTTTGGATCTGTAGCGACAACTTGATCCGGTTCCCTATTCGGCAATTTAAAACCATAACTCACCACTTTGGTTCCTGGCCGCATCTCCTGCTCAAACTTAGCTTCTAAATCAGTCATGATCTTAGGAAACAAATAACAATACACCACATCTGCTTGCTTGAAGCTGACTTTAAAAAAATCCTGCCAATAGATTTTAACTGCAGTCTGTGTTCTCCAAATATTAAACAAACCCCACACATATGGCCAGGGAGTCAATTCAAAACCAACTCCGGAAATACCGGCTTGCTGAGCCGCATACACCAAGAAAGCAGCATTACCGCAACCCAAGTCATAAACAACTTGTCCCGGTTTTAAAGCTGCTGCTTGAACAATGGCCTGATACTTATCTCTGGGAGTATTGATAAACGGTACACCCTTAGTCCTGATTAAACCCAAAACGATTGAGAGTGTAATGACTAATGCGACAACACTCATGCATAAAAAAACAAGTGAAATGGCTAAAGACATAATTAAATCTCTAATTGATCAAGTAATTTTTTTTGACCCCAACCCACATGCTTGGGAATATCGACAATCACTTCCACGATGTGGTCACCTCGGCCTCTACCCCGTAAAATCGGCATACCTCTGTCTTTTAATTTAAACTTAGTGTGAGATTGAGTTCCTGAAGGTATTTTTAGACTAACCAAACCATCGACTGTTTGCACATCCAGCTTGTCACCCAAGATGGCTTGTTTAACACTGATATGTTTAACAGAATGAATATCATTGCCCTGCCTGTTGAATTCAGCACTGGCTTTAATTTTAACATGTAAGTACAAATCTCCGCTGATACCGTTTTTTGAAGTTTCACCCTTACCCGACATTTTAATGATTTGACCATTTTCAATTCCGGCCGGAATCTTGATCTTGACCCGCTCACTTCCACTGGTAGTACCCCGTCCATGACAATGCTGACATTTTTGTTCATAAATCTGACCTTGACCCTGGCAACTCGGACAAGTGGACTGAGTCTGAAAGGCACCTAAAATGGTTTGCTGCACCTGCGTAATCTTACCTGTTCCCTGACAGGTTGAACAAGCTTTAATCTCAGATCCTGGTTGAGCTCCACTACCTGAACAAATATACAACCCATTTTAAAAGATTTAAAACAAGGAATCAAAATGAACAAAGGGGATACAATTAGAATAACCGGGAAATACGATGGAAAGTTCAAGTTTGATAAACAGTATAAATCCAAAATAGTTGGAAATGTGTGTAATAGACTTACAGGCGATATTATTTTTTCACTTGATGAACTCTTCGAACAAAGCTTTAGCCGATTCAAGCGATTCTGCATGAACTATAATCTTTTAGTTTGAACGGAATAGGTGTCCGTTTTCAGCGGAATATGAAGATAACCAGGGTGTACCTGCGTGTTCCCTTTTTTTGTGTTAATTGATTAAAATGATTGATAATCTAAAATTAGAGGAATTTTAATAATGGGAGCAAGTAAAAAAGCTTTTCGAAATAGAAGAGACTTTGAGTGTAAAAAGCGCGAAATGGAAGCAGATTTCAATGAAAAAAGTAAAAAAATTGAAGATAAAA